>NZ_SMKI01000100.1 GCF_004348415.1 Streptomyces hainanensis
TCACCCGCCGCCACGCCAACACATACCGCTCAAGATCCAACCCCACCCCCTCGAACTCCAGATACGCATGCGTCGACACATTCCCCAACTCGAACGCATCCGACCGACCCAACAAATAAGCCTGCTGCTGGTCGGTCACCGGGAACGCCTGGAACCGTTCCCCCGCGGCGTCCACCACGACCGGCAGTGCGGACTCGGCGGACTCGGCGGTGTCGGCGGACCGCAGCAGACCGTCGGGCCCCATGGGCAGGGCGTCGCCTCGCTGGCGCACGATGTCGTGGGCGAGCTCGGCGATGCTGGGGTTGTCCATCAGGACGGTCGCGGGGAACTTCGCCCCGAGTTCGCGCGTCACCTGGGCGAGAAGGCCGAAGACCGCGAGGGAGTCCAGGCCGATGTCGAGGAGCCGGTCGTCGGAGCGCACCGTGTCGGTGGAGGTCTTCAACTGGCGGGCGATGGTTGCCCGAAGGTAGTTCTGAGCGGCCTGCTCCGGGCGGCCGAGGGCGGCGGGTGCGGAGTCGGCCGGGGCGCCGACACCGGTGTCGGGCTCGTCGGCACCACCCCACTGTGCGAGCACGTGGAGATCGCCGTCGAGGTAGCCGCGCAGGCAGGCGTGTCGTTGGATCTTCCCGCTGGAGGTCTTGGGGATCGTGCCGCTGCGGATGAGGACCAGGGTGTGCACGGCGACCTCGAACTCGGCCGCGACGGCGCGGGTGACGGCGGTGGTCACCGCGTCGAAGTCGGGGGCCTCCTTCTCCCGGGTCAGTTCCGCCACGATCAGCAGCCGCTCCTGCCCGTCGGCGTCCAGGGCGACGGCGGCGGAGCCGTTGGGGCGCAGGGACGGGTGGCTGCGCTCGACGCACAGTTCGAGGTCCTGGGGATAGAGGTTGCGGCCGCGGACGATGATGAGGTCCTTGCTGCGGCCGGCGATGTAGAGGCGGCCGTCGTGCCAGAACCCGAGGTCTCCGGTGCGCAGGTAGGGGCCGCTGCCGTCCGTGAGGCGGGCGTTGAAGGTGTGCTCGGTCTGCTCGGGTCGCTGCCAGTAGCCCTGGGCCACGCTGGCTCCGGACACCCAGATCTCGCCGATGCGGCCGGTGGGGCAGAGGGTGTGGGCGTCGGGCTCGACGATGATGATCCGCTGTTCGGGATCGAAGCTGTGGCCGCAGCTGACCAGGGTTCGGGCGTCCTCCGAGGCTCCGCTCAGAGGGATGACGTCGCCGCGCTCCAGGCCCTGGGCGGAGAAGACGGCTTCCACGGCCGAGCGTTCGCATCCGGAGACCGCCAGGGTGACCTCCGCCAAGCCGTAGCCCGGGCCCAGGCTGTCGGGGTCGAATCCGCAGTCCGCGAAGGCGCTGGCGAAGGAACGCAGGGTGCTGGGGCGAACGGGCTCGGCACCGTTGGTGGCGACGTGCCAGCCGCTGAGGTCGAGCGTGCGGCGCTGCTCGGGGGTGATCCGCTCCACGCAGAGGTCGTAGGCGAAGTTCGGGGCGAACGACGTGGTGCCCCCGTAGACGGAGATGGCGCGCAGCCACTGGTACGGGTCCTGGGCGAAGGTCGCCGGCGCCATGAGGATGCCGGGGAAGCCGCCGTACAGCGGTTGCAGGATGCCGCCGATCAGCCCCATGTCGTGGTACGGAGGGAGCCAGCTGACCATGCGGGAGTCGGGCGTGTGCTCGAGCCGGCGGTACATGACCAGCGAGTTGTGCAGGAGGTTGGCATGGCTGACCATCACGCCCTTGGGTGTGGCGGTGGTTCCGGAGGTGTACTGGAGGAAGGCGATGTCGCTGCCGGCGGTGTCCGGCTGGTCCCAGTGCCCGTCGCCCGCGCCGACGGAGTCGGTGCTCAGCCAGCGCATGCCCCGCTGTTCGGCGGTCGCGCCGAAGTGACGGGCCGCGGTCCTGACGATGGCGTCGTTGGCGAGGGCGACGCTCGGTTGGGCGTCGTCGATGATGGCCTGCAGCCGTCCCAGTCGGCGAGTCGCCCGGGGCGGGTAGGCGGGGACGGCGATGAGGTCGGCGTACAGGCAGCCGAAGAAGGCCGCGACGTACTCGAGCCCGGGCGGTTGCAGGATCAGCGCCCGGTCTCTCGGCTTGGCCGTCGTGCGTATGGCCGCTGCGATCTCCCTTGCCCGGCGGTCGAGTTGGGAGTAGGTCCAGCGGGTCTCCTCGCTGCCGTCGCTCGCCAGAAACACATAGGCCAGTTGCTCGGGCTGGTGCGCCGCGCGGGCGCGAAGGAGATCGACCAGGGTCTCGGCCCGCACGGGTCCGTCGGAGAAAGCCATCGTTACCACCTCGGAGAGGGTCATGGGAGACAGGACTTCGGAGTGTGGTCACCGCGGCACGGAAAGTGCCCACCGCGGGGCGTGGCGATGTGGGTCCCTCGCGCGTCCGCCTGGTGACCGGGTCAGGGAGTTGTCACTGTCGTCGCCGCTGGGGGGCTGAGCCTCCGGTCAACGGGACCGGCCGCGTCGGCGACGGTCCGTCACGGAAGCCGTCGAACCTCGCCCGCACCGGGGAGCGGTGGGCGGGGATGACCGGCGGATGCCGTCCGGTCGCGAGCCGCGGGCAGGATCAGGTCGTACCGCCACCGCGGCTCGACACATAAGCCAAAGTCCACAATTCCCCCTTAAATTGCGGAATGCCTCCGTACGGCCAGAGCACCAGGCAGGCCGGTGGACGACCCGCGATCCAGGCAGGCGAGACGCCGGCTCAGGAGTGCGCCAAGCCTCGATGGTCGGCACCCCCGTGAAACGGCGTCGACGTGGTCCTCGACGAGCGGGTGGTCACCCCTCGCGCGACATCGCCGCCACCCCGTCGGTCTCATCGGGAAGCGACGATGTAATCATTGGCCCATGTTGTCATCGGCAAACTTAGGACGCTTCCACTGGCGTCGTCAAGGATCACGACAGCCGCAGTAGTCGGCACGGGCCCCAGGAGAACGCCCACCAGGGGCGCCACCTCGTCCACGTTCGCATCGCCGCAGGTCAGGGGCGTGTTAATGAGGTTGACAACGGTCACCACTGCAGCCTTTGACAACCCGTCACCACCTCCCACACCATGCACGCATGAAGAGCTGTTCAGATGGGCCGGTGTCGGCGGACGGGTGCGCCGCCCGCATCGTGGACGAGGACCGGGTTCTCGAAGTGCGCACCCGGATGCCCCCCGATGAGGAACTGGCGGACACCGCGGACGTCTTCGGCCTGATGTCCGACCCGGGCCGGCTGCGGATCCTGGTCGCCCTGCTGGACGGCGAACTGTGCGTGTGCGACCTGGCCGCCGTCACCGGGCTGAGCGAGTCGGCCACTTCACACGCCCTGCGGCTGCTGCGCGCCCACCGCGTGGTCACCGCCCGCCGTGCCGGCCGGATGGCCTACTACCGGCTGGCGGACGCGCACGTGCGCATGCTCCTCGACCTCGCCGTCGCCCACACCGAGCACACCGACGCCATCCACCCCGAACGCACCGGAGACCACTGATGGGACACAACCACGGGCACGGACACAGCCACGGAACCACCTCCGCCTCCGGCCGTCACCGCTGGCGCCTGGCAGTCTCCTTCGTGCTCATCAGCACCTTCTTCGTCATCGAGCTCGTCTACGCCCTCATCTCCGGTTCCCTGGCCCTGCTGTCCGACGCCGGACACATGGCGGCCGACGTCGTGACCCTGGCCGCCGCGCTGATCGCCACCCGCATCGCGACCCGCCCCGACACCACCGGCCGCCGAACCTACGGGTCCTACCGCGCCGAGATCTTCGCCTCCGGCCTCGCCGTCCTCCTCATGCTCGGCGTCGCGGCCTACATCGTGATCGCGGCCGTCGGGCGCATCGGTTCCGACGCCGAGGTCGAGACCGGGCCGATGTTGATCGTGGGCGCCCTCGGCCTGGCGGCCAACATCGCCGCCCTGCTCCTTCTCCGAGCAGGTGCCTCGGACAGCCTCAACGTCAAGGGCGCCTACCTGGAGGTCGTCGCCGACACCGCCGGGTCGGTCGGCGTCATCATCGCCGGCTGGCTGGTCGCGGCCACCGGCCAGACCACCTGGGACACCGTCATCGCCGTGGCCATCGGCGCCTTCGTCGTCGTGCGTGCCGTCATGCTCGGCCGCGAGGTCCTCGCCGTGCTCGGCCAGCACGCCCCCGAGGGGATGAACGTGAACGCCGTGGCCGACGACCTGGCCGCCATCAACGGGGTCGCGGACGTCCACGATCTCCACCTGTGGACCCTGACCTCCGGCATGCCCGTGGCCACCGCCCACCTCGTCGCCGCCCACTCCGTCGACACCCACTCCGTCCTCGACCAGGCCCGCGACGTGCTTCGCCGCCGCCACGGCGTCGCCCACGCCACGCTCCAGGTGGAACCGGCCGACCACGACGGCTGCCACGAGCTCAGCTGGTGAGCGGCTGAGCGGGAGTCAGCTCGCCGCTACGCGCCACGCCGTACCACCGCGGGGCCGGAGACGCACCTCCCGTGCGTCTCCGGCCCCGCTCGCGTTCCCCGTCCTTGACGGCCCGGGCGGAAGCGTCCTAAGTTTGCCGATGACATCACATATGAACGGCGACATCGTCCGTCTTCGATGAAACTGACGAGGTGCCGACGATGTCTTTCGAGGGGTGATCGGCCCACCCCTCCACGACCACGCCAACGCCGTTTCAACGGGGGATGCCGACAGCCAACGCGGGGCGCACTCACTCCTGACCGGTTTCGGCCTGCCGGAAAGCAGGCCGGGCACCGGTTCGGTGGGCGATCTCCTCACCACCAGTGCCCCATGCGGTCCACCGATCCCGTCACGGGCCCCCTCGGCGTCACCGCGGGCCGGACCCGTAACGAACGGAGACCGCTCACATGACCACGCATCAGACCGTCTCACTTCTCATCGGCCTCGCCATCGTGGTGGTCCTGGCACGGCTGCTCGGCGCCCTGGCCCAACGCCTCGGCCAGCCCGCCGTGATCGGTGAGGTCCTCGCGGGTATCGCGCTGGGGCCGACCCTCTTCCAGGGGGCGATCTCCGACACCCTCTTCCCGGACGACACCCGGCCCCTGCTCGGTGCCCTGGCCGCGGTCGGGGTCGCCGTCTTCATGTTCATCGTCGGCCTGGAGTGGGACGCCGCCCTGATCAGAGGCAGCGGGAACATAGCCCTCACCGTGTCGATCAGCTCCGTCCTGCTGCCCTTCGGACTGGGCGCGCTGCTGGGTCTGTACCTGATGGACCGGCACGGCACCGGCGACAGAACGGCGTTCATCCTCTTCATCGGCATCGCCATGTCGATCACGGCGTTCCCGGTGCTGGCCCGGATCCTCACCGACCGGGGCATGAGCCGTACGCCGCTGGGCGCCGTGGCGCTGGCCTGCGCCTCGATCGACGACATCCTCGCCTGGTCACTGCTCGCCGCCGTGGTCGCCATCAGTGGTTCGGCCGGCACGGACGAATGGCGGATCCTGCTCGCCGTTCCCTATCTGCTGGGCATGCTGACGGTGCTGCGCCCGGCGCTGCGCCGGATGGTGGACCGTCGCCCCTCGCTCCGGCTCACCCCCAACGTCTTCGCCTGCGTCCTCACCGGCCTGCTGCTGTCCGCCGCCGCCACCGAGTGGCTCGGCCTGCACTACATCTTCGGCGCGTTCCTCTTCGGCGTCGTTCTCCCCCGCCCCGGCACCGAGCGGCTCCGCCGTGAAGTGCACGACCGGCTCGCCCCGTTGAGCGGCACGCTGCTCCTGCCGGTGTTCTTCCTCATCGCGGGCCTCCAGGTCGACCTGTCGGGACTCGACGCGAGTGGCCTCGGTGACCTGGTGCTGATCCTGCTGGTCGCGGTGGGGGGCAAGTTCGTCGGCGCGTTCGTCGCCGCCCGACTGAACCGGATGCCGGCCAGGCAGTCCGCCGCTCTGGCGACGTTGATGAACACCCGTGGCCTGACCGAGCTCATCGTCCTGAACGTGGGCCTGCAACTGGGTTTCCTCGGCCGGGAACTCTACTCGCTCATGGTCGTGATGGCCGTGGTGACGACCGCGATGGCAGGTCCGCTGCTCACCTCGCTCCTGGGCCGGCCGACCGGAAACGACCTGACCGACGCCCACCGTGCCGGCAAGGCCACCGACGTGCCCGAGAGGGCGACGGGATCCGCCGTCTGAGAAGAGCCGAGACGCGCCCGAGGAGGCGGGAGACCTCCTCGGGCGCGTCTCTCAGCGGCGCGGCCCCGGCGGCCGCCCCGTGATCACGGCTTGCTGGCGACGATGATGCCGTGCGGCGTCCAGCCGTGGCACGGGATGCGCCGGACGTCGGTGAACCCGGCGGCCCCGAGGCACTCCTCGTGCTGCCGCCAGGAGTAGATCATGCCGCCCTCCTCCGGCAGCGCCGCGAAGTAGACACTGTCCAGGGCGGCCACCACCGGCCCGTCCCCCTCGTCGTTGGACATGGAGTTGAAGACGACGACCCGGCCGCCGGACGGCAGGGCCCGGTACGCCTTGCGCAGCAGTTCGGTGTTCTCCTCCAGGGTCCAGATCACCAGTTGATGGGCGAAGAGGATGGTGTCGTAGCCCTCGGGGAACTCCTCGCTGTACATGTCGCCGCCGATGACGGAGATCCGGTCCGCGAGACCGGCCTCCCTGATCTCCCGCTCGGCGATCTCCTTGCTCTGCGGGATCTCGATCACGGTGACGCGCAGGTCGGGGTCGGCCCCGGCCAGAGCGATCGCGTTGACCGCGTTCCCGCCGCCGCAGTCGAGCAGCCGGCCGGAGCCCAGCGGCGTCACGTGCTCGACGAGATGCCCGTTGGCCAGCTCCGACCAGGACTTCATGTACGTGTAGAAGACCTGTTCCAGGCTCGGGTTCTCGCTGAGCCGCTGGTAGAGGTTGTGGCCGCTGCCCCGGATCCGGCGCAGGCCGGCGTTGCTGTTGGTGCGCAGCGACTCGGTGAAGTCGGTCTGGCCCTCGTAGACGATGTGGCCCTCGAAGGCCACGGTGGCCTCGATACGGTCCCACTCGCCGGACCCGATGAGGGTGGTCAGCAGGTCGGCGAGGCGGTAGCCGCCGTCCGCGCGGACCAGCAGCCCCAGCGAGGTGCAGCCGAGCAGCAGGATGTCGTTGGCGCGTTCCTGTAGGCCGAGGCGCTTGGCTATCTCGTGCTTGTCCAGCTCGCCGTGCTCGGCGAGCATCCGGACGAGACCGAGTTCGCAGGCCGCGTGCAGGTACTGGAAGGCGGCGTGCCCGAAGAGGACGCGCGCCAGTGACGGCATGTCGAGCGGGGTCGGCTCGGTCTCGGCGAGCTGCGTCTGGTTCGTGTGGTCAGCCATTGCGTGGATGCTCCGTTCAGGCCGTTGGTAACGGCGGGTTCGTCGGTGGAGGGCGGCTCAGTCGCGTGGGTCGAGGGTCTCGGCCTCGATGAAGCCGGCGAGGCGGGCGACGCCCTCCTCGATCCGCTCGTGTGGCAGGCCGCTGACGGACAGCCTCATGGCGTGCTCGCCGCCGCCGTCGGGGTGGAAGGAGGACATCGGTGTCCACAGCACGCCGTGGTGCTCGGCGGAGCGGACGAGGGCCGCGTTCCCGGTGGGGAACGCCACGCGCACCGTGAGGAAGAAGCCACCGTCGGGGGCGTTCCAGCCGACCCCCAGTCGGGAGCGGGCGCGTGCCGGGAAGTGCCTGGCCAACTGCTCCAGGGTCAGCCGCAGGGCCTTGGCGTAGTGTGCGGCGGACGGGGCGGCGAGTCGTGCGACGCCGCCGTCGGGGGAGGCAAGCAGCGCGCCGGCGACGGCGGCCTGGCCGAGTGACGGCGTGTTCACCGTGACCATGCTCTTGATCCTGGTGAGTTCGTCGGCGAGCAGGGTCGTGGCACCGTCGGCCCCCGTCACCCGCTGATCGGCGACGACATAGCCGACGCGGGCTCCTGGGAACAGGGTCTTGGCGAACGAGCCCAGGTGCACCACGCGGTGGGCCCGGTCCAGGTACTTGAGGGTGGGGGGCCGGGGCCGGTCTCCGACCAGTCGGTAGGGGCTGTCCTCCAGGAGGAACAGGCCGTGTCGTTCGGCGAAGGCCAGCAGCTCCCGGCGGGCGGGCAGGGACAGGGTGGCGCCCGTGGGGTTGGAGTGGTCCGGGACCACGTACAGCGCCCGCGGCCGGCGCCCTCGGGCGTGCTCGTCGCGCACCGCGGCGTCGAGGGCGGCGCGGTCGGGGCCTTCGTCGCCCTCGGCGAGCGTGGTCAGGGGGATGTTCAGCAGCCGGGCCACGCCGGTGATCCCCACGTAGCAGGGGCTGAAGGTCAGCAGCACGTCCCGGGGGTCGGCGAACAGGGCGCGCAGCACCAGCAGCATGGCTTCCTGGGCGCCGACCGTGACCACCACGGCCTCGGGGGGTACCTCGATGCCCTCGTCCACCTCGAGGGCGGCGGCGATCAGTTGTCGGAGGCGTGGCATGCCGGCGGTCGGGCCGTACTGGTGCAGCGCACGGGCGACGTCCGCGGGCGAGGCGCCGTCGGCCGTGAGGTCGTCGACGTAGCGGCGCAGGTGGCCGAAGAGTCGCTCGGTGTCGTAGAACGCCTCGTGCGGGCGGCCGGGAGCGAACGAGATCGCCTCGGGATAGCGGTCGGCGATCTCGTTGAGGAAGGTCATCGCGTCCAGCACCGGGTCCGACAGCGAGGCGTGGAGGTCGGTCCTCCGCAACGGGGCGTCGTCGCCCGGGATCGATGCGGGTGCCGGTGGGGGCGGGGTGGTGCCGGGCGCGACCAGCCAGGGCCCGGCCGCCGCCGGGTGCGGCGTTCCGGTGAGGTGCATGGCCTCGCGCAGCTCGTCGACCAGGATGCCCAACACCCCGGCCACGCCCCGTTGTCCGTCCGCGGCCAGGCCGTGGAGAACGGGGCGGCCGACCAGCACGGCGTCGGCGCCCAGCGACAGGGCCGCCAGGATGTCGGCGCCGCGGCGCACGCCGCCGTCGAGCAGGATCGGGCACCGGCCGGCCGCCCCGGCGGTGACCTCTCGCAGTGCGTCGAGTGTCGCGGGCGCGCCGTCCAGTTGGCGGCCCCCGTGGTTGGAGACCACGAGGCCGTCGACACCGGACGCTACGGCGCGGGCGGCGTCCTCGGCCGTCAGCACGCCCTTCAGCAGCAGCGGCAGCCGGCTGACCGAGCGCAGCCACGGCAGGACCGACCAGTCGAGCGCCGGGTCCAGCGCCGCTCGTCCGTGCTCCGCCGGAGCGGCGTAGTGGCCCGGGGCGACGGCGGGCAGGTTCGCGGGCACCACGTGGGGCGGGAGGCGGAAGCCGTTGCGCTGGTCCCGCGGCCGCCTGCCCAGGCGCGGCGCGTCCACGGTGAGCACCAGCGCCGCGAAGCCGGCGCGCTCGGCTCGTTCGATGAGCCGCCGCGTCACCTCCCGGTCTCTGAAGCAGTACACCTGAAGCCACAGGGGGGCCTGCGCGGCGGCCGCCAACTCCTCGAACGGGCGCCCCGCGAAGGTGCTCACCACGACGGGCAGGCCGGCCGCCCCGGCCGCGCGCACCGTGGCCAGCTCCCCTTCGTGGTGCGCCAGGGTGTGGTACGCCATGGGGGCCACCCCGAGGGGGGCCGTCCACCGGCCGCCGAGGACCTCGGTGGCCGTCTCCGCCTCGGCCAGTCCGGCCAGCACGCGGGGCCGCAGCCGCAGGCGTTCGAACGCGGCGGTGTTGGCGGTCAGGGTGCGCTCCTCCCCCGCGCCACCGGCGATGAAGTCCCATGCGGCCGGGCCGAGCGCGGCCCGTGCCAGGTCGGCGTAGTCGGCCAGTGACAGGGGCTCGGCGAGGGAGGCGGGGGCCTTCGCGTCCCGCTCGATCACCAGTCCTCTCCCGCTCGTTGGGCCCGTTCCAGCTCCACCGCCTCGTAGAGCGCCTTGATGTTGGACGACCCGAAGGTCTTGGCGCCGTTGCGCTCGATGACCTCGAAGAAGAGGGTGCGGCGCGCATGGGTCGAGCGGGTGAAGACCTGGAACAGCTGACCGGCGTGGTCCTCGTCCGCGAGGAGGTTGGCCGCCCGCAGCTCCTGGAGCGAGTGGCCTTTGAGGTCGATCCGCTGCCCGAGAAGCTCGTAGTAGGCGGCGGGGGCCTCGAGGAAACCCACCCCGCGCGAGGCCAGCGCGCGCACGGTGCGGACGGCGTCGTTCGTGGAGTAGGCGAGGTGTTGGACGCCGGCACCCTGGTGCCGGTCGAGGAAGGCGTCGATCTGCCCGGGGTCCGCCTTCCGGTCGGGTTCGAGGAGCGTCAGGGTCACGCTGCCGCCGGCACTCTGCACGACCTTGGAGTTCATCGCCTGAGAACCGACGACGATGCGCTCGGCGAAGATGTCCCGGAAACCGAGCGCGTGCACGTAGTACGCGACGGTCGAATCGAGCGAGCCCGCCTCGAGGCACACCGCGACGTGATCGAGTTCCAGGAGCCCCGGCACGCCCGCCCCGCTCGGAGCCACCGGGTCTTCCTGCCCGGCCGGGGTGAACCCGGGGGGAAGCGCGGGCCCTTCGTCGGAGGCGCGCCGCACGAGCGTGTGCACGACTTCGCCGAACGCCTTCACCACCGCCGTGGCCTCGACGCCCGTCCCGTCGTCGTGCTCGACGACGCCCCGGATCAGGACGGCGCCTCCGTCCCTGGCGTCGGCGAGGGCGGCGGGGACGTCGGCGACCCGGAGCGCGATGTCGGCGACCCCGTCGCCGTGCACCTCGACGTATCGGGCCGCCGGGTGGTTCGGGGAGGTTCCCTGGGTCAGCGCCAGCGTGATCGCCCCCTGCCGTACGGCCACCCCCCGGAAGCCCTGGCTCGGCGAGCCGGCCACGCCCACGACGGTGAAGCCGTACCCGTCCACCCAGGAGCGGACTTCGGCCTCGAGGTCGGCGACGCATATCCCTATGTGGTCGATGGTTTCCCGCGTCCGCTGCGGTGCTGTCATGTCATCTCCGATTCTCGGTGAACGCATAAGAGGGCCCCCTCCGTCGTCACTCCCGTGGTGCGGAAACGCCTCCCCGCTCTCAATGCGACAGCGAATACTCGACCCATACGTTCGGTTCGACATAGACGGCGGAGTCCTGCCGCGGGGAACACCACACGGGGGCCAGGGCACCGGGGACGACGACCGGTCCCTCGGTTTCGAAGGGCAGCCCCGTCCACTCCCGCCACTGCCCCAGCGAGCCCGAAATCACGGTGGACGCCGGCGCGACCCCGGTGATCCTGCCGCCGATTCGGACGTGGGCCCGTAGCCAGGGGTCGCTGGGCAGTCCGTCGGCTCGGGTCCGCTCCGTGTATTCGCCCATGGGGGTTTCGGGTTCCTCGTGCTTGGCGGTGGGGCGCACGGGAGCCACCATGCGGGTGAAGCCGTGCCGCCGCGCGTTGTCCTTCATGGCCGCGAGCATGGTCGAGGACAGGCCCTTGTCGCGCTGGTCGGGGGCCACGACGATCTCCACCGCGCCCACGGTGTCCGGCTTCCGCCCACAGCGGTGGTCGGTGAACGCCCAGATGAGCATGCGGTCCCAACCGTCGGGTGGAAGCTCTTTTCTGCCGGGAAAGTCCAGGGTGAAGGGAACGGTGTATCCGCGGGCGACCACGCGTGAACCCGACGTCGCCACCAGGGAGAAATCCAGGAAAGTGTCAAGGAAATGACCGTAGTGCGCATCGGCCACCGGGCCGTGGTACATGAAAGCGGGCCAGCCCGGATCCAGCTCCCACACACTCACGAGCAACTCCGGGCGCTCGGCCAGCGTTGAGATCTCGACATCCATGCCGCGAGGCTAACCCCTGGAAATCCCGCGGTGTTCACCGCCGGAAACACTTGGTGGCGGAGTTCCAGGCGTCCGTGAGGGCGGCGCCCGCGGCGCTCAACCGCTCCGGGTCGTACTGTCCGTACGCCAGGCGTACGGCGTCGCCGTCCGCTCCGAAGCGGGAGCCGGGTGTGACCGACACCCCGACCCGGGCCGCGTCCGCCGTGGCGGCCTGCTCGCCGTATCCGGGGGGCAGCCGCACCCAGAGGAACAGTCCGCCCCGCGGTGGAGCGACGTGGAACCCGGCCGGCCGGCAGCCGCGCAGCGCGTCCAGGAGGGCGTCGCGGCGCCGGGCCAACCACGGTCTCAGCCGGGCGAGATGACGGTCGTAACCGCCGTCCTCCAGCAGGCCGGCCACGGCGAGCGCCGCCACCTGGTTGGGACACCCACCGCTGTCGAAGAGACCGAGGCCGGCGAGCCTCGCGGTCGTGCCGGGGTCCGCGGCCAACCATCCGAGCCGCAGCCCGGGGGCGAGCGACTTCGAGAAGGTCCCGAGCCGGATGACGCCCCGGAACGCCGACATCGTCGCGAGGGACGGACATCGCGGGCCATCGTCCAGGCCCAACTCCCCGTAGGCGTCGTCCTCGACCACCACGAGCCCGTGCCGCGCCGCGACGTCGAGCAGCGACCGCCGGCGTTCCGCCGGCATCAGGCGACCGGTCGGGTTGTGGAAGGTGGGCACGAGATAGGCCAGCGCCACCCTCCTCCCGGCCGCGCGCTCGTCGCGGACGGCCAGGTCCAGCGCGCCGGGGTCCATCCCCGACTCGTCCATCTCCACGGCCCGCACGGTCAGCCCCCGGTCGCGCAGGATCCGGACGCCCAGGTCGTAGTGGAGGGCCTCGACGAGGACGGTGTCGCCCGGAGCGCCGAGCACGCCGGCCAGCACGTCGAGCATCTGGGACGTGCCGGCGGTGACGAGGACGTGCCGGGCGTCGCAGTCCACGCCCTCGGCGAGCGCGATCCGGGCGGCGACGGCCGCACGCAGCGGCAGCGGGCCCTGGTTGTGGCCGTAGGACAGCGCGGCGGCGCCGTAGCGAGCGAGCGCGACCTGATAGGCCCGTGCCACGTCCGTCACGGGAACGAGATTCGACGCCAGATATCCGGGGCCCAGATCACACCTGCCGTCGGGACTCACCTGCTGAACGATGCCGGAAAGCCGCCAGGGCCGATCCGTTTCCTTCAACGGCCCTCGAAGATAGCCTTCTTCCATGACTTCGCTTTCTCGGTCCGAGCCCATCGGATACTCACTTCCTCTGTCGCCCTCCGGGAAATCCTCCATGGTCTCGGAACCGCCATGGCACTTCTCCGGGAATATGCTGTGGATCGATTACCGCGTCGACCCGGCGGCGGCCGTCGGATTCCTCCCGGAGCGTCTTTCGCCCGACGTGGACGCCGGTGCGGCGGCCGCGGTCTTCTCGGAGTGGCAGTGGTGTTCCGCCGACGGGGGCGAGCTCGGCGACCCGGTCAGGTGCCAGTTCTCCGAGTTCCTCGTCCTGCTGGGCTGCCGCTACGGCGAACGCGCCATGGCCCGTTGCCCGTACGCGTGGGTCGACTCCGCCGTCTCCCTGGCCCGCGGCTGGATACAGGGCATGCCCAAGCAGTTCGGCGCGATCCGGATGACACGGCAGATCCCCATCGGGGTCGCTGGCGCGGGCACCCGTCCCGGCGGCCGCTTCGCGGCATCGCTCGCGGTCGACGACCGGCGTCTCGTGGACGCCGCCGTGACCCTGCGCGAGCTCGTGGACGAACCGCCGGCACTCAGCCGCCTGCCCCTGGTCCACAGCCGCGTGTCGCCACCGTGGACGGCGGGGGATGCCGCCTCACCTGCGGAACTGGTGACCTCGCGCGTCGAGGGCGTCGCCTTCTCGCCCGTCTGGTCGGGGTCGGCGCGGCTGCGGTTCCACGCCGACGCCATGCACGACCTCGATCCGGATCTCGCGAGGCTCGTCCCCCGGGAGACGGGCCCCGGGTACTACTTCTCGTACGCCGAGACCCTGGTGGGCGGGGAGTCGCTGGCCTGAGCGATGCCCGTGTGCCGCCCCTCGGCGGGGCGGCACACGCCGCTCACTCCCCCATCGCCTCGATCAGACTCCGGGGCCGCATGTCCTTCCACTCACGTTCGACGTAGTCGAGGCACGCCTGCCGGGTGTCCTCACCGAACACGGTCCGCCACCCCGCGGGTACGTCGGCGAAGGCGGGCCACAGCGAGTGCTGGCCCTCGTCATTGACCAGAACCCGGAAACCGGCGTCCTCGTCCTCAAAAGGATTGGGCATCGTTCGACTCCTCGATCAGCGCTGCTTCTCGTCATGTCCGGCGAACTTCGGATTCAACACGCGGCAGATGGCGGCGACGGATTCGGGTTCCAGCATCTCGCCATGCGTGCACGGGACGGCGTGTTCCTCGACCTCCCCTCCGACAAAGCGGCTCCACCGCTCCTTTGAGGTCCTGCCCTCCGAGGAAAGCGTCGCGGTGAAGGCGACCACGTTCCCGTCGAAGCGTCGCGGCTCGAATTCGGTCATCAATCGGGAATGGGCCGCGTAGACGTCGACCACGCGTGAGAATCCCTTCTCGTCGATCCCGAGCCCGGCGGCGTCCACGGCGTGTTCGTCACGCAGGAACTCGCCGGTCTCCGCCCTGTCGAGCGGCTCGTCAGCCGTGTCCTGCCGGTCGGGGATGGCGTCGAGCAGGACCACGAGTCCCACCTCGTGCCCGCGCTCGCGCAGTTGGACGGCGATCTCCTGGGCGACCACGCCGCCCATGGACCAGCCCATGACGTGGTAGGGGCCGGTCGACTGGATCGCCGTCATCCGCTCGACGTACTCCGCCGCCATCTCCGGGACGCTGCCCGGCATCGCGCCCACCCCCTCGGAGAGTCCGCGCGCCTGGAGGCCGTGGATCGGCACGTCACGTCGCAGATGGGCCAGCAGCCGGCCGTAGCCCCAGCTGATGCCGGCGGCGGGGTGAACGCAGAAGAGGGCGGGGCCCGAGCCCGCGCGGATCGGCAGCACCGGCTCGAACGTGCCGACCACCCCGCCGTGCGCGTCGAGGGCCTCGACGAGTGCGGCCGGAGTGGGCGCGTGGAAGAGCGTGGCCAGGGGCACCTCGGCGCCGAGGGTGGTGCGGATGCGGCCGATCAGACGGGTGGCGAGGAAGGAGTGGCCGCCGAGGTCGAAGAAGCCGTCGTCGACGCCGACCGTGTCGAGGCCGAGCACTTCGGCGAACAGGCCGCACATCACCTCCTCCCGCAGTCCGCGCGGCGCGCGGCCCTCGGCCCGCCCGGCCGCGTAGTCCGGGGCCGGCAGGGCGGCCCGGTCCAGCTTCCCGTTGGCCGTGATCGGCAGCGCGTCCAGCATCACCACCGCCGAGGGCAGCAGGTAGTCCGGCAGCCGCTTCGCCAGCCGGTCACGCATGGTCCGCGCCAACTCCGGTCCCCCGACCGCCGCCCGGGGCACGGCATAGGCGACGAGTCGCCGGTCGCCCGGCCGGTCCTCGCGCAGGACGACGGCGGCCCGCGCGATCTCCGCCTCCGCGGTGAGCGCCGCCTCGATCTCGCCGGGCTCGACGCGGAAGCCACGCAGCTTGACCTGGTCGTCCGCCCGCCCCAGGAATTCGAGCTCCCCCCGGTCGTTCCACCGCGCCAGGTCGCCCGTCCGGTACATGCGCTCGCCAGGACGCCCGAACGGGCAGGCCACGAACCGCTCCGCCGTCATCCCGGGACGGTCGGCATACCCGCGGGACAGCCCGCCGCCGGTGAGATAGAGCTCCCCCGGCGCGCCTGGCGGCACCAGCCGCAGGGCCGGGTCGAGCACGAACGCCCGGCCGCCCGCTGTCGGCCCGCCGATCGGCAACGGCGACAGGCGGGAGTCGACGCCTCGCAACGTGTGGCGGGCGGCGAACGTGGTGGTCTCCGTCGGGCCGTAGGCGTGAACGACGGTGAGGTCGGGGCAGGTCCGCATCACGCGCTCGACCGCCGGTGGGGAGACGACGTCGCCGCCGACCCACACCTCCTCGACGCCGGCGAAGCAGTCGGCGTCCTCCTCAGCCATCGCCGCGAACAGCCCGGCCGTCACCTGGACCCCCGTGATGCGCTGGTCCACGATGGCGCGGGCGAGTTCGGCGGGACCGAGCCTGCCCGGGTCGGCCACCACGACCGTCCCGCCGTTGAGCAGCGGCACCCACAGCTCGTACGTCGAGGCGTCGAACGTGTGCGGGGCGTGCAGGAGCACCCGCCGGTGCGCCGGCCCCCAGCAGCCGTCGGTGGCGAGGTCCACGACATTGCCCTGGGTCACCTCGACCCCCTTGGGCCGCCCGGTGGAACCGGAGGTGTACATCACGTACGCGGCGTTGTCGGCACGCACGTCGACCGGCGGCTCGGCGAAGGACTCCTCGGCGGCCGCCTCGACCCACGGGCCGTCGACCACGACGGTCGGTGCCGCGTCGGCGAGGATGAACTCGACGCGCTCCCGGGGTAGTTGGGGATCGAGGGGCACGTATGCCGCGCCGGCCCTGGCGACGCCCAGGATCGCCGCGACGAGCAGGGGGGAGCGTTCCGTCAGCAGCGCCACCCGGTGTTCGGGGCGCACCCCGTGCCGGCGCAGCCGTCGCGCGATCCGGTTCGCCCAGGCGTCCAGCTCCCGGTACGTCCAGGCGCCGTCCGCGCCGACGAGTGCCGTGGCCTCCGGGGTCCGCCCCACCTGCCGGGCGAAGGCCGACGACAACGACGTGGTCGGCGCCACCTCGTCGCCGGGGGTCTCCCCCCATGCCAACAACCTGGCGCGCTCCCCGGGGGCGAGGATCTCCGCCCGGCCGATCGGTGCGTGCGGCTGAGCGAGCAGCTGCCGCAGGAGGCTCTGCCAGCGGCTCACCAGGGCGTCGACGTCGGCGGGTGCGAAGAGGTCGGTGGCGTACTCGACCATCCCGACGATCCCGGCCGGCTCTCCGTCCCGGTCGCGGCTCTCGCTCAGTGAGAAGGACAGGTCGAACCGCGCGGTCTCCCCGACGAGGGGTTCGGGGCTGATCCGGAGGCCCGCGAGCTCGAAGTGCGGCAGCGGGTTGTTCTGGAGGGCGAGCATGATCTGGAACAGCGGGTGGTGCGCGAGGGATCGGGATGGGTTGAGCGCCTCCACCAGGTGCTCGAAGGGGATGTCCTGGTGCTCGTACGCGGCGAGGCCGGCCTCGCGCACCCGGGCGAGCAGCTCGGCGAAGCTGGGGTCTCCCGATGTGTCGGCCCGAAGCACCCACGTGTTCACGAAGACGCCCACCAGGCCTTCCAGGGCCTCGTCCGTCCGTCCCGCGATCGGCGACCCGATCGGCACGTCGGTCCCCGCCCCGAGCCGCGTCAGCACCGCCGCCAGGCTCGCCTGCAGCACCATCGACACGGTCGCGCCCGCTTCCTGGGCCACCGTGGCGATCCCGGCGTGCAGTGCCGCGTCCCACGCGAAGCGGGTGCCGCCGCCGCGGTGCGAGGCCACCGGGGGGCGGGGCCGCGCACCGGGGAGCTCGACCGCCTGGGGCAGCCCGTCAAGCCGCGCCTTCCAGTAGGCCAGTTGGCGGGAGTAGCGGCTGCCGGGGTCTTCGCGGTCGCCGAGGAGCGTCCGCTGCCAGAGGGTGTAGTCGGCGTACTGGACGGGCAGCGGCTCCCGGTCCGGCGCCCGGCCCGCGCGCCGCGCCTCGTAGGCGGCCATCAGGTCCCGGGCCAGGGGCCCCATGGACCATCCGTCGCCCGCGATGTGGTGCAGCACGACCACGAGGACGGCCTCGTCCCGGCCGAGTTCGAACAGCCAGGCCCTGAACGGGGCGTCGGTCGACAGGTCGAAGGGCTGCCGCGCCGCCTCGGCGACGAGTGTGCCCAGGCCGTCCTCGTCGGCCCCTCGCCGTGCCAGGTGCACCCTCGCCTCGTCGGGACCGAGGATCCGCTGGTAGGGCTCTCCTTCGGCGTCCCCGAAGACCGTCCGCAGTGACTCGTGTCGGGCGACCACGTCCCGCAGCGCCCGGGAGAGCGCGTCGGTGTCCAGCGGTCCGGTCAGGCGGAGCGCCAACGGCATGGCGTAGGTCGCCGACGGGCCCTCCATGCGGTGCAGGAACCACATGCGCCGCTGGGCGTGGGACAGCGGCATCCGCTCGGGGCGTGCGACCGGCTCGAGCGCGGGTCGCGCGTGCCCCGCCTCCTCGATGCGGGCGGCGAGCCCGGCGACGGACGGCGCGTCGAAGACCGCCCCGATCGGCAGTTCCACGGCGAGTGTGGAGCGGATCCGGCTGACCAGACGGGTGGCGAGCAGCGAATGGCCGCCCAGGTGGAAGAAATTGTCCTCCACCCCCACCTCGGGCAGACCCAACACCTCGGCGAACAAACCACACAACAGCCGCTCACGAGCCGTCAGCGGACCACGCGAGGAGGTCCGCGCACCGAAGTCCGGCGCGGGCAACGCCCTACGGTCCAGCTTCCCGTTCACCGTCAACGGCAGCCGATCGAGCACCACGAAAGCCGCCGGCACCATGTACTCGGGCAACCGCTCACCACACCACGACCGGCAGGCCCGCACCAGGTCGGGGACGGCGTGGGCGAACGAGGGGTCGTTGGCGTATGTCCCGGCCCGCTCCCGGATCTCGGCGGAGGGCTGGAAGACGCCTCGGGGCTCGGTGCCCGGTTCGGTGTAGAGGGCGTCGAGGGTGCCGGTGGTCGTCCCCGGCGTGAACGTCACCCCGACCCGGTAGCCAAGCCGCTCGCCCAACGCATGCAACTCCTCCGGATCCACACCCCCCGCCCGGTCGTCCAACCGCGCGCGAGCCGCCGCGACATCACCGCTCTCCTC
>NZ_SMKI01000101.1 GCF_004348415.1 Streptomyces hainanensis
CGTCCGAGCCCACGAGGGAGACGCATGTCCATGACGTCGTCGCTGCCCGCCTGTACGCCCGCCTCCTCCATCAGGGGCCGGATCGGCCCCGACGCCGACCACGGCTACTACCCGGCCGCCCACCGCTACCACCTGTATCTCGCGCTGTCCTGTCCCGGCTGTCTGCGGATCGCCGTCACCCACGCCCTGCTCGGTCTCGACGACCGGATCTCCCGCACCCTGCTGCCGCCCGTGCCGGACGCGCCGGGCGCCGGGTACGCGGCGCTGCGCGAGCCCTACGAGGCGACCGCCCACCGCTATCAGGGGCCGGCCAAGGCCCCGGTGCTCGCCGACCGGTGGACCGGCCGGGTGGTCAGCAACCACACCGGCGACATCCTGCGCGACCTGGCGCTGCGCTTCGGCGGCCCGGGTGTGCCCGAGCTGTATCCGGCGGGGGCCGAGGACGGGATCAGGTCGCTCGACCGGCTCTTCGAGGAGGACATCAGCGCGGCCGCGCAGCGCGCCGGGCAGGCCGGTGGTGCCCCGGCCGGGCGGGCCGCCGCGCTGGCCACCCTGCTGGGCGCGCTGGGCGCCGTCGAGGAGCGGCTGGCGGCTGGGCCCCACCTGCTGGGCGACGCGCCGACCGCCGCGGACGTGCACCTGTGGGTGACGTTGGTGCAGTTGGACACGGTGCACCGCTGGCATCTCGACGCGGACGCGGTGCACCGGATCGCGGCGCACCCCCGGCTGTGGGCGTTCGCCCGCCGGCAGTTGGCGAACCCGGCCTTCGCCGACCAACTGCGTCTCGACGAGATCGAGCGCCGCCATCACCACGACTGCCGGGGGTTGGAAGCGGCCGGCGCGGCCGTCCAGATCATCGACTGGACGGCCACCGGCGACCTGCTGGCCCTGCCGGTCAGGCAGCGCGGCCCGCGCTAGGCACTGACCAGCCAGCGCGCCGGCGGCATGGCTCCCGCCGGCGCGTCGGGGGCGCGGCCCGCGCTCAGCGCCCCGGCATCGCGGCCGGTTCGAGCAGCCGGCTCTCGCCGCCGTCCGGCGCCACCGGCACCTCGCCGGCCACGGTGATCCGCCGCAGCGAGCGGTGGTGGCCGTCGGAGTCGTCGACGGCGTAGTGCTGGGTGGCGCGGTTGTCCCACATGGCCACGTCGCCCGCCCGCCACTGCCAGCGCACCGTGTTCTCCGGGCGCTCGATGTGTCCCTGGAACAGCTCGAACAGCAGCTGCGAGTCGCGGGCCCGGATCCCGGCGAAGCGCTGGACGAAGTTGCCGAGCACCAGGCTGCGTTCGCCCGTCTCCGGGTGGACCCGGACCACCGGGTGCTCGGTGCGGAACCTGACGGCGGCGAACACCTCGCGGAATCGGGCCAGTTGGGCGGCGTCGGCCTCGGGCCTGACGGCGGCGTAGTCGAACTCGTTGGTGTGGATGGCCCGCAGCCCGTCGGCGAGGGCCCGCAGCGGCTCGGGCAACAGGGCGTAGGCGGTGGCGGTGTTGGCCCAGACCGTGTTGCCGCCGTAGGGCGGGATGGTGATGGCCCGCAGGATGGAGAACGCCGGGTAGTCGGGCACGAAGGTGACGTCCGTGTGCCAGCGGTTGGCGCGGTCGCCGTGCTCGGAGTCGACGGGGAACGCGTAACGCCCGTCGGCCGCCGGGACGGTGGGGTGCGCGAACAGCGGCCCGAGCAGCCGCCCGAACGCCTCGTGCCGTTCCTCGTCCAGATGTTCCTGGTCCCGGAAGAAGATCACCTTGTGGGCGAGCGCGGCGGCCCGGATCTCGGCCACGATCGACGGCGCCAACTCGCCGCCGAGCCGGACGCCCTCGACGACGGCGCCGATCCGGCCGCCGAGACGGGTGATGCGCAGGGTGGGGGGTGCGGTGGTCATGGGAAGCCTTTCGGATGAGAGTGCGACGCTGCCTCGATCTTGTGGAACGCGCGGCGAGGCGAACGCGTTTCCGAAAACAGGGGGTCCTGTTTCCGGCCAGGTTCCGCTGTCGGCGATCCCGTGGCGGCAGGGCCGTTGACCGGTTGCGCAGGCGGGAGTTGAATCCATTCAGACGGCTCGATCCCAGGGAGCGACCGATGTCCCGCACGCCCGACCGCAGAAGCGTCATCCAGTCGGCCCTCGGCGCCGCGGCCCTGGCCGGGCTCGCCTCCGGCCACGCCGGCGCCGCCGCGGCGGCCGGCCCCTCCGCCACCGTGCGCGGCAGCACCCTGCTCGACGCGACCGCGCTCTACTTCGTCTCCTTCGACGGCCTGGTCAACAACAACGCCTTCCAGAAACACGGCCTGCTCACCCACAACGGCCACCAGTACGCCGTCTGGTACGCCGGTGACCGGCAGGCCACCATCGCCCGGCGCCCCCTCTCCGCCACCAGTTGGTCGCGGACCACCGTCGGCCACGCCCTCACCGTGAACGACTCGCACAACGTCATCTCGGTCGGCGTCTCCCCGGCGGACGGCCGGCTCCACCTCGTGATGGACTCGCACAGCAGCGGCTACTTCTACGTCAGGTCGGTCGCGGGGCTGGCCACTTCGCCGGGCTCCCACCCCTGGCGCGCCGACCGCTTCGGCCCCGTCCAGACCAGCATGGACGGCACCGCCCTCACCAGCACCTTCACCTACCCCCAGCTCCTCGTCTCGCCCGCCGGCCGTCTCCAACTCAGCTACCGCACCGGCCACTCGGGCAACGGCCAGGCCGCGCTCGCCGAGTACGACGGCACCCGCTGGGCCAACCTCGGCGCCTGGTCGAGCGCCACCGGCGCCTACACCACCGCCCGCGGCACCAGCAACGCCCGCAACCTCTACCTCCACGGCATCGACTACGGCCGCGACGGCCGGCTGCACGTGTTCGGCACCTGGCGCGAACAGTCCACCGCCGTGACCTGCGGCGCCAACCTCACCAACCACGACACCGTCTACGTGCGCAGCTCCGACGCCGGCCGCACCTGGACCAACGCGGCCGGCGCGACCGTCGGCACCACGGGCGGCACCCTGGTCTCCGTCAACTCACCCGGGCTCGTGGTCGATCCGCTGAGCCCCGACCACGCGCTGATGAACCAGGAGTCCCAGGCCGTCGACTCGGCCGGCCGCCCGCACGCCCTCGTCTCCTACGTCCCCGGCCGCTTCGGCCAGTGCGTTCCCGACTACGTCGCCGGGCGCGTCGCCAACGCCTACAACTTCCACCTCCACCAGAACGCCGCCGGAGCCTGGCAGAAGCGGGAGATCCCGGTGCCGATGCGATCCAGCCAGCGCTCGCAGCTGGTGCTCGACGCCTTCGACAACGCCTACGTGGTGATGCCGTACGTGCGGGTCGTCGCCGCCTCGGCCGCCAGCGGCTGGACCGACTGGACCCTGCTTTACGACGGCACGGCCGCCGGCTCGTCCCTCAACGCCTTCGGCGAGGTCGTCGTCGACTCCACCCGCGTCCCGGTCGACGGCGTGCTGTCCGTCCTCTACCAGGAGCGCTCCTCCGGCACCACACCCTCGCCGCTGCGCGTCATCGACTTCCAACTGCCCCGGGCCTGAGCCGGTCACGGCCCCCACGCCCCGGGGAACCACCGCACTCGCGCGGCGCGCGGTCGGTCGCTTGAGGTGGCGGATCGTCGCCAGCGGGGAGTGGCCGAGCGGCGTGAGCTCGCAGTCGACGCGGACGGGCATCGACAAGGTCACCGTGCGGGTCAGCAGCCCGTCCCGTTCGAGCCCGCGCAGGGTCTGGGTCAGCATCTTCCGGCTCACCCCGGCGATCCGCGCGGCGAGCTCGGAGTAGCGCGACGGGCCGCCCAGGCCGAGGAGACCGCGGGGCCGGCGTCCGCCGCCGCGTTGTCGCCGGCCGCACTCGACCCGGTCGACGCCGCCTCCCTCCCGATCAACGCGCTGACCGCGGCGCGGCTCGTCGACCTGCTCGGCTCCGCCGGCGGGCGCACCCTGCTGGTCACCGGCGCGGCCGGCCCGGTGGGCGGGTACGCCGTCGCGCCGCTGAAGACGAATTTCTTCTACGACGTCGAGAACGACAAGACCATCGCCTGGCTCAAGAGCATGACCATCAACGGCGACATCGGGGCTCCCGAGGACGTCGTCCCCGTGGTGCAGTTCCTCGTCTCGCCCGGGTCTCGCTGGGTCACCGGGGAGACCATCTACGTCAACGGCGGTATGGTCTCGCCCGCGAGCTGACGGGCGAGCATGTCCGGAGGGGCGACGAGACTCGCCGTCGCCGTCTCGTCGCCCCCGGTGGTTCGCTCGTCAGTTGCCGGCGAGCGCCTGGCCGGCGGCGCGGGCCGCGGTGCGAGCGTCGGAGTGGTACTGCTCGGCCAGCTCGCGCAGCCCCTCCATGCCGGGGGTGGTGGCGGCCAGGGTGAGTTCGCGCTTGACGACGGTGAGCTCGGCTCCCCAGATGTCGACGAGGATCCGCTCCAGGTAGGGGGTGGAGTGGTCCCAGCCCTCACGCGGGGTCCCGGGGCCGTAGCCGCCGCCGAGGGAGGTGGCCAGCACGGTGGGGGTGCTCTTCAGCACCGGGGTGGTGGGGCCGGCGCTCGCGATGACGAGGTCCACCCAGGTCTTGAAGTGCTGGGAGACGCCGTAGTTGTACAGCGGCACGGCCAGGATGGCGGTGTCGGCGTTCTGGAGCTCCTCGGCCAGGCCGGCGGCCAGTGCGAGGGCCTCGCGCTGGGCCGGGGTGCGGTCCGCCTCGGGGGTGCCGCCCCCGACGATGGCGAGCGCCCAGGCGTCGGCGGGCAGCGCGTCGGTGGCGAGGTGGCGGCGGGTCACCGTGGCACCGGGGTGGGTGGCGACCCACTCGGCCTCGGCGATGTCGGCGAGCTCGGCGCTGGAGGAGGCTCCGGGCAGGATGCTGGCGTCCAGGCGGAACAGGTTCATGGTCGTGAATCCTCGTGGGTGGACGGTCCGCCGTAGCGGTCATGACGTGGCGACGGCGGCGGACCGGATGTCCCGGTGCCGCGGTCGCTCTCCAATATAAACGGACTTTACCCCGCTTCGGTGTCCTGGCGGTAGGTTGGGCATGTGGACCGGTCCGTTGTGCCCTTCGGAAAGCCGCGCGCCGAGCGCGCCGACGCCGTGCGTAACCGTGAGCACCTGCTGAGCACGGCCCGCGAGATGATCGCGGAGCAGGGGGTGGCCAAGGTCACGATGGACGGCCTGGCGGAGCGCGCCTGCCTCGGCAAGGGCACCGTCTTCCGGCGCTTCGGCACCCGGGCCGGCATCTTCCGGGCGCTGCTGGACGCGGACGAGCGACACTTCCAGGAGCAGGTGCTCGGCGGGCCGCCGCCGCTCGGGCCGGGCGCCGATCCGGTGGAGCGCCTCGTCGTCTACGGCCGGGCCCGGATCGCCTTCCTCATGGACCACCACGCCATCGCGCGGGCCGCCCTCGACCGCGACCGGCCGATCCCCTTCGGCGACGCGTCGCTCTCCCAACTCCACATCCGCACCCTGCTCGCCCAGGCCGGCGTGCGGATCCCCAGCCTGAACGGCGTCGCCATCCAGCTCACCGCCGCCCTCGAAGGCCCGCTGCTGCTCTACCTCCGGAGGCCGGAGGCCGGCACGCCGCCGGAGCCCGAGGTCGTCGAGTTCCTCGGCGACGGCTGGCAGGCCCTCATCGAACGCCTCACCCGCTGAGGCCGGCCCGGACAGGGCCCAGCGGCGTGCCGTGGCGTTCCGCGTGGCCGGTCGCCGACCGCCCTCGGTACTCGCGCGGGGAGAGGCCGTCGGCGCGGGCGACGCCCGCCGTCCCCGGGCTCGTGCCGGTGGCGGCCGGCAGGACACCGGGCCGTCAGTCGAACAACTGGTCGGCGTTCCTGAGCGTGTGCGCCGCGACGGTGCGGCCGAGTCGGACGCCGGCGACGTCCGCCGTCCTGGTGTGGATGCCGGAGAACACCCGGGCGTCGATGTTCTCCACCGACAGCTGACGCCAGGTGGTGTAGGTGCGGGTCACGCCCGGCGCCGTCGGGCTGGTCAGCTCGAACGGCGCGGTGCGCGGCCCGACCAGCGAGGTCAGCACCCCCTCCGCGGCGCCCGCGTAGGTGCCGTGGCCGCTCGGGTAGTCCGGGTGCGAGGGCGTGACGTGCAGCGGCGTCCAGTCGGCGTCGCCGCCCGCGCGCAGCGCGGTCACCGGACGCCAGGCGAGGTGGGCGTACTTGCTGTCGGACGTGGCGATCTGGGTGTCGACCAGCGCCACATGGAACAGCGCCACCAGCTCGGCGCGCTCGGCGAGCGATCCCGGGGAGCGGTCGAGCGCCACCCGCAGCGGCTCGGTGTACAGCGTCAGCGAGGACCCGTACCAGAATTCCGCTGTCTCGGTCTGGTGCGCGGTCCGCACCGTGCTGTCCGCGGAGCCGTAGGCCTCGACCTCGGCCAGGTCGGCCCGGTGCCGGGCCGAGTCGACGGCGGGCGGCGGCGCCAGCCGGTACTGGTCGGCGCCCGCCAACAGGAAGGGTCGCGCGTGGCGGTTGCCGGCCTGTGCCGGCGGGCCGTAGGCGGGCGGCGTCGGCTGCCAGACCCCGGGCGCCGGCTCCGGCAGCGTGATCGGCGCGTTGACGGACGCCGGATCGAGGCCGTCGCCCGCGCGCTCGGCCAGCAGGGCCCGGGCCTCCCGCCGCCCGGCGGCCAGCCCGGCGTCCTCGGCCGGGCCGTCCGGCACCCGGTCCAGCGTGGCGTCGAGCGCCGCGTCCAACTCCGCGGCGCGCGCCGGGGTCAGCTCGCTGAGCGCCTCGTGCACCGCCCCGGCCAGCGCGGCCTCCTGGTAGGCGGCCCGGCCGTCCGCGCGCAGCGCCCGCGCGGCGGCCAGCCAACCGACGGCCCACGTACGGTTGTTGGTGACCTGGGTGGACGCGCCGGCGGCGGCGACGCTCTCCGCGGTGAGGTCGTACCAGTCCACGGCGACGTCCACCGGCGCCGGCTCGTGGGGGGCGGCCGTGCCGGCGGGCACGGCGAGGGCGCCGACGGCCGCCAGCGCGAGGGCCGTGGTGAGGGTCCGGACGGGCAGGCGAGACGGGATACGCAACGAAGGCTCCTGACGTGTGAACGACGAGACGAAAGGAGCGGCGGCCGCGGCAACCGCGCTCGTCATCGTCGCACCCCGACGTTGCGTCGGCCTGGCCTCAGGTGAAGCCCCCGTGTCAAGCTGACCCGGCTGATCGCCCGGTCCGTGGACGACCGCTACGACCGCGTCGACGCCAACGGCGCCCGCGAGGTGATCGTGGCACGTGGGTGTGGGCCGGTGCGCCGCGCCGGCGTGCCGCCGTCGGCGCGCGGGAGCGGTTCGATCAACTCCTGGCTTCCTTGCCGGGCGCTGAGTCGACCGTGGCTGTCGGTTCTCCGGCGCACAGGATGCGGAGTGCGTTCACCCGGCTGCTCTGGACATGGTCTCTCGCCATCTCACCGGCACGTTCGGGGTCGCCTGAGGCGATCGCCTGGTAGAGGCTGTCGTGTTCCGCGTAGAGCCGGTCGGGATCGTCAGGCTGACGGAAGAGCCAGTCCAGTCGGCTGCGCAGCGGTTCGAGAATGGTCCGCAGCAGGTTGTTCTCGGCGATGACGGCGATTTCGTCGTGGAACGCGAGGTTGGCGTCGCCGAAGGCGTCGAGCTTGCCGGCCCCGGCGGCGCGTTGTGCCCGATCGAGGTGGCGCCGTAGGCGCCGAAGGTCGGCCGTCTTGGCGCGCTCGGCCGCACGCTTCGCCGTCATCGACTCCAGCGCCTCACGAACATCGAACAGTTCTTCGATGTCGGTGTGGGTCAGCTCTTTGACGATGACACCGCGACGTGGCACGACCTGAACCAAGCCCTCGGTTTCGAGCATGCGCAGCGCCTCTCGTACCGGGACGCGGGACACGCCGAGTTCGGCGGCCAGTTCGCGCTCCACCAGTTTGCTCCCGGGAGCGAACTCGCCCCGCGTAATGCGGGTGCGGACATGTTCACGGATCTGGTCGCGCAGCGGTGTGTGCGCGACCCCCATCGGGATCTCGCCGTCTCGGGTCACCTTGGCTTCTTCCCCTTTGCTGGTATACCGCAGCCCACTGTGAGTCTACCGGAGCCAGCCCCTTGTCTCATGACTCTGGGATGCGGTATACCAGTCTGGCTGGCGTTGGCCCTGGTCAGGACGGCCAAGCGGGTCCCAGTGACCAGGATCAGGCCAGGTAGGGAAGGCAAAAGGAGTCTGTTATGTCGTTGTCTCGTAGAGTGTCGTGGCGCCTGCTGTCCTCGCCGAGGACCGGGCACGCGCGGTGCCCGGTCCTCGGCGCCGTTGGTCCCTCGGTGATCGGTGGGCTGCTGGCGCCTCGTCCGATGGCGCGGTCATGAGCACCCGGCCCGTGCGGACCAGGACGTTGATGACGGCCTTGCTGAGCGCCTGTGTCGCGTTCCAGTTGAACGCCAGCATGCTCAGTCCGGTGTTGCCGACGCTGGCAAGGGAGTTGAAGACCGATTCGGTCACCGCTGGTCTGTCCCAGACCGCGTTCTTCACTTCCGCCTGCGTGTTCGCGGTGTTCGTGCCGCGGTTGAGCGACATCGCGGGACGCCGCCGGACCCTGGTCGTGACGCTTGGCCTGTCCGCGGTGGGCTCGGTTCTGGCAGCGCTTTCGCCCACCATCGAGGTGCTCTACATCGCGCGGATCCTGCAGGGCTGTTGCGGGCCCGTCATCGCGATCTGTCTGCTGATGTTGCGGGACGCGGTTCCCGAACCCCGGCGTTACGGCACGTTGATGGGGGTGGTGACCGCGGTGAACGGAGGTATCGCGGGGGTCGATGTCATCGTGGGGGGAGCCATCGCGACGCGACTCGGTTTCCGTCCGGTCTTCTGGCTCATGGCGGTTGCCGCCGTCGTCGCGATGATCCTGGTGCGCCTTCAGGCGCCTGAAACCCGCCCGTCGGCTGGCGCCAGGATGGACTGGCTCGGCGTCGGGCCACTGGTCGTCGGCATCGGCACGCTGCTGATCGCACTCGGCGAAGTGGGAAAGCTCGACGCGGCGAACTGGTTGCTCGTCGGGGTTCTGGCGGTGCTGAGTCTGGGAGCGTTCGGGTGCTTCCACTGGGTTGAGGGCATCACGTCGCAGCCACTGGTGAGCCGGGCCCAGCTGCGGCACCGCGCGACATGGTCCCTGTTGTTGACGACGACACTGACCCTCACCGGCGTCTTCGCGGCGATCAACGGGCTGGTCGTCAGTTTCGCGCAGGACACTCGGGTGGGCTTCGGGATCAACTCGGACACCACCTCGTTGCTGCTGCTCACTCCCTACGCGCTCATCGGCTGGCTGATCGGTCCACTCGCCGGCCGGCTCGCGCCCCGGCGCGGATATCTGTGGGTGCTGCGCGTGGGGCTGGCCGGCAGTGTGGTGACCCTGACCCTGATCGCCACCGTCGGCCTGCGTTCACTGGCCCTGCTGATCGCGGGAGCGGTCCTGCTCGGCATCGCCTACGCGGGCATGGCGAACATCATGCTCAACGGGCTGGCGGTGGTGCTGTCCGGGGAGCGGAATCCAGGCTTCCTCCCCGGCATCAACACCGGAGCCTTCAATCTCGGCGCCGGCTTGAGCTTCGCGGTGCTGCCCGTGGTCCAGATCGCCATCGACCACGGCGGCAGCCCGACGATCGGGGGCTACGCGGGCGGAATCGGTGTCGGCGCGGGCATCGTCGCGGCGGCCCTGGCCAGCTCGTACCTCATCCCCCGGCCAGCCGCGGCGGAACTGCCCGAACCCCGGCACGCCGAAAGCGACTTGGCCCTCTCATCGGAAGCGATAGGTCCCACATGAGCCTCGCACGGCAGCACCACGGCGGCATCGTCGTGGTGGGTTCCCTCAACGCCGACAACACGGTACGGGTGCACAGCCTGCCGGCACCCGGAGAAACGGTCCTGCGCCACGATGGACAGGGCACCTGGAGTCCAGGAGGTAAAGGCGCCAATCAGGCGGTCGCGGCGGCGCGACAGGGCGCACGTGTGGCCATCGTGGGCGCGGTGGGCGACGACTCCGCGGCGCACCTGGTGACGAACGCCCTCACAGAGGCCGGAGTCGATCCGAACGGCCTGGTCACGCTCAGCGACACTCGCACGGGAACCGCGTTGATCCTTGTGGACGACGTCGGACAGAACAGCATCGCTGTCTTCTCGGGCGCCAACGGCAAGTTGACCGTTGACCACATCGCGCGGACGGATGCCTTCGCGTCCGGCGCCGCCGTTCTCTGCGCAAGCCTGGAGACACCGGCGGACGTGGTCTGCGCGGCGACC
This sequence comes from Streptomyces hainanensis, assembly GCF_004348415.1. Lineage (GTDB taxonomy): Bacteria > Actinomycetota > Actinomycetes > Streptomycetales > Streptomycetaceae > Streptomyces > Streptomyces hainanensis. Next base: position 10,224 of record NZ_SMKI01000101.1, read on the forward strand.
CGGCGTGCCAAGGAATCAGGCATGCTGACGATCGTCAATCTGTCACCCTGTGACGAGATCGACCCGGAACTGCTTCGTCACACCGACGTAGGCGTGCTGAACGAAGTCGAGGCGCAGCAGTTCGTCAAAGAACCGCTGTCCGTGCGCTCACCATCTGTTTGGCAGGACATCGGCCGGTCTCTCCGGCAGCGGAATCTGCGGCAAGCGATCATCACGTTGGGCGGCGACGGCGCGGTGGTCTTTGACGAGGACGTGGCAGAAGGGCGCGGCGTTCCCCATCATCTGCCGGCTCCGCCCGTGGTGGCACGGGACACGACCGGCTGCGGCGACGCCTTCATCGGTGCGCTCGCGGCACGGCTGGCCGACGGACAGACCCTGAGGCAAGCCGCTCGTCATGCCGTGGCAGTCGCAGCGATCACCGCGACGCGACCCGGCACGCAGAGCTCCCCCACGTTCGACGAAGTCGTTTCGTTTTCCATGTCCGATCGGGACGGCAGCCGGCACGACGGAATCGGGCACGGTGCGCCCGACGCGGCTGAACGCCTGGTGGATCGCAACCCTCTGCCGGACGTTCTCGCCGATCGCCTTCGGACCCAACTCGAATTCATCGTCGAGATCGACCGACTGAAGACCGTGGTGCGTCAATCCCCCCTTGCGGCGCTCCCTCGGCGTGAGAACGACGCGGAGCATTCCTGGCACCTGGCCGTCATGGTCATGTTCCTGGCGGAACACGCCGACCAGGCAATCGACGTCGGTAGGACCATGGCAATGGTGACCGTGCATGATCTCGTGGAAATCTATGCCGGCGACACGCCGCTGTACGACGCGGACGGCAGCCGAGATCAATCAATCCGGGAGCATGCCGCCGCTGCCGAACTCTGCGCACTGCTTCCCGACGACCAAGCCCAACGCCTGCATGAGCTGTGGGAGGAATTCGAGCAGCGTCGCAGCCCGGAAGCACGCTTCGCCAAAGCGATGGACCGCCTACAACCGTTGTTGCTCAACTGGATGAACCGGGGAGGCACATGGAGAACTCCCGGGGTGACGGTCGCGGACATCCGAAATCGTAAGTCCGTCATCAAGGACGCGTCGGAATCCCTCTGGGAGGCGGCGCAACAGATCATCGATGAAGGCCATCGTCGTGAATGGAGCCGCAGTCAACCTGACTAACCAGGAGCGACGACTCGACATCCCCTTGATCGTGAAGAAAGGCTGAAGTAATGACCCGCAAGACAATCCTCGACGTGGACACCGGCACCGACGACGCCGTTTCCATCATGTTCGCCGCCTTGCATCCGGACATTGACCTGCTCGCCGTCACCACCGTCCACGGCAACGCGCCAGTCGCCAGCACCACCGACAACACCTTGCGCGTCCTTGACTGGATCGGCGCTTCCACCGTTCCTGTGTTCGGTGGACTGTCGCGCCCCATCGTCCGATTGGACTTTCCCGCGGCCAGGCACTTCGACACCGATTCCGCAGACGACCCGCACGGCACCACTCTTTCCATTCCGCCGGCGCGCACCAGGGCGCGGGAAACGGGAGCTGTGGAATACCTGTTGCACACCCTCCGCACGACCACCGAACAACTCACCCTGGTCGCGACGGCACCACTGAGCAACATCGCTGCCGCTCTCGCCATCGACCCGAGCATTGTCGAAGCGGTCGAAGAGATCGTCATCATGGGCGGAGGTCATACGGTGGCCAACGTCACCGCGTCGGCGGAGTTCAACACGTGGGCCGACCCCGAGGCCGCGCAGATGGTCTTCTCCGCGGGATTCGAGCGTCTTACCCTCATACCGCTCGACGCCACGTACCAGGCGCTCATCACGCGTAGGACGTGTACGGAACTCGAGGAACTCGGCACACCTGCCGGTGTCGCGGCGGCGCGGTTCATAGACCGGAGGATCACGGCATACGAGGGATCCCTCACCACCGCCGGCGCCGCACCCGTACACGACGTACTGTGCCCGGCCTACCTCGTCCAACCCGACCTCGTCACCACCCGACACCTGCCCGTCGCGGTGGAGACCGCCGGCTCCCTGTCCGTCGGCCGCACCGTCATGGACACCCGACCGGGCACCACCCAGAAACGCAACGCGCATGTCGCCTTCACGACCGACGCCCAGGCCCTGGCCCGCCTCCTCCTCGGCGTCTTCGCCAAGGATCTCGAGAGCGACCCCGGCCGGCTGAACGGGGCCGCGCCCCAGTAAAGCGGCGGGCCGCCTGCCGTGCCGGGTGTGCCGCCGGTCCAGGCGGCCCGCGCATCGTCGTGCCCGGCACGGACCACGTCTCCGCCCGGCCAGGCTGGTCGTGGTCTCCACCCGCAGCGTCCCGACCCGGCCGATCTGCCGGACGCGACGTTCCGTGCCCTGGCCACCTTCGTGGAGACCGCGGCCCCCGCGGCGCGTACAAGGGCGTCCGCGCCGCGGGGGAGATCGTCCGCGCGTCCGCCCTCGACTGGCGGAGACGGCTCCGGCACACATCCTGCTCGGGAGCGCCGCACACGGCGCGGGAGTGGGACATCTGTGATTGGCTACCTCCGACTCGAACACTGATCGTGAACATGAAGGTGCGTGATCTCATGCCACGCGTCGCCGTCACCGGCGGAAGCGGCAAGCTCGGCCGCGCCGTCGTCCGGGAGCTGCTCGACCACGGCTGGGACGTGGTCAACCTCGACCGCGACCCGCCGGCCGAGCCGCTGTGCCCGTTCGTCCGCGTCGACCTGACCGACTACGGCCAGACCGTGGGCGCGCTCACCGCCGTGGACGACCGCTACGACCGCGTCGACGCCGTCGCGCACCTCGCCGCGATCCCGGCCCCCGGCCTGGTGCCCAACACGGCCGTCTTCGGCAACAACATCACGTCCACCCACCACGTCTTCAGCGCCGCCCGGCTGGCCGGCATCCGCAACCTGGTCTGGGCGTCGAGCGAGACCGTGCTCGGGCTGCCCTTCGACACCCCGCCGCCCTACCTTCCGGTCGACGAGGAGTACCCGGCCCGCCCGGAGAGCAACTACTCGCTCGCCAAGCACCTGGAGGAGCAGGCGGCCGCCCAGTTCTGCCGCTGGGACCCCGAGATGAAGATGGTCGGCCTCCGCTTCTCCAACGTCATGGAGGTGTCGGACTACGCCCGCTTCCCCTCCTTCGACGCCGACCCGAAGCTGCGCCGCTGGAACCTGTGGTCCTACATCGACGCCAGGGACGGCGCCCAGGCCGTGCGGAAGGGCCTGGAGTACCGGACCCCCGGCATGGAGGTCTTCGTGATCGCCAGCCCCGACACCGTGATGTCCACCCCGTCGGCCGAGCTGGCCGCCGCCGAGTTCCCCGACGTCGAGGTCAGGACGGAACTCGGCCGCCACGACACCCTGATGTCGATCGCCAAGGCCCGCCGTCTGCTGGGCTACGCCCCGACCCACAGCTGGCGCGACCACGTCCAGGGCCTGTCCCGCCTGCCTGCCGACACGTCAGGCTGAGGCGCCCGCCCCCGGGGTCAGCGGGCCCCGTAGAGCCGCTCTATCTCGTCGGCGAACGCCGCCGCCACCGCCGCCCGCCTGACCTTGAGCGAGGGGGTCAGCAGCCCGTTGGCCTCGCTGAACTCGCCATCGACCAGGGCGAACGCGCGGATCGACTCGGCCCGCGAGACGGCCTCGTTGGTGTAGTCCACGGAGCGCCGCAGCTCGGCGAGCAGTTCGGGGTCGTCGCGCAGCTCGGCGAACGGGGTGTCGCGTGGCCGTCCGCGGACCGTGAGCCAGTGGGCGAGTTGGTCGGCCTCCAGGGTGATCAGCGCGGCGACGAAGGGGCGTTGGTCGCCGACCACCAGGCACTGGGCGATCAGCGGCCGGCCGCGCAGCCGGTCCTCCAGGAGGCTGGGGGAGACGTTCTTGCCGCCCGTGGTGATCAGGATGTCCTTCTTGCGGCCGGTGATCCGCAGGTAGCCGTCCGTATCGAGGCTGCCGAGGTCGCCGGTGGGGAGCCACTCGCCGGAGTCGGCGGCGCCGGCCGCCACCGTGCCGCCCCTGACCAGCACCTCGCCGTCGTCGTCCAGCCGCACCGCCGCGCCGGGGATCGGGTGGCCCACGGTGCCGGGGCGCGGCGCGAGCGGCGGGATCAGGGTGGCGGCCGAGGTGGTCTCGGTCAGGCCGTAGCCCTCGTAGATCACGACGCCGCAGCCGAGGAAGAACAGGTTGAGGCGGCGGTCGAGCGGCGAGCCGCCGCTGATCGCGTAGCGCAGCCGGCCGCCGAGCGCCGCCCTGATCCGGCGGTACACCAGCACGTCGTACAGCCCCTTGGCGAGCCGCAGCCCGAGCCCAGGACCGGGGCCGGTGCCCAGGTAGGCGCGGAGCGTCGCCTCGCCGTAGGCCACCGCGATCCGGTCGGCCCGCTCGAACGAGGCGCCCCGGCCGAGACGTTCGGCCGTGGCCCGGCCCGTGTGGTGGATCTTCTCGAAGAGATAGGGCACGCCGACCACGAACGTCGGCCGGAAAGCCGCGAGTTCGGGCCGGAGGTCGTCGGGGCGGATGCTGGGGCAGTGGCCGCTGACGATCCGCGCGGACACGCAGGCGATCTGGATGGTGCGGCCCAGGATGTGGGCCAGTGGCAGGAAGATCAGGGTGGCCGGGGTCTGCCCGGTGATCTCCTCGAAGACCGGCTTGAGCAGGGCCACCAGGTTGGCGGTCTGGGCGTGCAGGTTGGCGTGGCTGATGGCGCAGCCCCGTGGCCGGCCGGTGGTGCCCGAGGTGTAGACGACGGTGGCGATCGTGTCGGGGGTGAGCGCGGCGCGCCTCGCCTCGACTTCGGCCGCGTCGACCTGCTCGCCGGCCGAGGCCAGTCGGTCGAGGCAGCCCTCGTCGATCACCAACAGCTCGGGGGAGTGGTCGAGTTCGGCGATCGCGGCGGTGGCCACCGCGGCGTGCTCGGTGGTCTCCACGACCAGCAGGGTCGCCCCGGAGTCCCGCAGGATCCACTCCACCTGGGCGGCGGAGGAGGTGGCGTAGACCGGCACGCTCTGCCCGCCGGCCGCCCAGATCGCGAAGTCGAGCAGCGTCCACTCGTAGCGGGTGCGGGACATCAGGGCGACACGGTCGCCTGGGCCGAGCCCGGCCGCGATCAGCCCCCTGGCCAGCGCCGTGACCTCGGCGGCGAAGCCGGCGGCGGTGACCGGCCGCCAGCCGTCCGCGGTGCGGCGCCTGAACACCTCGGCGTCCGGCGCCTCGGCGGCGTTGACGTACGGCAGGTCCGCGGTGCTGCCGGCGCTCGGCGCCGGCACCAGCGGCGCCGTCCGCACCTCGCGCACCGCGCCGTCCTCCGTGATCACCTCGGCGGGCGCCCGCCCCGCGGACGCGCTTCGCCGCCTGGCCCTTCCGAGGTCCCCGCGAGCACCCATGTCGGCTGTCAGCTCCCTTGCCGGTCGTCGTCCCGGGTACGCGGCTCGTCCCGGGGACGTTCGAGAATGGCGGTCACGCCCTGGCCGCCGGCGGCGCAGACGGAGATCAGTCCCCGCCCGTGGCCGCGTTCGCGCAGCAGCTTGGCGAGGGTGGCCACGATACGGCCGCCGGTGGCGGCGAAGGGGTGGCCGGTGGCCAGCGAGGAGCCGGCGACGTTGAGGCGTTCGCTGTCCACGACGCCGACCGGCTTCGTCAACCCGAGCCGGCCCTCGCAGAACTCGGGGTCGGCCCAGGCGGCGAGGGTGGCCAACACCTGGGCGGCGAACGCCTCGTGGATCTCCACGAGGTCGACGTCGTCCAGGGTGAGCCCGGCGTCCGCGAGCAACCGGGGCACCGCGAAGACCGGGGCCGTCAGCAGGCCGTCCTCGGCGCCTTCCGGCCCGGGGACGAAGTCGACGGCGGTGGTGCGGACATGGGTGAGGTAGGCCAGCACCGGCAGCCCGCGCTCCGCCGCCCACTCCTCGCTGGCCAGCAGCACGAGGGCCGCGCCGTCGGTGAGCGGCGTCGAGTTGCCCGCGGTCAGGCTCGGCCGGGCCGACTTCCGGCCGAACACCGGCCGCAGGGCGGCCAGCCGCTCCACCGTGCTGTCGGGGCGCAGGGTCTGGTCCCGCTCCAGGCCGCGGAACGGGGTGAGCAGATCGTCGAAGAAACCCCGCTCGTAGGCGGCGGCCAGCCGGCGGTGGCTGGTGACGGCCAGCGCGTCCTGGTCGGCGCGGGTCACGCCCCACTGGGCGGCCGTCAGCGCGGCGTGCTCGCCCATCGAGAGCCCGGTGCGCGGCTCGGCGTTCCGCGGGACCTCCGGCCGCAGCATGCCTGGCCGGAGCCCGCCGAGCGCCCGCAGCCTGGCGCCCGTCGAACCGGCCCTGCGGGTCCCCAACAGGAGTCGGCGTAGCCGGTCGTCCAGGGCCAGCGGCACGTCGCTCGCCGTGTCCACGCCGCCCGCGACGCCGCACTCCAGCTGGCCGAGCGCGATCTTGTTGGCGACCTGCACGACGGCCTCCAGGCCCGTGCCGCAGGCCCGTTGGAGGTCGAGGGCCGGGGTGCGGTGGTCGAGGTCGCTGCCCAGCACCGTCTCCCTGGCCAGGTTGAAGTCCCGGCTGTGCTTGAGTACCGCGCCGGCCGCGAACTCGCCCACCAACTCGCCCCGCAGCCCGAACCGTTCGACCAGGCCGCCGAGCGCGGCGGACAGCATCTCCTGGTTGGACGCGGTGGCGTAGGGGCCGTCGGCCCTGGCGAACGGGATCCGGTTGCCGCCGAGGATCGCGACCCTCCGCCCGGGCTGCCGCGTCGTACTCATCTCAAGTCCCCTCGCCGGTTCCCGGCCGCCGCGTGGACCGGCGTGCTCAGGTGTCTTACTTTTCAGTAGACTTACCCCGCAGTAAGGAGGAAATCAATGGCCGACCGCTATCTCTCCTTCGCCACCAGCCGGGCCGGCGCCCCGCTCGTACGCCGCCTCGGCCTGCCGAGACCGGCCCGCCTCGTCCGGCACCGGCCGGGACTGCCGGTGGCGCGTGGGCCCGTGCTGCTCGGCGAGTCCACCGGCGGCCGGCTCGGCGCGTCACTGCGCGCCGCCCTCGACGCCTGCGGCGCCACCGTTCCCGCCGACGCCGAGGCGCCGGGCGCCCTCGTCTTCGACGCCACCGGCATCCGCGAGAGCCGCCGACTCGACCAGTTGCACGCCTTCCTCCACCCCCGGATCCGCGCCCTGGCGCCCGGCGGCCGGCTCGTCGTGCTCGGCACCCCGCCGGAACTCGCCGCCACCCCCGGCGAGTCGGCGGCCCAGCGGGCCCTCGACGGCTTCGTGCGGTCGGCCGCCAAGGAGCTGCGCGGCGGCGCCACCGCCCACCTGCTGCTGGTCGCCCCCAGCGCCGAGGACGCCATCGAGGCCACCCTGCGCTTCGCGCTCTCCGCCCGCTCCGCCTACGTCTCGGGACAGACGCTCCGCATCGGCCCCGGCGGCCGCGCCGCCGCCCCCGACGACTGGGACCGGCCGCTCGCCGGCCGCACCGCCCTGGTCACCGGCGCCGCCCGGGGCATCGGCGCCCACGTGGCCCGGGTGCTGCACCGCGACGGCGCCCGCGTGATCGGCGTCGACGTCCCCGCCCACGGCGCCGAACTGCGCGACATCCTCGCCCCGTTGGGCGGCGTCCCCATCGAACTCGACATCACCGCGGACGACGCGCCGGCCCACCTCGCCGCACGCCTGACCGACGGACGGCGCGACGAACCGGCCGGCCTCGACATCCTGGTGCACAACGCCGGCATCACCCGCGACCGCACCCTCGGCCGGATGGACGCGGACCGCTGGCGGACCGTCCTCGACGTCAACCTGGTCGCGGTGGAACGGCTCACCGAGGCGCTCACCCCACTGCTGCCCGACGGTGGCCGGATCGTGCTCACCTCCTCCATCAGCGGCATCGCGGGCAACGTCGGACAGACCAACTACGCGGCCAGCAAGGCCGGGTTGATCGGCCTGGCCCAGGCCCTCGCCCCCGCGCTCGCCGACCGCGCGATCACCGTCAACGCCGTGGCGCCCGGCTTCATCGAGACCCGGATGACCGCCGCCGTCCCCCTCCTGGTCAGGACGGCCGGCCGCCGGCTGAACAGCCTGGGCCAGGGCGGCCGCCCCGTCGACGTCGCCGAGGCCGTCGCCTACCTCGCCTCGCCGGGCGCCGGCGCCGTCACCGGGCAGGTGCTGCGGGTCTGCGGCCAGGCCCTGTTGGGGGCGTGACATGCCCGACGTGCCCGGCCTGCCCGCCAGCTACGCCCGCGCCCTGCTCCCCAGGCGGCCGGCCGGCGCCGGCGCCATACCCCGGCGCGTGCTCACGGCGGACGCCGCCGCCC
>NZ_SMKI01000102.1 GCF_004348415.1 Streptomyces hainanensis
GAAGGGGAGGGCGCGGGAGGGAACGGGGTCGCTCAGCCGGCAGCCCGCTTGTACTTGCGGACCGCGAGGGTGCGGAAGAGCGCGATGATGACCAGCGAGGAGACGAGGGAGGCCAGCACCGGGTGCTGCATCGGCAGGACGTCCGGCGGGTGGTAGCCGGCCGGCAGGTTGCCGAAGAGGTCGCGCACGGCGAGCACGGTGGCGCTGAACGGATTCCACTCGGCGATCGGCTGGAGCCAGCCCGGCATGTTCTCCGAGGGCACGAACGCGATCGAGATGAAGGTGAGCGGGAACAGCCAGACCAGACCGCCGGAGGTGGCGGCCTCAGGTGAGCGGACCGAGAGGCCGATCAGCGCGCCGATCCAGGTGAAGGCGTAGCCGAAGAGGAGCAGCAGGCCGAAGGCGGCGAGCGCGTTGAGCACGCCGTCGTGCACCCGCCAGCCGACCAGGAAGGCGACGATGGCCAGCACCAGCAGCACCACCGCCGTCTGCACCACGTCCGCGAAGGTGCGCCCGGTGAGGACGGCGCCGCGGGCCATGGGCAGCGAGCGGAAGCGGTCGATGATGCCCTTCTGCATGTCCTCCGCGATGCCGGCGCTGGAGCCGGCGGTGGCGAAGGTGACCGTCTGGGCGAAGATGCCGCCCATCAGGAACTCGCGGTAGGCGCTGGGGTCGAGGCCGGCGCCCGGGATGTTGATGGAGCCGCCGAAGACGTAGGCGAAGAGCACCACGAACATGACCGGCTGGACGATGCCGAAGACCACGACCTCGGGGATGCGCAGCATGCGCAGCAGGTTGCGCCGGGCGACCACCAGCGAGTCGCGCAGCCCCTGGCCGAACGAGATCCGGTCTCCCGCGCGGGAGACGGGCGCCGGGACCGGCTGCTTCTGGACGGTGGTGTTCATCGGTCGTTCTCCGGCTTCTCCGCGGCGGCCGCGCCCTCGTCGCCCTGGCCGCGGTGGCCGCGGTGGTTCTCCGCCCGCTCGGCGGCGTGGCCGGTGAGCGAGATGAACACGTCGTCCAGGGTGGGGCGGCGCAACCCGATGTCGTCTATCTCGATGCCGTGACCGTCCAGTTCGCGGATGACCTCGGCGAGCAGCTTGGCCCCGCCGGAGGCGGGCACGCTGAGCTTGCGGGTGTGCTCGACCAGCGAGGGCTCACCGTCGCCGAGGCGCCGCAGCACCTCCTCGGCGACCGGTATGCGCTCGCGGTCGTGGACCACGACCTCGACCACGTCTCCCCCGGTCTGGTCCTTGAGCTCGTCGGAGGTGCCGCGGGCGATGACCCGGCCGTGGTCGACCACGGCGATGGTGTCGGCCAGGTGGTCGGCCTCCTCCAGGTACTGGGTGGTGAGCAGCAGGGTGGTGCCGCCGGCGACCAGCTCCTGGATCACCTCCCAGAGGCCCTGCCGGTTGCGCGGGTCGAGCCCGGTGGTCGGCTCGTCCATGAACATCACGGGCGGGCTGACCACCAGCGCGGCCGCCAGGTCGAGGCGGCGGCGCATGCCGCCCGAGTAGGTCTTGGTGGTGCGGTCGGCCGCGTCGGCCAGGTTGAACCGCTCGAGCAGCTCGTCGGCCCGGCGCTTCGCCTTCTTCGCGGACAGCTGGTAGAGCTGGCCGACCATCCGCAGGTTCTCACGGCCGGTCAGATACTCGTCGACCGCGGCGAACTGGCCGGAGAGGCCGATGGATCGGCGGACCTCGTTGGGATGGGCGAGGACGTCGACGCCGGCGACCTCGGCGCGGCCCGAGTCGGGCCGGATCAGCGTGGTGAGCACGCGGACCGCGGTGGTCTTGCCCGCGCCGTTGGGCCCGAGCAGCCCCAGCACGGTGCCCTCCGGCACGTCGATGTCGACGCCGTCCAGTGCCCTGACATCGCCGAAGGTCTTCACCAGACCCTCGGCGTAGATGGCACCTGGCATGGAACTTCTCCCCGTTCGATCGGCAGGTTCAGGTTCACCCGCGGGACGCGGGAACGCCAGTCTAGACACAACGCGATACATCGCGATACCCACTTTGGTATCGAACACTTGTCGTGTCGCGTCGTGTCACGTCACGCGAACCCTCGCGCAACGCGGTGAACCCGAACCCGCCGATGCGAACCTTCGGTCGACGGTCAGCCGACGACCAGGTATCCGGCCGCCCGCAGCGCCTCCGCCACCTCCTCGCAGTGCCGCGGCCCCCGCGTCTCCAACTGCAGCTCGACCTCCGCCTCCCCCACGCCCAGCCGCGGATCCGTACGCATGTGGTTGACCGCGATCACGTTGGCGTCCACCGCCGAGAGCTCGCCGAGCAGCGCCGCCAGCGCCCCCGGCTGGTCCGGCACCCGAAGCCGCAGCGACAGGTAGCGCCCGGCCGCCGCCATGCCGTGCCGGAGGGTGCGCTGGAGCACCAGCGGGTCGACGTTGCCGCCGGACAGCACCGCCACCACCGGGCCGCCCGCGAACGCCTCGGGGTCCGCGAGCAGCGCGGCCACCGGGCTGGCCCCGGCCGGCTCCACCACCAGCTTCGCCCGCTCCAGGCACAGCAGCAGCGCCCCCGAGAGCGAGTCCTCCGAGACGGTGCGGACCTCGTCCACCAGGTCCGCGATGATCCGGAACGGCACGTCGCCCGGCCGCCCGACCTTCATGCCGTCCGCCATGGTGGCCACCTCGGGCAGCGCCACCGGATGCCCGGCCGCGAGCGACGGCGGGTAGGCCGCCGAGCCCGCCGCCTGCACCCCGACGATCCGCACGTCGGGCCGCAGCGACTTCACGGCGAGCGCCACGCCCGCCGCGAGACCGCCGCCGCCGATCCCGAGCACCACGGTGCGCACCTCGGGGCACTGCTCCAGGATCTCCAGACCCACCGTGCCCTGGCCCGCCACGACGTCCTCGTGGTCGAAGGGATGGATCAGCACGGCGCCGGTCCGCTCGGCGTACTCGCTGGCCGCGGCCAGCGTCTCGTCCACCACCGTCCCGTGCTGACGCACCTCGGCCCCGTACTCCCGGGTCGCGGCGATCTTCGGCAACGGGGCGCCGACCGGCATGAACACCGTCGACCGCACCCCGAGCAGCGAGGCCGCGAGCGCCACGCCCTGCGCGTGGTTGCCGGCGCTGGCCGCGACCACGCCGCGGGCCCGCTCCGGCTCGCTGAGACCGGCGATCCTGGTGTAGGCGCCGCGGATCTTGAACGAACCGGTGCGCTGCAGGTTCTCGCACTTGAGGTGTACGGGCGCGCCGACCAGCCGGCTGAGGTACCGGCTGCCCTCCATCGCCGTGATCCGGGCGATCCCGGCGAGCGTCTTCTGCGCGGCAAGCACGTCATCCAGCCGGGGCCGGTGATTCTCAGCCATGCGGTCAGTCTCGCAGGCCCGACGGCCTCGGAGCCCGTCGGGGCGCGGGGATCGCGCATCGCCCCCCGGTGTGTCGGTGCGGCGGCGTACGCTGATGCGCAGTCAGCGAGCCGCCCCCCGCGCCCGCCATCCCGCGACCGCCGCGCCCCGACGACAGACCCGGACATGACTCCTGAATCCACCGCTCACCCCACCACCGCCGACGCCGACACCGACGCCGACACCGGGGATGCCGGCACGCCGCCGGCCGCACCGCACGCCGCGCCCGACCGCCACCTGCTCGACACCTTCCAGCACGAGGTCGCGGTCTTCGCCCGGCGGGCCGAGCAGACGAGGCTCGGCGGCCTCGGCCCCACCCGCGGCACCATGGACCGGGCCGCCTATCTGCTGCTGAGCCGGCTCGACCAGGAAGGACCGACGGGGGTCAAGGCACTGGCCGCCGGCATGGGCATCGACTCCTCGACGGTCACCCGGCAGGTCGCCCCGCTGGTCGACTCCGGTCTGGTGAACCGCACCGCCGACCCGGACGACGGCCGGGCCGTCGTGCTGCGCATCTCGGCGCGCGGCAGCGACCGTCTCGAGGAGGTGCGGCAGTCGCGGCGCCGGCTGATGACCCTGCTCACCGAGGACTGGACGGAGGAGGAGCGCGTCGAGTTCTGCGCGCTCCTCACCCGCTTCAACTCCTCGATCGCCCGACTCCAGTCGGGCTGAGCCCCGGCAGCCTCGGTCTCAACGTCAGCCTCGGCCTCAGCCTCAGCCGAGCGCCTGCGCGAGGTCGGCCAGCAGGTCCTCCACGGCTTCGATGCCCACCGAGAGCCGCACCAGGTCCGCCGGCACCTCGAGCGCCGAGCCGGCGACCGAGGCGTGCGTCATCCGGCCCGGGTGCTCGATCAGCGACTCGACGCCGCCCAGCGACTCGCCGAGCGTGAACAGCCGCGTCCGGTCGCACACGGCCACCGCGGCCTCCTCGCCGCCGGCGACCCGGAACGACACCATCCCGCCGAAGCCCCGCATCTGCTTCGCGGCCGTCTCGTGGCCCGGGTGCGTCTCGAGACCCGGGTAGTACACCTGGACGACCTTCGGGTGCGCGGTCAGCGCCTCCACGACACGCGCCGCGTTGGCGTTGTGCCGGTCCATCCGCACGGCCAGCGTCTTGATGCCGCGCAGCACCAGCCAGGAGTCGAAGGGGCCGCCGACGGCGCCCAGCGCGTTCTGGTGGAAGGCCAGCTCGTCCGCGAGCCCGGCGTCGGAGGTGACCAGCGCGCCACCGACCACGTCCGAGTGGCCGCCCAGGTACTTGGTGGTCGAGTGCACGACCGCGTCGGCGCCGAGCGCCAGCGGCTGCTGGAGGTAGGGGCTGGCGAAGGTGTTGTCGACCACCAGGCGGGCCCCGGCCGAGCGGGCGAGGTCGGCGACCGCCGCGATGTCGGTGATCCCGAGCAGCGGGTTGGACGGCGTCTCCACCCACACCAGCCGGGTGGTGGGCCGCAGCGCGTCCCGCACCGCGGCCGGGTCGCTCGTGTCCGCGACCGACCACTCCACGCCCCAGCGCTCCACGACCTTCGAGATCAGCCGGAACGTGCCGCCGTAGGCGTCGTTCGGGATCACCAGGTGGTCGCCGGGCCGCAGCACCGTGCGCAGCAGGCAGTCCTCGGCGGCGAGCCCGGACGCGAACGCCAGGCCGCGCCGGCCGCCCTCGAGCGCGGCGAGGTTCTCCTCCAGCGCGGTGCGCGTGGGGTTGGCCGAGCGGCTGTACTCGTAGCCGCCGCGCAGGCCGCCGACGCCGTCCTGCTTGTAGGTGGACACCTGGTGGATCGGCGGGACCACCGCTCCGGTGACCGCGTCGGGCTCCTGCCCGGCATGGATGGCCAGTGTCTCGAAACGTGACAGGCCCTGCTGCTCGTTCATGGCTACACGGTAGTGGGCCTTACGGTTGATATATCGCACCGGCCGGAGCACCGAAGCACACGACATGCACCCGTCACCGCCGGACATAGGGTGACACAGGAACGAAACGAGGGGGAGCCGCGCCGCCATGGAAGCACTTCTGCTGCTCATCGCGCTGACCGCCATCTTCGGTGTGGTCGTGCTGCCCGCCATCCGACGGCGCCGCGAGCGCCAGGAGTACGAGCGGGCGGCCGCCACGGCCGACGCCCAGACCGCCGCCCCCGGCTTCGGCGTCTCGCTGAACAAGGAAGGCGGCGCCCCGACGGCCACCGGCCTGGTCCCGGTCGACCAGCTCGACGTCCGGCTGCCCGGGCCCGACACGGCTCTCGTCATCGCGCTCGAGGAGACCAAGAGCAGCCAGAACTGGCGTCCGGTGGGGCAGTTGCTCGCCCTCACCGACGACCACGAACTGCGCTGGCAGCGCGTCCAGTCGCTGGCCGGCGCCGGCGCCATGGAGCTGACCCGCGCCCGCGCCGCCGGGGAGACCCTGGGCGCGAGGTGGCTGCGCGACTGGCGGGCCGAGGAGCCGAACGACGCGGGCGGCTGCCAGGTGTACGCGCAGTTCCTGGTCTGGCAGGCGATGTCCGACCCGTCGTCGGCCGACCACCGGATCATCCTGGAGGAGGCCCGCACCGTCTGCGGCGAGGCCGCCGCCCTCGCCCCCGACGACCCGACGCCGTACGTCACCGAGCTGCTCATCGCCCGCGGCCTCAGCTACCGGCCGGCGGACTTCGAGGCCCTCTGGGGCAACGTCGTCCAGCGTGACCCCGCGCACATGGGCGCGCACCTCGCCGCCCTGCCGTACTGGTCGGAGAAGTGGCACGGCTCGCGCAAGCAGGCCGACGCCTTCGCCACGGCCGCGGCCTCCTCGGCCCCGGAGGGCAGCCTGCTGGCCGCGCTTCCGCTGTTCGCGGTCTACGACCACCTGCCCGACGTGCAGCTCTCCCCCGGCATGTACCAGGGCGCGGTGATCCAGGACGCGATCGAGGCCGCCCAGTACGCCGTGAACACGGTGCGTAGCGGTCACCCGGTGGAGCCGCACGTGCGCCACCTGTTGCTGTGTTTCCTGGTGCGCGCGGAGAGGTACGCGGAAGCGGCGGAACAGGTGCGGGCCATCGACGGTTATGTGGGTGCGATCCCGTGGGTGGACGGCGAGAACCCGGCCGCGGAGTACGCCCGCTATCGCGCCGTGGCCATCGCCGGCCAGTAACGCCGGCGGGACCGACCAGGCCACTGATCAGGACCACCGGCCAGGACCACCGACCAGGACCACCGACAGGGACGACCACAGGAGTGAGATCCACCATGCTGTACACCTTCAAGTCCCGGCTCCCCAGCCCGGACGAGGCCCTGCCCGGCCGCGCCGAGCTGCCCTTCGAGGTGCCGGCCCGCCACACCGTCCTGGGCAACCCGCTGCTCGGCCCCTACCCGGAGGGCCTGGCGGTCGCCGACTTCGCCCTCGGCTGCTTCTGGGGCGCCGAGCGCCGCTTCTGGCAGACGCCGGGCGTGTGGACCACCCTCGTCGGCTACCAGGGCGGCATCACCGCGCACCCCACGTACGAGGAGGTGTGCAGCGGCATGACCGGCCACACCGAGGCCGTGCGCGTCGTCTTCGACCCGGCGGTGGTGTCCTACGCCGACCTGCTGAAGGTGTTCTGGGAGTCCCACGACCCCACGCAGGGCTTCCGCCAGGGCAACGACGTCGGCACCCAGTACCGGTCGGCGATCCACACCCACTCCGACGCCCAGGCCGCCGCGGCCGAGGAGTCGAAGGCCGCCTACCAGAAGGTGCTGTCCTCCTCCGGCTACGGCGCGATCACCACGGAGATCCTCCCGGCGGCCGACCGCCCGTTCTACCCGGCCGAGGACTACCACCAGCAGTACCTCGACAAGAACCCCGCCGGCTACTGCGGCCTCGGCGGCACGGGCCTCTCCTGCCCGGTGGGCGTGGCGAGGGCCTGAGCGCCACGCGGCCGGCGGAGTCCGCCCTCGGTCAGCGGCTCAGTTCGCCGGAAGGACGACGGCGCGCACCCCTGGCAGGCCGTCGAAGGCCGCCTTGTCGTCGGTCGTCAGGAGCGTGCGCGCGGTGGCGGCCGCGGTGGCGGCGATGATGAGGTCGTGCGCGCCTCGCGGCTTGCCTTCGCGGCGCACGTGGGCCAGGAGGCGGGCGTGGATGACGGCGACGTCCGTCGTGTAGTCCTCGACGGGGACGAGTGCGCGCACCCCGTCCACGAACGCCTGCCGGCGCTCGCGCCGGGAACCGTCCGCCAGTTCCGCTCCGAACTGCAACTCGGCCAGGCTCACCGCCGCGATGGTGACGTCGTCCTCGTCGTCGAGCAGGCGGGCGAGCCCCGCGCCACCGCGTTCGGCCCGGACGACGACGCCGGTGTCCAGGATCAGTCGTCGTGCCACGTGGTGCTCATCTCATCGGTCACGCTGTCCCGAGCCGCGGCCACGTCGCCGGCGTAGTCCTCGTCCACCGCGTGAGCGGCGAGGAAGTCCTTGATCGCCGCCCCGTTGCCGGCAGGTGCCGGGGAAAGGGTCGCGAGGCGCCGCCCCCCGCGCGTGATCACGATCGTCTCTCCGTGCTCGGCCCGATCGAGCACGGAGGCGAAATTGCGCGCAACCTCTGTTGCCGTCATCGTCCTCATGGAATCAGAGTATCTGATTCACCCAGGTCGTGTCCGTCCTGAGCGCAGGCGAGCGGATCAACCGGGGCCGTTCGCCCGGCCGGACCTGATCAACACCAGGTGGGCGCGGGCCGACTCCGCGAGGCTGTCGAGAAGTGCCTTGCCCTTGGCGGCGGTGGCCAGGGACGGCTGGCCGATGATCCCGTTGCCTGTGTAGCCGGCCATGCCGAGGGTGAGGAGGTGCGGCCGGTCGGGGGCCGAGTGGTCGTCGGCGGCGATACCGTCGCCGACGACGTGTGGGGCGCCGTGGAGCAGCAGTGAGACCTCGAACTCGCCGCCGTGCATGTCCTCGTCGGCGTTGCTCTCCAGGCCGGCGGCGGCCCGGGCCAGGCGACGGTCCTCGTGAGCGGGGAAGAGGGCGATCCGAGGTCCCGGGACGTTGAGTTCCTGGACGACGTTGGACAACACGTAGTTGCCGCCGTGCCCGTTGACGATCAGAAGCCCTGGCACGCCGGAGGCTTCGAGCGAACTCCAGATGTCGTTGACCATGGCGTAGAGCGTGCTGGCGCTGATGCTGACGGTGCCGGCCATGTGAGCGTGCTCGTGCGAGCAGGAGACGGCGATCGGCGGCAACAGGAACAACCCGTTGTCGTCGGCGATCCGGCGGGCCAACAGGCCGGCGATCAACGTGTCGGTGATCAGCGGCAGGTGTTCGCCGTGCTGCTCGAAACTCCCCACCGGCAGCACGGCGACGGCTGGTGCCCTGCGGCGCTCGTCACCGGACGTGGCGTGAGTTATCAAGGCGTCCATGGCGCCAGCATCTCTCATGGGTACTCGGCCTGCCCAGCCGCGAGACGGTCCCTGACCAGCCGGTGGCGCCCGGCGAACCGAGCGACCTCCGTATCGTCGCCATGCGACTCAAGTGCTCCGGCGACGGTGGCGAGCTCGCCCATCGTGCGCGCGGAACCCGTCTGGCCAACGATCGCCAGCGCCTTCGTCCCCGCTTCGATACCGCGCTCGACTTCGCCGGCGACGACGCAGGCACGCGCCAGGCGGGCCAGATACACGCCCCGGTCGTTCCGGTACACCTGGGGCAGCGTGGTGAGTTCCGCCTCGAAGAGGTCGACGGCGCGCAGCGGCTCACCGAGTTCGACCCAACAGTGGGCGCGCTGGATCTCGATGTAGGTCGGTGTGCAGTAGGAGGTGTCCAACGCGACGTCCGCATCGCCCAGGTCACACTGGGAGACGAGGGTGTGTGCCTCGTCGAACTTGTCGTGGGCTGCCTTCAGGTTGCCCATGAGTGCGTGACCCTGTGCCTCCTGCTGCGCGGCGAGGGCGGTGATCCCGGGCGTGGTTCCGACGATGCCCTGCGCGGCTCGGGCGAGCCCCACGGCCTTCTGGGCACTGGCCTGTGCCGCGGCCTGGTTGGCCTTGCGGTACAGCAGGTACGACTGCATCGGTTGATCCACGGCCTCCTGCGCCCATTCCATGGCCCGGTCCGACCAGTACCCGGAGCGGCCGAAGTCGCCGACATCCTGATAGAGCCAGCCCAAGAACTCCGCTACTCGGCTGCCTGCGCTGAGCAGCACGTCCCGCGCCGTGCCGGTGGCCGTATCCAACGCGCTCGTGACGGTCTGCGCCTGCCGCAGCGCGGAGGGGACGGCTTGGGCCGGGCCGAAGAAGTTGGCTCCCGAGTAGAGCTGCGGCAACTGCCTCTCGATCATTGCCGCGACGAAGTGCGGGTCGGTGGGATCGTCATCGGAGTCGAGGAACCAGCGACACTGGCTGGTGCTTTCCTGAGGCTGCCATTCAAGGCTTCCGGCACTCGGCGGGCGCGTCTCCCAGCCCCGGGGAGCGAGACCGAGCATGCCTCCCGGGATGCGCAGGCCATCGGCCACCCGCTCGATCACCGCGATGTCCCTGATCTCACGCCGCCCCGCGATGACTTCGGCGACCCGGCTCGGCGTCAGGTCACAACGGCGGGCGATCAACGAGGGGAAGATGCCCGCCTTGGCACGGACCAGCTCGAAGGCACGCGAGAAATCACGTTCCCGGCAGGCTTCGATCATGGCCGCGTCGCGAAGCAGCCGTGCGGGAAGCTCGTGCGGCGGTTCGAACTTGGCGGGCATCAGCGACGCTCCGGGACCCATCCGGCCGGTTGCGGAATGCTACGGCTCGACTACGAGCGATCCTACCCATCGTGGGTAATCACGGTGGACTGTGCGCGAAACACCATCGACGAAACGCTTGTCGCAGCAAAGACCCCGCGACCGCTGGCAGAGGGATCCGGGGCACGGCCAACGCCGCAAAGGAGCGTCACCATGGAGAAGGGTATCGCCCGAATCGTCGTGAGCTTGCTTGAGTTGTTGCTACCCGCGCCCGGTCGCCATCGGGCCCCCGTCGGGCGGGGGTGGTCCCGTGGCTGAGCCACGCGTGCCGGAGGTCGGAGAGTTGGCGCGAGACCCGCGCGGAGTGGTCGGTCGGGTGGTGGATCACCAAGCCGGCCGGGTGTGGCTGCGGCCGGTCGGTGGTGGTCGCGAGTGGGATGTGCCGGTGGAAGACGTGGAATCGGCTCCCATGGCTGAGTTGTTGCGGCCGGCCGTCGTCGAGGCCAACCGGCGTTCCTGGGAGGGATCGTGACCCGCGCGATCATCAGGGCGGCCGAGTGGACGCTGACGGAGGAGACGGGCGAGGGCGCGCCTCGGGCGGTGTTCCGTGTGGCGTGTGTCGACTGCGGGGCCGCGTCCGAGGCGGTGGACAACCAGCCGGAGCCGGTGGAGATGTGGGCGCTGCGGCACACCGGGCTGAACACCACGCACCGGCGGTTCAGGCTCGCCACCGAGTGGTTCTGGCGCGTCGTCCCCGCGCCCGGCAATCCGTACTTCGACCTGGAGGGGACTGCCGGGCGCTAGTGCTTTGACCGGGAAGGTTCGCCGGGTCGCGGTTGGCGTTGGTGGGTGCGGGGCCGCTTGGATGTGAGCCGACAGGCTGTCCAACAGGTGGAGGCGTGGTGGCAGAGCCTGTTCGAGTGCGCAGGCTGACCGATCAGGAGGGGCAGCGGCTGCAGCGGATCGTGCGTCGGGGCAGCACCAGCTTGGTGCGTTACCGGCGGGCGATGATGCTGCTGGCCTCGGCCGGCGGCAACCGGGTGCCGGTCATCGCCCAACTTGTGCAGGCCGACGAAGACACGGTGCGCGATGTGATCCATCGGTTCAACGAGATCGGCCTGGCCTGCCTGGACCCTCAACGGGCGGGAGGCCGTCCCCGCCTGCTCAGCCCTGACGACGAGGACTTCGTCGTGGCGACGGCCACCACCCGCCCGGCCAAGCTCGGCCGGCCCTTCACCCGCTGGTCGTTACGCAAACTCGTCGCTTACCTGCGCAAAGTCCACGGCCGGGTGATCCGGATCGGCCGCGAGGCCCTGCGCTGCCTGCTCGCCCGCCGCGGGGTCACCTTCCAGCGGACCAAGACGTGGAAGGAGTCCACCGACCCCGAGCGCGACGCCAAGCTCGACCGCATCGAGCGCGTTGTGGAGCACTCCCCCGACCGGGTTTTCGCCTTCGACGAGTTCGGGCCGCTGGGCATACGCCCCACCGGCGGATCCTGCTGGGCGGGGAAGGGCCGCCCCGACCGGATCCCGGCGACCTACCACCGCACCCACGGGGTGACCTACTTCCACGGCTGCTACTCGGTCGGCGACGACACCCTGTGGGGCATCAACCGCCGCCGCAAAGGCACCGTGAACTCCCTGGCCGCGCTGAAGTCGATCCGCGCCGCGCGCCCGGACGGCGCCCCGGTCTACGTGATCATGGACAACCTCTCCGCGCACAAGGGCACCAAGATCCGCGCCTGGGCGAAGAAGAACAAGGTAGAGCTGTGCTTCACCCCGACCAACGCCTCCTGGGCCAACCCCATCGAGGCCCACTTCGGACCGCTGCGGCAGTTCACCCTGGCCAACTCCCACCATCCGAACCACACCGTCCAGACCCGGGCACTGCACCGCTACCTGCAATGGCGCAACGCCAATGCCCGCCACCCCGACGTCCTGGCCGCCCAACGCCGCGAGCGCGCCCGCATCCGCAGCGAGAAAGGCATCCGCTGGGGCGGCAAACCGCTCACGCCCGCCGCCGCGTGACAAGGCACTGGGGGGTGAGGTCACTGTCCGGGCACGGCGCTACCGGCCTGTGACCATGCCGTCCGGACCGAACCCGGCTTGATCACCCCCATGGGCCGGAGGCACAACCGAGAGGAATAGCACCCGTGAGTGAATGGCAGCTAACCGAGACATTCCGCAGCACCTCCGGCGACGTCCGCTGGGACAGCCTCGGACAACCCGGCCAAGATCCGGTCGTCCTCCTCCACGGCACACCCTTCTCCTCGTACGTCTGGCGCGCCGTCGCCCGCTCACTCGCCCGCCGTCACCGGGTGTTCCTGTGGGACATGCCCGGTTACGGGGCATCGGAGAAGTCCGCCGGCCAAGATGTTTCCCTGGCTGCCCAGGGCAGGGTCTTCACCGAGCTCTTGGAGCACTGGGGCCTGGAGGAACCTCTGGTAGTCGCCCACGACTTCGGCGGGGCCGTCTCCTTGCGGGCACATCTGCTCCACGGCGCCCGCTATCGTGCGCTCGCTCTGGTCGACCCGGTCGCGCTGGCGCCGTGGGGGTCCCCGTTCTTCCGCCTTGTCGGCGAGCACTCCGAGGTCTTCGAGCAGCTGCCCCCCGCGCTGCACCACGCCCTGGTACGCGAATATGTCAGTTCGGCCAGCAGCCCTGGCCTTCACCCGGCAGTCCTCGACCGGCTCGTCCAGCCCTGGCTCGGAGACCCCGGCCAGGCGGCTTTCTACCGGCAGATCGCTCAGGCCGACCAGCGATACACCGACGAGGTGCAGGACCGCTACGGCGAGATACGCATCCCGACGCTTGTGTGCTGGGGCCAGGACGACACCTGGATTCCCATGGCGAAGGGACAGGATCTCGCCGCCCGCATCCCGGGCGCGCGACTTGAGCCAATCGCTGGTGCGGGCCACCTCGTCCAGGAAGACGCACCCGCCGAACTCACAGCCGCTCTCATCGCCTTCCTCCAGCACCCGCGCTAACGCCCAACAACCCGGCGAACCTTCCCGGTCAAAGCACTAGGGGGCCGGACGGCCGTCACCGCCCCGACGTCACCGCCGGGAGGATGGCGGCGAGTTGGTCGAGGGGGTCGGGGCCGACGGGGCGGAGGACGACCGTGTGGGCGCCGGCGTCCCAGAGGGACGTGATGCGGGTGGCGGCCGTGTCGGGGGTGCCGGCGGCGAGGAAGACGTCGGCGGCGGGGATGCCGAGCCACTCGGTGTACTCGGCGATGACGGGCGCCGTGGCGGCCGGGTCGTCGCCGAGGTAGAGGTGGGTGAAGACGATCAGCTCGTGCGCCGGCCGTGGGGTCTCGGCCGCGGCGCGGCCGCGGTCGATGTGGGCGAGGGCGGCGGTGACGCGGTCGGGGCCCTGGCCCTCGGCGATGATGGTGCCGTCCGCGACGCGTCCCGACAGTTCGAGCGAGCGGGGCCGCACGACGCCGGTGACCAGCGGCGGGGGCTCGGCCGGCGGGTGGACGAGGGTGACGTCGTCGATCCGGACCGTGCGGCCGGCCACGTCGGTGGTGGTGCCGGAGAGCAGCGAGCGGACCGCGACCAGGGTCTCCTCGAGGAGGGCCAGCTTGGTGGGCGAGGCGGCGCCGACCTGGGCCATCCAGTCGGGTGAGCCGTGGCCGATGCCGGCCACGAGACGCCCCGGGAAGAGCCGGGCGACGGTGGCCAGTTCCATGGCCAGCAGCGCCGGGTTGCGGAACGGCGCCGGCACGATGCCGATGCCGATCCGCAGCCGCTCGGTGGCGGCCAGGGCGAGGGTCGCCGCCGAGACGCCGCCGGCGAAGCCGAGGTCCTCCACGACCCACAGGTCGTCGACACCGAGCCGCTCGGCGGCGCGGGCGAACTCGGCCAGGCCCTCGGGCGGGAGGGAGCGGTCGTACATCACGCCGATACGGCGCTGGGCGTCGTTGGTCACGATCACACTGTACGGCCGCCGGGGTCAGAGCTGTTGGGCTCCGGGGCGGTCGGCCTCGACCACGAAGGAGGCCGCGGTCTCGACCGACGAGCCGGGCGTGGTGACGTACGGCACCACCCGGTAGTCGGCGCGGAGTTCGGTGGCGTTGACGCCGACCACCGTGTAGCCGCGCTGCGCGTTGTGCCACGTGAAGTGGGGGTTCACCCCGGGCGTCATCCAGTTGAAGCCGAAGGTGTCCATCGGCGTGCCGTCGCCGCCCGAGCTGATCGAGGTGCCGGCGAACTCGGTGGCGACGACCGGGGAGTCCGGGTCGTCGAAGTCGAGCTTGAGGTCGGCGACCACGCTGCGGTGGATGTCGCCGGTCAGCACGACGCAGTTGGCGACGCCGCGGTCGTGCAGGCCGGTGAGGAGCCGGTCGCGGGCGGCCGTGTAGCCGTCCCACATGTCGAGGCCGACGGTGTGGGTGTTCGGGTCGGTGTCGTGGTCGGCCTGGGCGATCAGGGTCTGGTTGGCGAGGACGTTCCACGCGGTGCCGGCGCGCCGGACGCCGTCGAGCAGCCAGTTCTCCTGTGCCGCGCCCAGCATGGTGCGGGACGGGTCGGACCGTTCGGCGTCGCAGCCGGACTTGGTGCCGTCGCCGCACACCTGGTCGTCGCGGTACGAGCGGCTGTCGAGGACGTGCAGTTGGAGGAGGTCGGCAAAGCGCAGCCGGCGGTAGAGCTGGCAGTCCGCGCCGTCCGGCTTCTGGGGCAGCCGCAGCGGCAGGTGCTCGTAGTACGCCTGGAAGGCGCCGGCCTTGCGGCCGCGGAAGGCGGCGACGTCGCCGTCGGGGAAGCCGTCGGAGTCGATCTGGGCGATGTCGGCGGCCCAGTTGTTCTCGACCTCGTGGTCGTCCCAGGTCAGCACCCAGGGGAACGCCTGGTGCGCGGCCTGGAGGTCGGGGTCGAGGCGGTAGAGCGCGTGCCGGTTGCGGTACTCGGCGAGGGTCCGGGTCTCGCGCTGGTAGGACGCGTCGAGGGTGAGGCCGCGCACCCCGCCGGTGGCGCCGACGCCGTACTCGTAGATGTAGTCGCCGAGGTGGACGACGAGGTCCAGGTCCTCGGCGGCCAGGTGGCGGTAGGCCGTGTAGAAGCCCTCGTACCAGCACTGGCAGGAGGCGAAGGCGAGCTTCAGCCCGGTGGCGGTGGTCGGCGCGGTGCGGGTGCGGCCGACCGGGCTGACGGCGTCGCCCGAGGGGACCCGGAAGCGGTAGAAGTAGTCGCGGCCGGCGGCGAGTCCGGTCACCTCGACGTGCACGGAGTGGCCGAGTTCGGGTACGGCGGCGGCGGTGCCGGAGTGGACGACGCGGCCGAACGACTCGTCCTCGGCGATCTGCCACTCGACGTCGACCGTGGCGTCCGGCATCCCGCCGCGCCCGTCCACCGCCAGCGGGTCGGGGGCGAGACGGGTCCACAGCACGACGCCGTCCGACGCCGGGTCGCCGGAGGCGACGCCGAGGGGGAAGGGGTCGGCGGCGAACCGGGGCGCGGCCCAGGCGGCGCGCGAGCTGAGTCCGGCGGCGTGCAGGCCGAGCGTGGCCACCCCGACGCCTGCGGCGCGGCCCAGCAGGCCGCGTCGTGTGAGTCCCATGTGATCCTGCCCGTCTTGGTCAGCTGACGTACCGACGGGCGTACATTCCTGGCGGATCACCGCGTTTCCAACCAGGCGCGCCCGGACCAGGGGCAGTTTTGGGAAAACGTTCGGTGCCGGTTCAGCCGAGGCCGGTGGGCGAGGCGTCCCGCACGAGCAGCGCGAGCTGGACCCGATTGGCGCAGCCGAGCTTGCCCAGGGCCCGGCTCACATAGGTCTTGATGGACATCTCGCTCATCAGCAGCCGGCGGCCGATCTCCGCGTTGGACAGGCCCTCGGCGACGAGCCGCACCACGTCGGACTCGCGGGCGGTGAGCCGGGCCAGCAGCTCGCCCGCCTCCCGGCGGCGGCGCGCGGCCTCGGGGGCGACGCGGCCGAGGACGAGGCGGGTGACCGGCGGCGAGAGGTAGGCGTCGCCGCCGTGTGCCGCGACCACCGCGCCCACCAGCTCCCCGGGGGTGCAGTTCTTCAGCAGGAAGCCGGCGGCGCCGGCCTGGAGGGCGCGCAGCACGTTGGGCTCGGCGCCGAACGCCGTCAGCATCACGGCGCGCACGCCGGGCGCGCGGCGGTGCAGTTCCTCCAGGGCGGCGAGCCCGTCGAGTGCCGGCATGTTGATGTCGAGCAGGGCGACGTCGACGCGGTGCCGCAGGGCGGCGTCGACGGCGGCGCGGCCGTCGCCGGCCTCGGCGACGACCCGGATGTCGGGTGCGGACTCCAGGACGGTGCGCAGGCCGGCGACGATCAGCGGCTCGTCGTCGGCCACCAGGACGCGGACGGCCGGCCGGGTGTCCGGCATCTCAGCGCACCCCCACCAGCATGCCGGCGGCCGGGACGGCCAGCATCAGCGCGGCCGTCGCCGTGCCGAGGGCGAGGCTGCGGGCGACGCCGACGCGCGGCGGCCCGGGCTCCGGTTCCCCGGCGGGCGCCGCGGGGACCATGGCGACCAGCCGGAAGCCGTCGTCCGACCGCCGGTGGTCGAGGAAGCCGCCGGCGGCGCCGACCCGTTCGGCCAGGCCGGCGAGCCCGTGGCCGCCGGACGACGGAGCCGGAGCCGGAACCGGAACCGGAACCGGGCTCGGACTCGGGCTCGGTGGCAGCGGGTTGGCGAGGGTGAGCAGCAGCGCGTCCGACTCCCAGTCGAGCGCCACGGTGACCGGCCGGGTGGGGGCGTGCCGGGCGGCGTTGGTCAGGCCCTCCTCGACCACCCGGTACGCCGCCGCCCACCCCGCCTCGGCCAGCGGGACCGGCGTGCCGTGCTCGCGCAGCGCGACCGGGCCGCCGGCGGCGCGGAACCCGGCGACCAGCCGCCGGATCCCGGCCACCCCGGAATCGGCCGGCCTGGGCCCGCCCTCGGCGCCGCGCAGCGCCCCCACCAGGTCGTGCAGTTCGGTCAGCGCGTCGCGCGCCGCCCGGGCCAGCTGCCGGGTGGTGCGCCGCTGGGCGGGCGGCAGCTCGGCCACCTCGAGCGCGGCCGCCTGCACCGAGACCAGGGAGAGCCGGTGGCCGAGCGAGTCGTGCATGTCCCGGGCGATGCGCAGCCGTTCGCGGAGCCGCTCGCGCTCGGCCAGGAACTCCCGCTCGCGCAGCAGCCGTCGGTTGTGGTCGTCGAGCGCGCGCAGCAGCCTGTGGTGCTGCGCCAGGTAGCGGCCGAGCAGCAACGGCAGGGCGACGAAGATCAGTTGGGCGGAGAGCAGCCGCGAGACGGCGGCCGGCTCCAGGGGGTGGACCGCCAGCCGGACGAGCAGGGCGCCGAGCGCCGCGCCGCCGACCACCGCCGCGTCGGCGCGGCCGCGCAGCGCCCGCCCGGCGCCGAACGAGGACCACACGAGCGCCGCGAAGCCGGCGCCGGTGAGGGCGGCGACGCTCTGCGCGGCGGCGAAGGCGGGCAGCGGACGGCGCCGGCAGAGCGCGACCAGCGCGAGGACGGCGACGGCGTACCCGGCGAGTACCCAGGGCGACGCCGCCCGGGTTCCGCGCAGGGTGGCGGCCAGGATCGCGGTGTCCGCCAGTGCGACGACCGTGGCGGTGAGCAGGTGCCGGGCCATGGCAGCCAGCGTAGGGCCGGGGCGCCGGCCGGCACATGTCCACTTTGGAGGACGGTTTCCGCCCCGGCACGGTCCCTAGCGTGGGCGGGGTGATCGACGTACACGAGCTGAGCAGGACCTTCGGGGACACGGTGGCGGTGGACCGGCTCTCCTTCACGGTGCGGCCGGGCCGGGTGACCGGCTTCCTCGGCCCCAACGGTGCCGGCAAGTCCACCACACTCCGCATGATCCTCGGCCTGGAGCGGCCGAGCGCCGGCGCGGCGCTGATCGACGGCCGCCCCTACCGGGAACTCGACCGCCCGCCGCACCGGGTGGGCGCGCTGCTGGCGGCCGGCGACACGCACCACGGGCGGCGCGCGGTCGACCATCTGCGCTGGTTGGCGCGCGCCGGGGACATACCGGAGGCCAGGGTGGCGCGGGTGCTCGAACTGACCGGGCTGGCGTCGGTCGCGCGCCGGCGGACCGGCGGCTTCTCGCTGGGAATGGCGCAACGCCTGGGCATCGCGGCGGCGTTGCTCGGCGATCCCGGGGTGCTGCTGCTGGACGAGCCGGTCAACGGGCTCGACCCGGAGGGGGTGGTGTGGCTGCGCACCCTGCTGCGGGAGTTGGCGGCCGAGGGGCGGACGGTGCTGCTCGCCAGCCATCTGATGAGCGAGATGGCGCTGACCGCCGAGCACCTGGTCGTGATCGGGCGGGGGCGGCTGCTGGCGGACGCCTCGGTCCGGGCGTTCGTCGACGACAACTGCGGCGTCCGGGTGGCCGTCAGGACCCCGACGCCTGATCCGCTGCGGTCGGCGCTGGAACGGGAGCTGTC
>NZ_SMKI01000103.1 GCF_004348415.1 Streptomyces hainanensis
CACCCGGCCCTCCCGTCCAGCCACCGGGACCTCAGCTGTCGTAGTCCACGGTCACGGTCTCGGAGACGGGGAAGGTCTGGCAGGTGAGGACGTAGCCGGCGTCGACCTCGGCGGGTTCCAGGGCGTAGTTGCGGCGCATGTCGGCCCGACCCTCGGTGAGCAGGGCGCGGCAGGTGCCGCAGACGCCGCCCTTGCAGGCGAACGGCAGGTCGGCACGCGCACGTTGGGCGCCGTCCAGCAGGGTGCCGCCGCGGGGCAGGGCGGCGGTGGTGGAGCGTCCGTCGAGGGTGATGGTGACCCGGCTGACCGGCCCCCGGGCGGTGGGGTCCTGGTGGTGTGTCTCCCGCACCGGGGCGTCGTCGGCGTGGAACAGCTCCCGGTGGATCCGGTCTGCGGGAACGCCGAGCGCGGTCAGGACGCGTCGGGCGTCGGTGACCATGCCGTGCGGGCCGCACAGCCACCAGTGGTCGGCGTGGGCGACGTCCGTCAGGTTCTCCACGAGCACGGCGAGCCGGTCGGCGTCCAGGCGGCCGCTGAGCAGTTCGGCTTCGCGGGGCTCCCGGGAGAGGACGTGCGCGAGGTGGAAGCGGGTGGGGTGGAGGTCCTTGAGGTCGGCGAGTTCGTCGGCGAACATCACCGTGTCGGTGCGGCGGTTGCCGTAGAGGAGGGTGACCCGGGAGCGGTCGTCGGCGGCGAGGACGGACTCGGCGATGGACAGCATCGGGGTGATGCCGGAGCCGGCGGCGATCAGGACGTGCCGGCCCGGCGCGGTGAGGTCGGGGGTGAAGGCGCCGGTGGGCACCATCACGTCGATGACGTCGCCCGGTTCGACCTCGTGGACCAGCCAGGAGGAGAACAGGCCGCCGGGCACCTCGCGCACCCCGATGCGGGGCGGTTCGCCGGCCGGGGCGCAGATGGAGTAGGAGCGTCGCTCGTCCCGCCCGTCGATCCGCCGGCGGAGGGTGAGCGACTGGCCGGGGGCGAAGGCGAACGCGTCGGCCAGCGCGTCCGGGACCTCGAACGCGACGGTGGCCGCGTCCTGGCACAGTCGCCGCACCGCGGCCACCCGCAGGGCGTGGAAGGCGGGGCGGCGCCGTGGGTGCTGCATCAGATCTCCCTGACGTACTCGAACGGCTCGCGGCAGGCGCGGCAGCGCCACAACGCCCGGCAGGAGGTGGCGCCGAACCGGGCGGTCTCCTCGGTGTCCGCCGAGTCGCAGCGCGGGCACGGCACCGCGCGCCGGGTCGGGGACAGCAGCAGCGGCAGCGGCCCGGGCCCGGGTCGCGGTGCCGGTCCCGGCGGGGCGATGCCGTGCTCGGCGAGCTTGCGGCGCCCGGCGGGCGTGATCCAGTCGGTGGTCCACGGCGGGTCGAGCACCGTGCGGACCGCCACCCTGGCGTAGCCGGCGGCCGTCAGCCGGGCGGCCACCGTGGCGCGCATCTCGGCCATGGCCGGGCAGCCGGAGTAGGTGGGGGTGAGGCTCGCGACGACCGTCCCGTCGGGGGTGATCTCGACGTCGCGCAGCACCCCGAGGTCGGCGAGGGTGAGCATGGGCAGTTCGGGGTCGGGGACGCGCTCGGCGATCCGGCGGGCGCGCCGGGCCTCGCTGAGCGGGGTCACCATGTCGCCCCCGGGTGGGCCCTGGCCAGGGACTGCAACTCGTCGAGCAGTGGGGCGAGGTGCTCGGTGTGGCCGCCGTCCCGGCCGTGGCCGGGCAGCGGCGGCGCGGGCGGCAGGCGGAGTCCGGCCGCGTCCGTCACCTGGCCCAGGACCGCCAGGACGTCGGCGCGGACGTCGTACGCCGCGAACAACTCCCCCAGGTACGGGGCCGCCCGGTCGAGGGCCGCCTGGGTGCGGGCGTGCGACTCGTCGGTGCCGTCGCCGAGGCGCACCACCCACTCGGCGGCCCACTGGCGGTGGTAGGCCAGCTCCTTCACGCCCTTGGCGGCGACGGCGGCGAGCACCGGATCCGGGTCCGCCGTCAGCCGCTCGAAGTGCGCCAGCCGCCAGCTGGCCAGCACCAGCAGCCGCACGACGCTGAACGCGAAGTCGCCGTTGGGCAGTTCGGCCAGTCGCACGTTGCGGAACCCGCCCGGGTCGCGGAGGTAGGCGTAGGCGTCCTCGCCGCGTCCCGTGCCGTCGACCTGGCCGCAGCGGGTGTACAGCAGCCGGGCCTGGCCGAGGAGGTCGAGGCCGATGTTGGCCAGCGCCATCTCCTCCTCCAACTCGGGGGCGCGGGTGGTCCACTCCGCGAGCCGCTGGGCCGAGACCAGGGCGTCGTCGCCGAGCGCGAGACAGCGCGCGGCGAGGTCCGCCCGGTCCACGCCGGCGGGCACGGCGGGGTCCACGCCGTGCAGCGGGTCCTCGAAGCCGGTGCCGAACGCCCACCTGGCGTCGCCGTCGTCGTGTTCCTCGGCGAGGGACAGGTACACGTGGTCGTCGCTCATGCCGTGCCGCTCCTAGATGTGCGGGACGTCGTCGGGGATGTCGTAGAAGGTGGGGTGGCGGTACACCTTGTCGGCGCTGGGCGCGAAGAAGGGGTCCTTCTCGTCGCGCGTGGAGGCCGTGATGTGCGCCGAGCGCACCACCCAGATGCTCACCCCCTCGTTGCGCCGGGTGTAGAGGTCCCGGGCGTGGGTGAGGGCCATCCGGTCGTCCGCGGCGTGCAGGGAGCCGACGTGGACGTGGTTCAGGCCGCGCTTGCCGCGCACGAACACCTCGTACAGCGGCCAGTCCGCCCTCGTCCGCCCGGTGTCGCTCATGCCGCCGCCCCCTCGTCCGCCCGCGCCCGCCGCTTCGCCGCGTGCGCCGTGGCCGCCTCCCGCACCCAGGCGCCGTCCTCGTGGGCGCGGCGCCGGCGTTCCATCCGCTGCGCGTTGCACGGCCCCTCGCCCCTGATGACCCGCGTCAGCTCGGCCCAGTCGGGGGTGCCGAAGTCGTGGCGGCCACGCTCCTCGTTCCACCGCAGCTCGGGGTCGGGCAGCGTCACGCCGAGCTTCTCCGCCTGCGGCACGGTCATGTCGACGAAGCGCTGGCGCAGCTCGTCGTTGCTGTGTCGCTTGATCTTCCAGGCCATGGAGGCGGCCGAGTTGGGCGAGTCGCCGTCCGGCGGGCCGAACATCATCAGGGACGGCCACCACCAGCGGTCCACCGCGTCCTGGACCATCGCGCG
Source organism: Streptomyces hainanensis (assembly GCF_004348415.1). Taxonomy (GTDB): domain Bacteria; phylum Actinomycetota; class Actinomycetes; order Streptomycetales; family Streptomycetaceae; genus Streptomyces; species Streptomyces hainanensis. The sequence goes on from NZ_SMKI01000103.1 coordinate 3,173, forward strand.
CTGGGCCCCGGTGCCGCGCATCATGGTCGACAGCAGCTCGTAGCCCTGGCGTTGGTGGAACGACTCCTCCTTGCAGACCCGCACCATCGCGCGCGCGTAGGGGCCGTAGGAACTGCGGCACAGCGGTACCTGGTTGCAGATGGCCGCGCCGTCCACGAACCAGCCGATCACCCCGACGTCGGCGAAGGTCGGCGTGGGGTAGTTGAAGATCGACGAGTACTTCTGGCGGCCCTCGATCAGCCGCTCCGTGAGGTCCGCGCGGTCCGCGCCCAGGGTCTCGGCGGCCGAGTACAGGTACAGGCCGTGGCCGGCCTCGTCCTGGACCTTCGCGAACAGGATGGCCTTCCGGCGCAGCGAGGGCGCCCGGGTGATCCACTCGCCCTCGGGCTGCATGCCGATGATCTCCGAGTGCGCGTGCTGCGCGATCTGCCGGATCAGTGTCCTGCGGTAGCCGTCGGGCATCCAGTCGCGTGGCTCGACGCGTTGGTCGCGGGCGATGGTGGCGTCGAAGTGCCGCTGGAGTTCCGGTTCCGCGTGGTCCGCGGCATCGGGCTTCCGGTGTGTGGTCATCCGCTCTCTCCCTGACTCGCCGTTCACCGCCATGGGTAGAACCCCCGTCCCGTCTTGCGGCCCAACTCGCCGCGGGCGACCTTCTCGCACAGCAGCCGGGGCGGCGCGAAGCGCTCGCCGAGGGTGGTGTGCAGGTGCCGGGCGATGGCGAGCCGTACGTCGAGCCCGACGAGGTCCGTCAGGCGCAGCGGGCCCATCGGGTGCTTGTAGCCGAGCCGCATGGCGTCGTCGATGGCCTCCGGTTCGGCGACGCCCTCCTCGACCATCCGGATCGCCTCCAGTCCCAGGGCGACGCCGAGGCGGCTGCTGGCGAAGCCGGGCGAGTCCCTGACCACGACGTCCTTCTTGCCGAGGGCTCGTGTCCAGTCGAGGGCGGCGCGCACCGTGTCGGGGTCGGTGCCGGGGGCGACCACGATCTCGACCAGTTCGGAGGCGGGCACCGGGTTGAAGAAGTGCATGCCGAGGAACCGGCCGGGGTGGGCGAGGGCGGCGGCCAGCTCGGCGACCGACAGGGAGCTGGTGTTGGTGGCCAGCACGGTGCTGCCGCCCACCGCCCGCTCGGCGGCGGCGAGCACCCGGGCCTTGAGCGCGGCGTCCTCGGGCACGGCCTCCACGACGAGCCCGGCGTCCGCCGGCAGGTCGTCGACGGTCCGCGCCGTCGACACCCGGGCGAGCACCCGGTCGGCGGGCTCGGTCAGCCGGTCCCGTTCGGCGGCGCGGCGGAGGCCGGTCGCCACCCGGTCGAGTGCCGCGGCGGCCGCCTCGTCGCCGCTTTCCACGACGGTGACGCGGGCCCCGGCCGCCGCGAAGGACTGCGCGATCCCGGCGCCCATCCGGCCGCCGCCGATCACCCCGACGACCGCGGGGAGGGTCCGGTGGGTCATGGCGCTCACACCCGCTCCACCAGCAGGGCGACGCCCTGGCCGACGCCGACGCACAGGGTGGCGAGCCCTCGGCGGGCGTCCTCCCGTTCCAGCCGGCCCAGCAGCGTGAGCAGGACGCGGGCGCCGGAGCAGCCGAGTGGGTGCCCCAGCGCGATGGCGCCGCCGTCGGCGTTGACCCGTTCCTCGTCGAGCTTGAGCCGGCGGATCACGGCCAACGCCTGGGCGGCGAACGCCTCGTTGAGCTCGACCGCGCCGAGGTCGCCGGCCCGCCATCCGGCGCGGGCGAGGGCCTTCTCGGTGGCGGGCACCGGCCCGAGCCCCATGGTGTCGGGCCGGACGCCGGCCGAGGCCGAGGTGACGATCCGGGCCCGTGGGGTGAGCCGGTACCGCTCGACGGCCGCCGCGCTCGCCACCACCAGCGCGGCCGCTCCGTCGGAGAGCGGCGAGGAGGAGCCGGCGGTCACGACGCCGTCCTCCCGGAAGACGGTGCGGAGCGTGCCGAGTTTCTCCAGCGTGGTGGCGGGGCGCGGCCCCTCGTCGCGGGTGACGTGGCCGTCCTCCACCGGCACCGGCACGATCTCCCGGTCGAAGCGCCCGGCCGCCTGGGCCGCGACGGCCCGCCGGTGGCTGCGCAGGGCGAAGGCGTCGGACTCGGCGCGGGTGATGCCGTCGAGCGCGGCGACCTCCTCGGCGGTCTCGCCCATCGACAGGGTCACCTTCGCCGCCCGGGGGCCGGCGTCGGCGAAGCGCGGGTTGGTGAAGCGCCAGCCGAGGGACGTGTCGTGCACCTCCCCAGGCCTGGCCCAGGGGGTGCCGGGCTTGGCCATCACCCAGGGGGCCCTGGTCATCGACTCGACGCCGCCGGCGACGACCAGGTCGGCCTCGCCGGCCCGGATCGCCTGGGCGGCGCAGGCGACGGCCGTCAGGCCGGAGGCGCACAGCCGGTTGACGGTGTAGCCGGGCACGGTGTGCGGGAGTCCGGCCAGCAGCACGGCCATGCGCGCCACGTCGCGGTTGTCCTCGCCGGCCTGGTTGGCGGCGCCCAGCACGACCTCGTCGACGGCGTCCGCCGGTATGCCGGCGCGGCGCACGGCCTCGCCGACCACGAGGGCGGCGAGGTCGTCGGGGCGCACGCCGGCCAGGGCTCCGCCGTAGCGGCCCTGCGGGGTGCGGGCCCCGTCGACCAGGTAGACCTCGTCAGGCATCGACGGGCTCCTCGGCGGGCTCCTCGGCGGGCTCCTCGGCGGGGGCCGGGCGGCGCGACTGGAGCGTGGCGAACCGGCCGGTGACGAAGGCCGGGTCGGAGAGGGTGGCGCTGGCCGCCGGGTTGGCGGCGCTGCCGTGGAAGTCGCTGAAGGCGGCCGACTGGTTGACGAACACCCCGCCGGTGAGGTTCTCGGACAGGTGGACGCCCGCCTCCAGCGCGGACCGCTCGGCGGCCGCGAGCACCGCCTCGCTCGTGGAGTGGACGGCGGCGGTCAGCGCGCCGTGCGCGCGCACGGTGTCCCGGAAGACGCGGAGGCTGTGCTCGGTGGAGTCGGTGCCGATGACGAACGAGACGGGGCCGAACCACTCGCGGGTGTAGGTGTCCCGGTCGGTGTCCGCGTCCAGCCGGGCCACCAGCGGGGTGCGGACGTCCGCCTCCGGGTGTTCGGGGAGCGCGATCCGCGTCGAGGCGCGCACGGTGCGGCCGAGTTCGGCCGCCCGCGTCAGCCGCTCGCGCACGCCGGCGTTCACGACGGCGCCCAGCGTGCCGGCGGCACGGGCCGGATCGGCCAGCAGCCCGTCCAGCGCGGCGGCCAGGTCGGCGGCGAACTCGTCGGCGGTCCGCGTGCCCTGGTCGGTGTCGATGCCCGCGCGGGGGACGAGGAGGTTCTGCGGGGTGGTGCACATCTGGCCGCTGTACAGCGCCAGGGAGAAGGCCAGGTTGCCGAGCAGGCCGCGGTAGTCGTCGGTGGAGTCCAGCACGACGGTGTTGAGGCCGGCCTTCTCGGTGTGGACGACGGCCTGGCGGGCGTTGGCCTCCAGCCAGTCGCCGAACTCGGTGGAGCCGGTGAAGTCGACGATCCGCACGTCGGGGTGGAGTGCGAGGTCGGCCGCGGTCCGCTCGCCCGGCTCCTCGGCGGCGAGGACCACCAGGTTCGGGTCGAAGCCCGCCTCGGCGAGCACCTCGCGGGCGGTGCGCACGGTGATCGCCAGCGGCAGCACGGCGCCCGCGTGCGGCTTGACCACGACGGGGTTCCCGGTGACCAGGGAGGCGAAGAGCCCCGGATAGCCGTTCCAGGTCGGGAAGGTGTTGCAGGCGACCAGCAGGGAGACCCCCCGGCCGACCGGCGTGAACCTCTTGTCCAGCACGAGCGGCCCGCCCCTGCGCTGCGGCTTGCTCCACCGGGCCCGCTCCACGTGCCGCTTCTGCTCCGCCCAGGCGTACGCGACCGCCTCGAGCCCCCGGTCCTGGGCGTGCGGCCCGCCGGCCTGGAAGGCCATCACGAAGGGCTGCCCCGTGGTGTGCTGCACGGCCTGCGCGATCTCGAAGCTCGACGCGTTCAGCCGGGCCAGGATCTCGACGGCGACGCCGGCGCGGACGTCGGGTCCCGCGTCCCGCCAGGCGGGGACGGCGGCCTTCGCGGCGGCCACGGCCGCGTCCGGCCCGACGCGGGGGTAGGCGATGTCGAGCGGGAAGCCGTACGGGGACCGCTCGCCGGGCGACATCAGCGACTCGCCCGGATGCCCCGGCAGTTCGAACGCCCGGCCGACCTGGTCGTGGAAGGCCGTCTCGCCGAGCTTCGCGGCGTCCTCCCCGTACACCGACTTGCTCGGGGACTCCGGATAGGGGGTCCAGTGCTCGCGACGCCCGGCCGCCGCCACCGCCTGTTCGAGCAGCGCGCGGTGGCGGGCGGGGAAGTCGGGGCCTTGCGGACTCAACTGCGGCATGCGGTCCACCTCTTGACAGGCAGGGGTCGGGCTGGATTATGTGGCCGTGCCGCACGCTAACCGAATGTTCGGTCGGGCCACAAGACGGCGGAAGGACACAGCGGGAGGCGCCGCCATGACCAGCGAGCGGAGGGTCGCGGCCGGCACGATCGCCGGGGCCGTCAGGCCGCGCCGCCTACGACCGCGACTCCCTCGCCGAGTGGTACCGGCCGGGGTGGGGCGGGGGTCAGGGCGCCGTGAACAGGCGCCGGCGGGCCTGGCTGTGATGGGGGTGAACGAACAGCTTCTCCGTCCGGTCCCGCTTCTCCAGGGTTCCGATGCGTTGCCCCATGTACACCTGGAGTGCGGGGAACCGGCCGTACTCGAACAGCAGGATGTTCAGCGAGCCGCCGTACTTGAAGTTGCCGACCTTCTGCCCCTTCGTCACCTGCACCGGCTTCTTCGGGTTCCGGAACTCCGGTAGGAAGTTCACGGAGCCGATCGAGTTGAGGCCGACGGTCACCATCCCCACGAAGGTCTCGTGTTCCTTTCCCAGCGGGTCCTTGAACGTCGTCCTGAAGATGACGTATCCCCGGCGGAAGTCGTCGAACATCTCGTAGTCGAAGCCGTATCCGACGTTTCCCTTGTTGAGCAGCCCGGGAAAGTCGCGCATTCCGTAGAGAACGCCGCCGATGTCGTCGTGGGCCTCCACCACCTCACCCGCGACCGGCGAGTGGTACCAGTGGTAGGTGTCGGGCAGCAGGATGCAGGAGACGGCCGTTCCCCCGGGAACCGGATCGCCGTTCTCGTCCTTGCTCGGGATGAACTTCCTGTGGTACTCGGAGTCGGCCAGCAACTGCTTGACGTTCATCGTGACCGTCTTGACGGGGATCGGCGTCTCCGCGGTCAGCTCGTCGACGATCATGTTGATGACGCAGTCGGTCGGCGCGACCACGACGCTGTTGTCGTCCTCGGCGTCGATCGGCCGCCTCTTGTCGTCCTTGAGGTCCCGGACGAAGAAGTCGTTGAAGGTGGCCCACGGGCCCGTCGAGAAGTCGTCCATCCTGGAGCCGAGTTCGGCCTTCCAGATGTCGATGAGCTGCTGCCCCTCCGTGCCCGGGTAATCCGCCTGCAGGCCCTGCACTTTGGTGAACTCGTACATCATCTCCCTACCGGCACCGCAGGTGACGAAGACCATGCCGTAGTCGTTCTCGTAGTTGATCCAGCTGAACTTCTCGATGTAGTACAGCCCTTCGTTCGGCTTCGCCTTCCAGTCCCACTCGTACCACTCCCGGAAGAAGTCGCAGAGATCCTTGATCTTCTTCCCTCGCCAGTCCTGCCGCACCTCCGGTTTCGTTCCCTCGGGGTAGGGCACCACGTTCGCGATCGCCGTGTCGAACAGGGTCGCGAATCCCCGGTAGTCGGCCGCGTACCACTCCTGGATCTTCTTCAGGAAGTCCTCGAGGGCCTTCTGTGGATCGTCCGCCATCGGTATTTCCCTTTCGTTTTCTCCGGCAGTTGCCGAAACGTGTGCCGCGCCCCGCGTCAGGGCCGCGACCCGGGCGCCGGCGCGGGGGCGGTCACGCCTTGCGCGACCCGCCGTTGCCGTTGCGCGGCTTGGCCTGCTGCTGCGGGTCGTAGCCGGCGAAGGGCCGGTCGAAGAGCCAGTTGTAGAGCATCTCCCGGCAGATCTCGGGCTGGTAGGCCGGCACCTCGTGTCCCGAGTCGGGCACGGCGACCTGCGTCAGGTTGCGCAGCCGGCGGACGAAGCCCTTGGGGTTCTGTTGCGCCTGGGTCCAGACCAGCCGGGGCGCGTTGCGCCACTCCGCCTGTTCGCCGCGCTGTTCCATCAGGCCGTCGAGGATCTCCTCGGTGCACCGGTATCCGCAGGCGAGGTCGAAGTTCCCGGTGTAGAGCAGGGTCTGGTAGCCCTTGTCGATGAGCTCCCCGTACTTGCCGGAGGCGTCCGCCATGTTGTCCTCCACCAGGGCCTCCGCCACCGGGCCCTCGTTGTCGCCGCACTCCCAGGTGACGTCGGCGTGCACGTGCAGGGCCTTCTTGACGTCCGGGCTGTTGAGGTAGGCGCGCAGCGCGCCCATGGAGATGTCGTCCCAGCGGCGGACGTCGTAGAGATCGAAGTTGCCGCCGTAGGCGAGGACCGTGTTGACCAGGTCGTTGCCGAGCCTGGTGGCCTCCTTCATGTCGCCGGCCCGCAGGACGGTCTGGAAGGCGGCGTAGGAGTCAAGGAGGGAGTCACGCCCGCTGATGCCGAGGTAGCCGGTGGCGTAGGCGTAGTCGATCATGACGCGGAGCGAGAGCTCGGGGGTGATCCAGCCGTTGCCGACGGCGATCCCCCTGAGGTCGAGGTGTCGGCCCTCGGGCCCCGCGCTGTTCCGCCGGTCGATCTCCAGGGCGATGGCCGGCACGTACTTGCCCGCGTAGCTCTCGCCGCAGACGTAGAGCGGGCATCTGGCGTACTCGGGGTGCAGGCGGAAGAACTCCTGGAGGGCCTGCCAGAACATCCGGCCGAGGGCCTCCTCGTCCCGGACGTACTCGTCCTCGACGTCGGAGTAGCTGTATCCGGTGCCGAGGGGCTGGTCCCAGTAGACGACGTGCGCCTCCTGGTTCCAGCTCCTGGGGGTCACCGAGATCGTGCCGGCGGCGTCGTCGGCGATCGACAGCGGGCCGTTCTCCAGGAAGAGGCCGAGCAACGAGGAGGCGCCGGGGCCGCCGTTGAGCCAGATCAGCAGCGGCGTCCGGCTGATCAGGTCCTGTTGGTCGGGGACGGCGACGTGGGGATTGCAGGTCTGGCTCTCGAAGAACCAGTAGAACAGGTGGTTCTCGGTTCCGGGGTGCTCCGTGTTGTCGACGTGCACGTGCCCGGCGTAGGAGCGGACCTTCCTGGTGTCCTTGGTGTTGAGGTCGATGCTGAGGGTGTGGGGGATGTTCGCCGGAATCGAGGTGACGAGATCCGAGGCCATGGTGGGTTCTCCGTTCGGCGGCGAGAGGCGGGCGTTCCGGCACGGTTGCCTCGTCCACGGGTGGAGAGCACGTCCCGAGCGGGTTCCGGGCCGCCCGCACCGAATACACACGACCCCGGCGGGATCCACGTATGGCGGAACGATTCTCTCGGCCCGGTTTCCCTCGTTCGGGTGCGGCGGGCGCCGCCGTGGCATCGCCGGGACGGCCGCACGCGGAGGGCGCGCGGTACACGGTGCGGCGCTACCCGGAACAGCCGCCGACCGCGGCCGAGTCGGCGGAGGTGCCGCGCCGGCTCCGGCTGGAACCCCGGGACATCGCCCGGCTCACCGGTCCGTGCCCGCGGCGGCCCGGCGCCAGGCGCCGTCGGCGAGGAGGCGTAGGCCGTTGAGGCCGACGATCACCGTGGAGCCCTCGTGGCCCGCCACACCGAGCGGGAGCGGCAGGTTGCCGACCAGGTCCCAGACGACCAGGCCGGTGATGAAGACGCCGGCGATCACCAGGTTCTGGATCACGAGGCGGCGGGCGCGCCGGGAGAGGTTCACGACCGCCGGAATGGTGGCGAGTTCGTCGCGGACGACGACGGCGTCGGCGGTTTCCAGGGCGAGGTCGGAGCCGGCGCGGCCCATGGCGACGCCGGTGTGCGCGGCGGCCAGCGCGGGGGCGTCGTTGACGCCGTCGCCGACGACCAGCACCTTCCGGCCGGCGTCCGCCAACTCCCGGACGGCCGCGACCTTGTCCTGGGGCAGCAGCCCGGCGCGCACGTCGGTGATGCCGACCTCGGCGGCCAGCCGGTGGGCGGCGCGCGGGTTGTCGCCGGTGACCAGGATCGGGGCGGTGCCGGTCAACCCGCCCAGGGCGGCGACGGTGGCGGCGGCCTCGTCGCGGAGCCGGTCGGCGATGCCGAGCACGCCCACCGGAGCGCCGTCCAGGGTGACCAGGACGGCGGTGCGGCCGTCCTCCTCGAGGCCGGCGACCACGGCGGCGGCCGGGCCGGGCCGGTCGGCGTCGAGCAGCCGGGCGGGGCTGCCGACGGCGACCGTCCGGCCCTCGACCGTGGCGGTGACGCCGACGCCCGGGGTGGAGGCGAAGTCCTCGGCCGGCGGGATCGCGAGGTCGCGGGCGGCGTCCACCATGGCGCGGGCCAGGGGGTGTTCGCTGGGGTGCTCGGCGGCCGCCGCGAGTCGCAGCAGTGCGTCGTCGGTGAGCCCCGAGCCGTCGAGCGGGAGGACGTCGGTCACCCGCGGGGTGCCCTCGGTCAGGGTGCCCGTCTTGTCCAACGCGGCCGCGTCCACCTGCCCGAGCCGCTCCATCACCACGGCCGACTTCACCAGGACGCCGTGCCGGCCGGCGTTGGCGATCGCGGACAGCAGCGGCGGCATGGTGGCCAGCACCACGGCGCAGGGCGAGGCGACGATCATGAAGGTCATCGCGCGCAGCAGCGTGGACTGGAGGTCGGCGCCGAACAGCAGCGGCACGGCGAACAGGGCGACGGTGGCCAGGACCATGCCCAGGCTGTAGCGCTGTTCGACCTTCTCGATGAACAGCTGGGTCGGCGCCTTGGTCTCGGACGCCTCCTCGACCATGGCCACGATCCGGGCGATCACGGAGTCCGCGGGATCGCGCTCCACCCGCACCCGCAGGGCGCCGGTGCCGTTCAGCGTGCCGGCGAACACCTCGTCGCCGACTCCCCTGGCGACCGGCAGGGGCTCGCCGGTGATGGTCGCCTGGTCGACGTCGCTGGCGCCGTCCACCACCCGGCCGTCGGCGCCGATCCGCTCGCCGGGACGCACCAGGACGACATCGCCCACGGCCAGTCGCCCGGTGGGGACGGTCTCCTCGCCGCCGTCGCCCGTGAGCCGGGTGGCGGTGGTGGGCGCGAGGTCGAGCAGGCCGCGCACGGAGTCGGCCGTCCGCGCGGTGGCGATCGCCTCCAGCGCGCCCGAGGTGGCGAAGATGACGATCAGCAACGCGCCGTCGAGCACCTGGCCGATGGCCGCCGCCCCGAGCGCGGCGACCACCATCAGCAGGTCGACGTCGAGCGTCCGCTCCCTGAGGGCCTGGAGGCCGGCCCAGCCGGGCTCCCAGCCGCCCGTCACGTAGACGGCCGCGAACAGCGGGCCCCACGCCCAGGCCGGCGTCCCGGCCAGGTACAGGGGCAGGGCGAGCAGGAACAGCGCCAGTGCGGCGGCCGCCCAGCGCGCCTCAGGCACCGCGAGGATCCTGGTGCGCCGCCGTGGCGGCGCCGTGTCGCGGACGGCGTCGCCGGCCCCGGCGGGGCGCGTGAGGGTGGAGGACATGGCAACGGGCCCTTCGACGGATCGGGCAGGGAGGGGCGGAGGGTTCTCCGGCCCCGCCACCATAACAGGAACGCATGAACAAGAGTTCATGCATTCATGCGGTCGCGTACCATGGGCCCATGGGTCACGGAGCAGCACCGTCCACCAGCAGCGCCCCGCCCGCCCGTCTCGACGCGGCGAACGCGGCCAAGGTCGCGGCCACGCTCCAGGCGCTGGCCACCCCCTCCCGGCTGCTGATCCTCGCCCGGCTCCGCGAGGGCCCGCTGCCCGCCACCGAGTTGGCCGCCGAGGTGGGCATGGAGCAGTCCGCCTGCTCCCACCAGCTGCGCCTGCTGCGCAACCTCGACCTGGTGGTCGGCACCCGCAAGGGGCGTTCCGTCGTGTACTCCCTCTACGACAACCACGTCGCCGCGCTGCTCGACCAGGCCCTCTACCACGTCGAACACCTGCGCCTCGGCATCAGCGACCCACCGCCGGCCGACGCGGACCCCGAGCGCCGGTCGACCCCGGACAGGACCTAGCGGGTCCGTTCGGCGCCCCAGAGGGGCAGGTGTTCGAAGAAGGCGACGGCGTCGGCGCGCCAGTGCGGCCGCCAGCTGGCCGCTTCGGCGGCCGCCGCCCGGGCGGTGCCGAGGATGTCCTCGCGGAGCCGGTCGTCGACGCCGTGGCGTAGCGCGATCCTCCGCACGGCGTCGACGGTGTCCGGCGGGCAGTCGGGCGCGGCCAGCGCCTCCTCCACGGTGTCCCGCTCCGTGGGGGTGGCGGCCGCGAGGACGGCGCAGACGGCGTAGGTGCGGCGGCCCTCGCGGAGGTCGGAGCCCGCCGGTTTGCCGAGGACCTCGGGGTCCCCGAACAGGTCGAGGTAGTCGTCGCGCAGGGTTCCGCTGATGCCGACGAGTGTCGCGTACCGGCGTAGCCGGGCGTCGTGGGCCGCGATGTCCTCGCCGGCGGCGAGCAGGCCGAGGCGGAGCGGGGCGAGGACCGAGTAGCGGGCGGTCTTGTGGTCGGAGACGGCGTCGAGCATCGCGCGGTCCGGCAGGTGGTGGAAGTCGCGTTCCAGGTCGAGTATCTGGCCGATGACGGTGTCGGCTCCGGTGGCGAGTTGGACCTCGGCCATGGCGAGTCGCAGTGCGGCGGGGACTTTGGCCTCCAGCAGGACCTGGACGGAGAGGAAGGCGGCCAGGTCGCCGGCGAGCACGGCCAGCCCCAGGGCGGTGTGCGGGGTGTTCGGCAACCGCTGGCGGTAGGCGTGGTGGACGGAGGGCCCGCCGCGGCGGGTGGGGGAGTCGTCGATGATGTCGTCGTGGACCAGCCCGTGGGTCTGGAGGAGTTCGATGCTCAGCCCGGCCTCGTCGAGGCCCGCCGGGGTGTCGGCGGTCACCAGGCCGGCCGCCTCGTGGAGCAGCGCCACCCGCAGGCGTTTCCCGCCGCGCAGTGACAGGTCCCGCAGCAGCCCCAGGCACTCGGGCACGAAGTCGCTGCATGGCAGGGGGCGTTGGGCGAGGGCGTCGAAGTAGGCGGCGAACCGGACGTCGAAGCCGGCCCGGTGTTCGGCCAGGCGTTCACGGATGCCGGCGGCGGTCGAGTCGATCATCGGGCAGTGTAGCCACCGCACGGCGCGTGGTCGCGCAGGGCCTCCCCGACCAGGGCGATGCCCTCGTCGATCTCGTGGGCGGGGCCCGCCGCGTAGCCGAGGACCAGGCCGGGTGCGCCGGGGCCGATCCGGTGCCAGGACAGGGGGTGCGTCTTGACGCCCCGGGCCAGGGCGGCCGCGGCGAGGTCGGTGTCGCGGAAGCCTCTCCCCCGGTCGTCGAAGGTGACCATCAGGTGCAGGCCGGCGGCGGCGCCGTGGACGCGGGCGCCGGGCAGGTGTGCCTCGATGGCCCGCAGCATCGCGTCCCGACGGCGGCGGTGGCGCGACCTGACGTGCCGCAGGTGCCGTTCCAGCTCGCCGGAGTCCATCAGGCGGGCGAGGACCAGCTGGGTGAGGACACCGTTGCCGAGGTCCGTGAACCTCTTCGCCGTCACCAGGGCGTCCCGGCGGCCCGGCGGGACGAGGAGCCAGCCCACCCGGAGCGCGGGCGCCAGCAGCTTGGAGACGCTGCCCGCGTAGCAGACGCCGTCGGGCATCAGCGAGCGCAGCGCCGGCACCGGCGGCCGGTCGTAGCGGTGCTCGGCGTCGTAGTCGTCCTCGATGACCACCCCGCCCTCGGCGGCCCAGCCCAGCAGCTCGCGACGGCGTTCCCCGTCCAGGACGACGCCGGTGGGGAACTGGTGGGCCGGGGTGAGCAGCACGGCCCGGGCGCCGCCGGCGCGCAGCGCGCCGACGTCGAGTCCGCGCTCGTCCACGGGGACGGGCAGGAGCGTGTGGCCGCCGTACGTCAACTGCTGGCGGGTGCCGAGCGATCCGGGGTCCTCGACGGCGATGTCCCGGATCCCCTCCGCCCGCAGGAGCTGCCCGAGCAGGCCGAGGGCCTGCGCCACGCCGGCGACCACGATGACCTCGTCCGGGTGGGCGCGGATGCCGCGGTTGCGGGCCAGCCAGCCGACGACGGCCCGGCGGAGCGCGGGGGTGCCCTGGGGGTCGCCGTACCCGAGGTCGGCCCGGCCGAGACCGGCGAGGACGGCGCGTTCGGCGCGCAGCCAGCCGGCGCGGGGGAACGCGGCGAGATCGGGGACGCCCGGGGAGAGATCGATGCGGCAGGGCTGGGCACGCAGCAGGTCGACGGCGACCTCTCCGTCGGCCGGACCGAAGAGCACGGGCCCGGGCACGGCCGCGTCGCGGGCGGGCTCGCCCGGCGTGGCGGGCGCCGCCACGACGACCGTGCCGCGCCGGCCCCGACCGGCTATCTGTCCCGACTCGGCGAGCCGCTGGTAGGCCTCGGTGACCACGCCGCGGGTGACGCGCAGTTCCTCGGCCAGCACGCGGCTCGCGGGCAGCCGCGACCCGACGGGCAGCCGGCCGTCGGCGATGGCCGACCGCAGCCGGTCGGCGAGCCAGGCGGTGCGCCCGCCGGGCGGCGCCTCGTCGATGTCCAGTTGGAGGAAGTCGGAGCCGACGGCCGCACCCGTTCGGGACGGCTTTTTGGACCCCTCGCGCGGCGGCATTGTGGACCTGCCCATGGCAGCCATTGTGCGGGCAGGGTGGGCCTCATGAACACACCTTCCGCTTCGTTCGCCCAGCTCGTGCCAGGTATGGCCGGGATGATGCTGGTCGGCGGCAGCGTCACCGTCTCGCGGGTACTCGTCGACGCCCCGCTGTTCACCACCCAGGCCGTGCGCTACGTGGCCGCGACCGCGATCCTCGTGCTCTTCGCCCGGCTGGCCGGTGCCCGGCTGGTGTGGCCGCGCGGACGGGAGTGGCTGTGGTTGACCGGCCTCGCGCTGACCGGTCTGGTGCTGTTCAACGTGGCCGTGGTCAGGGGCGTCGCGCACGCGGAGCCCGCGGTGATCGCCGTCGCGGTCGCGTGCGCGCCGCTGGTTCTCGGCGTGGTGGGCCCCCTGCTGGAACGGCGCAGGCCGAGCCGGCAGGTCCTGCTGGCGGCGCCGGTCGTGATGGTGGGCGCGATGCTGGTGGAGGGCACGGGCCACACCGACGCCGTCGGGGTGGCCTGGGCGGCGCTGGTGCTGGGCTGCGAGGCCGGGTTCACGCTGCTCGCCGTGCCGGTGCTGCGGCGGCACAGCCCGTGGGGGGTGTCCGTGCACGCGACGTGGCTCGGCGGTCTGATGCTGGCGGTCCTCGGCGCGACGGCGGAAGGCCCCCAGGCCGTGCGGGAGTTGTCCGGGCCCCACTGGGCGGCCACCGGCTACCAGGCGCTGTTGGTGACGGCGGTCGCCTTCGTGCTGTGGTACTCGACGGTGCGCGCCGTCGGGTCCGGGCACGCCGGGCTGCTCACCGGTATCGCACCGCTGGCCGCGGCGGCCGTGGGCGCCGTCACCGGCTCCGGCGTCCCGAGGCCCTCGGTCTGGCTGGGCATCGCCGTGGTGCTCGTCGGCCTGACCGCAGGACTGCGGCCACGCGGCGTTCCCGCCCCCGAGATCGCGGGCGTCGGCCACCCGGCCGATCCGGGGCCCGAGTCGACGGCGGTGCGCTCCGGATGACCTCGCCGCACGCGCCCGGGGCGGGCGGCGGGCCGGCGCTCAGCCGGGGACGCCGACGGCGCGCCTGATGACGGCGTCGAAGGCGCGGTCGGGCAGCACGCGCCGCAGGGCGATCAACGGGCGGGCGGCGAAGCCGGTCGCGTAGCGGGTGCGGGGGCGGCGGGTGGTGACGGCCCTGCCGATGGCGTCAGCGATGACCTGGGGCGGCGAGTTGCGCCTGGCGTTGCCCTCCGAGCCGAGGGAGGCGGCCACGGCGTCGGCCTGCCTGGCGTAGGCGCCCGCGCCCGAGGTCTCGCGCAGGTGGTCGGCGGCGATGCCGCCCCACTCGGTGGCGATACCGCCGGGTTCGATGACGACGACGTCGACGCCGAAGGGCCTGGCCTCCATGCGCAGGCAGTCGCTGAGGGCTTCGAGGGCGAACTTGGTGCCGTGGTACCAGCCGCCGAGCGGGGTGTGGATCTTGCCGCCCATGGAGGTGATGTTGACGACGGTCCCGCCGTGCTGGGCACGCATGTGGGGCAGGGCGAGCTGGGCCAGCCGCATGGCGCCGAAGACGTTGACCTCGAACTGGCGGCGGGCCTCGGCCATGGGGACGTCCTCGATGGCGCCGTAGGAGCCGTAGCCGGCGTTGTTGACCAGCACGTCGATCCGACCCGACTCGGCGATGACGCGCTCGACGCCGGCCCGCATGGACGCGTCGTCGGTGACGTCCATCGCCAGCGGCAGGACACCCCGTTCGGCCAGCGATTCCAGGCGCTCCGTGCGGCGGGCCGCGCCGTAGACGGTGTAGCCGAGTTCCTTCAGCTTCAGGGCGGTGGCCTCGCCGATGCCGGACGAGGCACCGGTGACGAGGGCGGTCTTGGTGGGCATGTCGAGTCCTCACGACTAAGATGAACCTGCATTCACTATCTATCGTGAACCACAGTTCATGTTGATGCAAGCGAAAGGGGTGGCGAGTCTCATGGCCCAGGCCAGGGCGCCGCGCGCCGACGCGGTCCGCAACCGCAGGAAGATCCTCGCCGCGGCCGGCGAACAGATCACCGCACACGGACCCGACGTCGGCATGGACGAGATAGCCGCCGCCGCGGGCGTGGCGGTGGGAACCCTCTACCGGCACTTCCCCACCAAGACCGACCTGGTGGCGGCCGTCGTCGCCGAGTACGTCGGCCGCGTCGCCGACGACGCCGAGGCCGCCCTCGCCCGCGTCTCCTCCGGCGCCCGCGCCGTGGACGAGCTGACCGCCTTCCTGGGCCGCGTCGTCGAGACCTCCGTCTCCGACCGCGCCGTCAAGGCCGCCGCCCGGACCCTCGGCGCCGAACCGGGCGACCACGCCGCAGAGGCGCGCGCCGGCACCGCCGTGACCACCCTCATCGAGGCGGGCCAGGCCGACGGCGACATCCACCCCGACGTCACCGTCGGCGACATCTACCTGCTCTTCTCCACCGCCCCCACCGACCAGCCGGCCACCACCAGAACCCGCTGGCTCACCCTCGTCACGGCGGGACTGACCACCCA
>NZ_SMKI01000104.1 GCF_004348415.1 Streptomyces hainanensis
ACGGGGCGGAGGGCGAACTCGCCGAGTCGTTCGTCGTGTCGGGCGAAGACGGTGGGGCGCATGGGTCTCCCAGGTGCGGCAGCAAACTGGAAGTGAGGTTAGCCTAACCTAAATTCGCGCGACAATCGGGCCCGCTCGCCGTCTCACCCGCCGGACGGTCCCGTGCCTCGTCCTGCGGGTCGTCCCGCGGATCGTCTTGTGGATCGCGCAGCAGCAGACCGGTGGCGGGCTTGGGGCCGAACGAGGTCGACTTGTGCGGCATGGTGACGCCGCGCTCGGCCAGGGTCCGTACGGTTTCTTCCCGTACCGCCCGCATGAGTACCGCGAACCCGTCGCCCGATCCGGCGGTCTGCGCGACGGCGGCGGGCGCGCCGTGCAGGTGGCGGACCCGGAGCGGGCGGCCGGCCGCCGGCCGCCACAGTTCGCCGAGCAGGGCCGCGTTGAGCACGGTCGCGTCCAACTCCCGCCAGGCGCGCGGCCGGTCGGCCGGGACGGTGCGGGTGAGGAGAGCCGGGTCGGGGCGGTCGAGCAGGTGGAACGCGCCGTCCGTGCCGGTGCCGGTGCCGGTGCCGGCGTCGGTGCTGGCCCGGGCCAGCAGGAAGGCGTTGCCCGGGGTGTCGTCGAGGACGCGGAGCGCCGCGTCGAGCGGGCCGGCCACGGGGCTGACCCGGAACGCCGTGCCCGCCCTGGCCAGCGCCTCGGCGAGCGGCAGGCCGGCGACCACCCGGTGGATCGGACTGACCCGCAGCGGGTGGCGGTCGGTGTCGACGAGCAGCACCAGGCCGCGGTCCCAGGGCGGGCGACCGCCGTGCTCGGCGCTGAGCCGCAGCCGGGTGGCCCAGCGGTGGTGGCCGTCCGCGATCAGGGCCCGGTGCCGGGCCAACTCGGCGCGGACCACGGCGATCTCGGCCGGCTCCGTGACGGCCCAGATCCGGTGCTCGGTCGCATCGTCGGTGGGGGTGGCGAGCAGCGGTGGCCGGGCCGTCGCGCGTTCGACGACGGCGGGCACCGTGTCGTCGCCGGCGCCGCGGTAGGCGAGGAGCAGCGGCTCCAGGTCGGTGCGGGTGGCCCTCAGCAGCGCGGCCCGCTCGTCCACCACCTCGGGGATGACGTCCTCGTGCGGCAGCACCGTGCCCTCGCTCGGCACCGTCAACCGGAGGGCGCCCATGATGCCGCGCTGGAGCGGGAGCCCGGGGGCGCGCTGCTCGTACACGTAGAGCGCCGGCACCCGGTCGGTGCGCAGGACGCCGGCGGCAAGCCACTCGTGGAGGGTGGCGGCGGCGCGCTCCGGGGTGCGTGGCAGGATCAGCCGGACGATGTTGTGCGGGTCCGAGGTCTCCAGGTCGCGCTGTTCGTCCGGCCGCACGACGACGTCGTACGGCGGTGAGATCACGTCGGCGAGGTTGCCGACCCGCTCGGGTGCGTAGCGGAGCGCACGAAACGGGGCGAGGTCCAGGCCGGCGGCGTGCATCCCCGCATCGTATGCCGCGTGGACCATGGGAGGAGATCTGGGAATCATGGCTGACAACGCTGACATGGCCGGCAGGACCGACTCGGGGAACGGGGCCGCCGGCCCCGCGCCGAGAGGGTCCGAGCGTGCGCTCCACGAGGTCCACGACACCGCGCTGCTCGACCTGGACGGCGTCATCTACGCGGGTGGCGAGGCGATTCCGCACGCCGTGGAGTCGCTGCGGGTGGCGCGGGAGGCCGGCATGCGGCTGGCCTACGTGACCAACAACGCGGCCCGCACCCCGGAGACCGTCGCCGCGCACCTCACCAGGCTCGGCGTCGCGGCCGAGCCGGGCGAGGTGGTGACGTCGGCGCAGGCCGTGGCCCGGCTGATCGCCGAGCAACTGCCCGCCGGCGCGCGGGTCCTGTGCGCGGGTGGTGAGGGGCTTCGGGTCGCGCTCGCGGAGCGCGGGCTGCGCCCGGTGGACTCGGCGGACGACGAGCCGGCGGCCGTCGTCCAGGGCTACGGCGGCCCCGAACTGCCGTGGGGGGTGATCGCGGAGGCGGCGCTCGCCGTCAACCGGGGGGTGCCGTGGTTCGCGTCCAACACGGATCTGACCATCCCCAGCGGGCGGGGCATCGTGCCGGGGAACGGCGCCGCCGTGGAGGCGGTGCGGATCGCCACGGGCCGGCGCAAGGAGCCGCAGGTCGCGGGGAAGCCGCGGCCGCCGATGCACCGGGAGTCGATACTGCGCACGGGGGCGCGGCGGCCGTTGGTCGTCGGCGATCGGCTCGACACGGACATCGAGGGGGCGCACGCCGGGGGCGTGGACTCGTTGTTGGTGATGACCGGCGTGACGGACGAGGCGGAGCTGCTGGCGGCGCGCCCCGACCACCGGCCGACGTTCGTGGCCGCCGACCTCAGGGGGCTGTTGACGCCGCAGCCGGCGGTGCGGTCGGACGACGACGGCGGTTGGCGGTGCGGTGGGTGGCGGGCGGTCGTCGTCGGCGACGAACTGCGGCTCGACGAACTGCGCCTCGACGGCGGGGGCGATGACGGCGGCGATCCGGTGGACGGGCTGCGCGCCCTCTGCGGGGCCGCCTGGTCGGCGGCCGACCGGGGCCACCGGCTCCGCCCCTGGCGGGGCGGCCTCCCGCGGGACTGAGTCGGGGACCCGGGCCGGGAGCGGACGCCGGCGGTGGCGGTCAGGGGGCGAGTGCCGAGACGAGGAGGTCGGCGAGCAGGGCGGCGTAGGAGCCGTCCGGGTCGAGGTCGGGATCGTAGATGGTGACGTTGAGCCCCACGCACCGGGGCGAGCCGGTCAATGCCCGCAGCAGCGGCGCGAGTTCGTCGGGAAGGAGACCGCCGTCGTCCGGGCTGTCGACGGCGGGCATCACCGACGGGTCCAGGACGTCGGCGTCCAGGTGCACCCAGAAGCCGTCGAGCGCCGGTGCCTCCAGCGCCCGCAGCGCCGCGTCGGCCGTCTGCCGGACGCCGCGCTCCCGGATCTCGCCCACCGTCGTGTTCGCGATGCCCGACTCCGTGAGCTCGGCGCGCTCCGTGTCGTCCTCCCTGATGCCGAGAACCTGGACGTCGCTCTCCCGGACGTAGGGCCGCAGTCCTTCGAGGTCGGTGAGGTCCGCCTGCCCGCGGCCGGTGGCGAGGGCCAGTTCCTCGCCGCCCGCGGCGCCGACGCGGTCGGAGTTGCCGGGGTGCCGGAAGTCGGCCGACCCGTCGACGGCGGCGATCCCGTACCGCCCGACGCGGCGCAGCGCGAGGGAGGCGCCGAGCTGGATGGAGCAGTCGCCGCCCAGGACCACGGGGAAGGCCCCGGCCCGCACGTGCCCCTCGACGCGGTCGGCGAGCCTGCGGGTGTACGCGGCGATCGGCCCCGCGTGGAACACCCCGTCGCCCTCCTGCCAGCCCTCGCGGTCGTAGCGGGGCGGCACCACGACGCCGCCCTCCTCGGCGCCGAGCCGCGCCAGCAGCCGCTGCTCGCGCAGGGCGCCGGCCAGCTTGTAGCACCCGGGCACGGCCCCTTCGACGGGCGGTCTCAGACCGAGGTTCGACGGGGCGTCGAGGAGCACGAGACGAGGGCGCATCGGCCCATTGTGCCGTGGGGGTCCGTCAGGCGTGTGAGCGGGACGGAGCCCGGTCGGCGTCCGGCGCGGCCGGGGCGAGCGCCGGGTGCGCGGCGATCACCTCGTCGAGCGCGTCGAGCCCGTGTCGGACCAGCGGGTGGTCGCGGCTGCCCTGCCGCACGCAGCTGAGGATGCGGCGGAAGATGGGGAGTTCGGCGGTGAGGGGGACGCGGACCGTCTGGTGGCTGGGCGGGATCTCCGTGAGCCTGGGGTAGAGGGAGATGCCCAGGCCGTGGCCGACCATGGCGGAGACCGCCGCCCACTCCTTGGCCCAGTGTGCGACCGCGGGGGTGAAGCCGGCGACGGAGCAGAACACCAGGACGCGCTGGTAGTGGTCGCAGCTGCCGGGCAGCGGCAGCACCCAGTCCTCGCGGGCGGTCTCGGCCAGCCCCACCTCGGTGCGCGAGGCCAGCGGGTGGCCGGCCGGCACGATGAGGTCGAGCGGTTCGTCGAGCAGCGGCTCCTGGTCGAAGCGGGAGTCGCTGGGGTTGGGGAAGTCCTCGGAGGGCGCCATGACGGCGATGTCGGCGTCGGTGGAGAGCAGCAGGTCGAAGCCGGCGACGGTCTCGCACTCGGTGACCATCACGGTGAGGCCGGGACGGCGCTTGCGCAGCAGGGCGGTGGCCGGCGCGATCAGGCCGGTGACGGCGCTGGGGTAGCCGCAGATCCGCAGCAGGCCGGCGTCGCCCGAACGGTACGACTCGAGGGCGGACTCGGCCTCCTCCCAGCGGGCCAGGAGCTCCTCGCCGTGGCGGATGACGAGGTGCGCGGCGCCGGTCAGCCGGATCCTGCGGCCCTGCGGTTCGACCAGCTGGACCTTCAACTCCCTGGCCAGCTCGCGGAGCTGGTGCGAGACGGCGGACGGGGTCAGATGCAGCGCGGCGGCCGCGGCGGTCACCGTGCCGTGCTGGTGCACCGCGCGGAGCACCTGGAGCCGACGCAGATCAATCATGCAAAGATTCTGCACGATGTACCCGAGAAATGTGAAATGGACCCGCACGGTCCGGCGGTCGCACACTGCCGTTATGACCGAGACGATGCAGCACATCCAGGTGACCACCGCACCCGTCGAGCTCTCCCACCACACCACGAGTGAGGGCACCGTGGTCTGGCTCCGCTGCGGCTGCGGCCGGCTGCGGATGGTCTTCACCCCCGACTCCCCGGCCGACCGCCCGATGACGGCCGGCGGTCGCACCCTCGGCTGCCCGTACTGCGGCTGACCGGCCGTGTGCCAGGCGGGCGTGCTCCTTCAGAGGGCACGCCCACGCCACGCGATCAGGCCGCCATGGCCTCCTGGAGGAGCGTGTCCTCCGAGGCGTCGCGGCGCCAGTAGCCGGTGAAGGTGACGCGCCCGCGGTCGAAGCCGCGGTCGTTCACGAGGTGGCGACGGAGGGCCCGGACGTGGCCGGCCTCGCCGGCCAGCCAGGCGTAGGAAGTGCCCGGCGGCAGATGGCGGTCGCGGAGCGCGGCCAGCAGCGGATTGGGGGCCGGGGCCGGCAGCCGGTCGCGGCAGAGCCAGGTGATCTCCGCGTCGGCCCTGGTCGACAACCGCTGGCGGTCGGCGGCGTGCTCGGTCTCGATCCAGACCCGGGCCGGCATGCCGGCCGGCAGCCAGTCCAGGATGCCGGCGATCGCGGGAAGAGCCGAGGAGTCGCCGGCGATCAGCACCCGCTCGGTGTCCGGGGGCGGGCGGAAGTCCACCCCGGCGTTGTCCTCCTCCGTCGGGCCGAGGAGCGAGAGGGGCGCGCCGGGGCGGGCGACGAGGGCCCAGCGGGAGGCGGGTCCCTCACAGGCGCCGTGCAGCGCGAAGTCGATGTCCAACTCGCCGACGCCGCGCCGGTGCTCGCGGACGGTGTAGGTGCGCATCGGGGCGCGCTCGTCCGGGTCCATCCGCTGCCAGGCGGGCCACCAGCCGGTGCCCTCGCCGCGCGGGACGGCCGCCCGGTGCTGGCCGGGGCGGGGGAGGAACAGCTTGACGCGCTGGTCCCGGCCGCCGCCGAGGAAGCGGTGGAGTTCGTCGCCGCCCACCGTGACGCGGGCGAAGCCGGGGCTGATCCGGCTGGTGCGCAGGACGTGCAGGTCGAAGAACTCGAAGGGGCGTGCGCTCATGGCGTTGCGTCCTTTCGGGTCGGGTCGGGTCGGTCCGGTCAGGCTCGGGTTCGCACCGGCGGCTTCGGTGGGAGCGTGCGCGGCATCGGATCACCTTTCCGGGGTGCTGTTCGACCAGGTCGGCATCCACAGCGGGGCGACCTGGCGAGGTTAGGCTAACCTAACCGCATGTCGCTGAGGAGTTCCACCGAGGGGCGCGCGGGGTGACGGCGGCGAGGGTGAGTGCGCCGCCGGAGCCGGCGCTCGATGTGCGGCTCGCGCGCCGGCGCACGGCTCGGCGCGTCGGTGGACTCCTCGTCGCCGCCGACCTCGTCGCCCAGTCGGCCTTCGCCGGCCGGCAGTTGCCGGTCGGCGCCGTGACGGGCGTCCTCGGCGGCGGCTACCTGCCGTGGCCCCTGCGCACGGAACGGCGCTCCGGCTGAATGTGACGGCCCCCCAGGCGGGGGCCAACCGACGACGGCCGAGGCACCGGCCCGGCGCGGCCGGGGTGCCGCGTTGGCGCGAGGCCGCCTGGTGGCGGCAGGGGCCGAGGGCCCGCCGGGGCGGTCACGGAGACCGGTTGGCGGCAGCCGGGCCGGTAGGCCGGCGTGTCGCCGGCGGGGGCGCGCAGGCCGCGCCGCGACCCGTCGCCTCCCGGCGGAGCGCCCGCTGCCGGGGCCGGGGCGGCCGCCCCGGCAGGCCCGCCGGGGCGGCCCTTCGGGGCGGTAGGCCGCCAGGCCGGCTTGGTAGCGTCGGGGCATGGAAGAGGAGCCTCTTGCCGAGCAAGCCCCGGAGCCCGAGGACGACGGCCCGCGCCCGTTGGGCGTCGAGGTGCGGCCCACCGGACACGGCGGCGTGGACGCCCAGTTGGCCCGGCTGGCGGACGCCGACCACCTCGGCGTCCCGGGACACCTGGAGGTGTACGAGGATGTGCACCGCGGTCTGCGCGAGACGCTGGCCGCCCTCGACCAGCCGGCCGGGCCGCCCGTGCCCGGCCCCTCGCCCATCCCCAGGAGCTGAACCCCACGTGGCAGCAGCGACCCAGCGACGCCTCGGCCGCCTCGACGCGGAACTGGTGCGCCGCAAGCTCGCCCGTTCCCGTGAGCACGCCAGAGAGCTCATCGACGCGGGCCGGGTCACCGTCAACGGCACCGTCGCCGGCAAGCCCGCCACCCAGGTGGCCACCAGTGCGGCCCTGGTCGTCCGCGAGGACGCCGACGACCCGGGCTACGCCTCCCGGGGTGGCCACAAACTCGCGGGGGCGCTCGACGCGTTCACCCCCCGCGGGCTGCGCGTCGCCGGCCGCCGGGCACTCGACGCCGGGGCGTCCACCGGCGGGTTCACCGACGTGCTGCTGCGCGCCGACGCGGCCGAGGTGATCGCCGTCGACGTCGGCTACGGCCAGCTCGCCTGGCACCTGCGCGCCGACGACCGGGTCACCGTCAGGGACCGCACGAACGTACGCGAGTTGACGCTCGACGCCATCGACGGCCGGCCCGTCGACCTGGTGGTCGGCGACCTGTCCTTCATCCCGCTCGGCCTGGTACTGCCCGCCCTCGTCCGCTGCGCCGCGCCCGACGCCGACCTGGTGCTGATGGTCAAGCCGCAGTTCGAGGTCGGCCGCGAACGTCTCGGCAGCGGCGGCGTGGTGCGCGACCCGGCCCTGCGCGCCGGGGCCGTCCGCACCGTCGCCGCCCAGGCCGCCGAGCTGGGGCTCGGCGCGCTCGGCGTGGTCGCGAGCCCGCTGCCCGGCCCCTCCGGCAATGTTGAATACTTTCTCTGGCTGCGTGCCGGGGCGCCCGCGCTCGACCCGGCCGACGTCGACCGCGCCGTGACGGAGGGGCCTCAGTGACCGTCAGTACCGGGACCAACCGTGCCGGGGAACGCACCGTGTTCCTGCTCGCGCACACCGGTCGCGCCGCCGCGATCCGCAGCGCGGAACTCGTCGTCCAGGGCCTGCTCGCCCACGGCATCGGCGTCCGGGTGCTGGACGAGGAGGCCGTCGACCTGCCGCTGCCGGCCAGCGTCGAGCGCGTCAAGGTCGCCAGGGACGAGACCCGCGGCGTGGTGGACGGCTGCGAACTGCTCGTGGTGCTCGGCGGGGACGGCACGCTGCTGCGCGGCGCCGAGTTCTCCCGCGCCTCCGGCGTTCCGATGCTCGGTGTCAACCTCGGCACCGTCGGCTTCCTCGCCGAGGCCGAACGCGACGACCTCGACCAGGTGGTGGACCGCGTCGTCACCCGCGACTACGAGGTCGAGGAGCGGATGACCCTGGACGTCGCCGTGTTGAGCGACGGCAGGCAGGTGCACGTCGACTGGGCGCTCAACGAGGCGTCCGTCGAGAAGGCCGCCAGGGAACGGATGATCGAGTTGGTGCTGGAGGTGGACGGCCGCCCGGTCTCCGGGTTCGGCGGCGACGGTGTGGTCTGCGCCACCCCCACCGGCTCGACCGCCTACGCGTTCTCCGCCGGCGGTCCCGTCGTCTGGCCCGAGGTCGAGGCCCTGCTGATGGTGCCGATCAGTGCCCACGCCCTGTTCGCGAAGCCGCTCGTCACCGCCCCCGACTCGGTGCTCGCCGTCGAGGTCAGGCCGCACACCCTCTCCGGCGTGCTGTGGTGCGACGGCCGCCGCAGCGTCGACCTGCCGCCCGGCGCTCGGGTCGAGGTGCGGCGCGGCGCCGTCCCGGTGCGGCTGGCCAGACTCCACCACGCGCCG
This sequence comes from Streptomyces hainanensis, assembly GCF_004348415.1. Taxonomy (GTDB): domain Bacteria; phylum Actinomycetota; class Actinomycetes; order Streptomycetales; family Streptomycetaceae; genus Streptomyces; species Streptomyces hainanensis. The sequence continues at coordinate 8,395 of NZ_SMKI01000104.1, forward strand.
TTCACCGACCGGCTGGTCGCCAAGTTCGCGCTGCCCGTGGCGGGCTGGCGCGGCGCCCCGCGCTGACCCTCGGATCCCGGGTGCGGGGGGCCGTCGTCGCGAGGGCCCCCGCGAACCTCGTATGGTCGTATCCGTGTTGGAGGAGATGCGGATCAAGGGCCTGGGCGTGATCGACGACGCTGTCGTCGAGCTGTCCTCCGGCTTCACCGCGGTGACGGGTGAGACCGGCGCGGGCAAGACCATGGTCGTCACCAGCCTCGGCCTGCTGCTCGGCGGCCGGGCGGACGCCGGCTACGTGCGGGTCGGCGCCCAGGCCGCCGTCGTGGAGGGCCGCGTCACCGTCCCGCCCGACGCGCCGGCCGCCCGCCGGGCGGAGGAGGCGGGCGCCGAGCTGGACGACGGCGCGCTGCTGATCAGCCGCACCATCTCGGCCGAGGGCCGCTCGCGCGCCCACGTCGGCGGCCGGTCGGTGCCGGCCGGGCTGCTCGCCGAGCTGGGCGAGGAGCTGGTCGCGGTGCACGGCCAGACCGACCAGCAGGGGCTGTTGCGCCCGGCCAGACAGCGGCAGGCGCTCGACCGCTACGCCGGTCCGGCCGTCGCCGGTCCACTCGCCGACTACCAGGAGACCTACCGGCGGCTGCGCGAGGTCGGCGCCACCCTGGCCGAACTGACCACCCGCGCCAGGGAACGGGCCCAGGAGGCCGACCTGCTGCGCTTCGGCCTCGACGAGATCGCCGCGGCCGAACCGCGGCCAGGCGAGGACGCCGAGCTCGCGGCCGAGGCCGGCCGCCTCGGCCACGCCGAGGCGCTGGCCTCGGCCGCCGACGCCGCGCACGCCGCCCTCGCCGGCGACCCGGCCGACCCCGGCGGCCTCGACGCCGGCACCCTGACGGCCGGCGCCCACCGCGCGCTCCAGGGCGTGCGCGACCACGATCCGGAGGTGGCCCAGCTCGCCGACCGCCTCGGTGAGGTCGGCATCCTGCTCGCCGACGTCGCCCAGGACCTCGCCGGCTACGCGGACGGGCTCGACGCCGACCCCCTGCGGCTGGCCGCCGTCGAGGAACGCCGCGCCATCCTCACCCACCTGGTCCGCAAGTACGCCAGCCCCGTGGGCGACGAGGACGGCTGCGGCGCCGTCCTCGCCTGGGCCGAACACGGCGCCGCCCGGCTGGCCGAGCTGGACGGCGACGACGACCGGATCGGCGAACTCACCGCCGAGCGCGACGCCCTGCACGCCCGGATCACCGCACAGGCCGGCGCGCTCACCGAAGCCAGGGCCGAGACCGCCGCCCGGTTCGCCGCCGCCGTGTCCGAGGAGCTCACCCAGCTCGCCATGCCCCACGCCAGAATCGAGGTCGCGGTCCGGCAGCAGGACGCGGCGGCCGGCGACGACGCCGTGCAGCTCGACGGCCGGACGGTGGCCATCGGGCCACAGGGCGCCGACGAGGTCGAGCTGCTGCTCGCCCCGCACCCGGGCGCCCCGGCCCGGCCGATCGCCAAGGGCGCCTCGGGCGGTGAGCTGTCCCGGGTCATGCTGGCCGTCGAGGTGGTGTTCGCCGATGCCGCGCCGGTGCCGACATACCTCTTCGACGAGGTCGACGCGGGCGTCGGCGGCAAGGCGGCCGTGGAGATCGGCCGGCGGCTCGCCAAGCTCGCCGACGCCGCCCAGGTGGTGGTCGTCACCCACCTGCCCCAGGTCGCGGCGTTCGCCGACCGGCACCTGGTGGTCGAGAAGACCAGCGACGGCTCGGTGACCCGCAGCGGGGTCCGCTCCGTGCACGGCGAGGGCCGGGTGCGGGAGCTGTCCCGGATGTTGGCCGGCCAGGAGGACTCCCAGCTGGCCAGGGCCCACGCCGAGGAGCTGCTGGCCACCGCCGCCCGGCTGGGGCGGGGGGCGCGGACGGAGGCCCCCTCCCCGTAGCCGCGACGCTCACCCGAGCGGGTGGTGGCCGCTACCGTGAAGCGGCACGCGCCTGGCATTCTGGACGCCATTCCACTCCCAGCGAACGAGAGGTTGCCGTGAGCGATGGGCTGAGACCGCCCGGCCCTTGGCGACGGCCCGGGGTTCGCCGTACGGCCCGGCCCCGGCCGGTCGTCACGGGGGAGGAGCGGGCGTGAGCGACGCACCCCCGCACGTGGGAGGTACCCCCGACCCGGCAGCCGTGCCGCACGTTCTCGGCGGCGCCGCCGTGGGCCTCGCCGCCGGCGGGACACCGGCCGAGGCACCCAGCGAGACACCCGAGGCGGCGCCGTGAGCACGCCCGGCGGGCGGGGCCCGCTGCACGTGGTGCAGGTGCTGGGCGGCGGCAGCGCCGGCACCGGCGCCCATGTGCTGTCCCTCTCGGCCGGACTGGTGGCGCGCGGCGTCCGCGTCACCGTGTGCGCCCCGCCGTCCGCGCAGCGGCGCTACGACTTCACCCGGACCGGCGCCCGCTTCGTGCCCGTGCCGATGCGCACCCGCCTGGAGGCCGCCGCGCTGCTGAGGACCGCCTGCGCGGACGCCGAGCTGGTGCACGCCCACGGCATGCGGGCCGGGCTGCTCGCCACCCTGGCGCTGCGCCGCCGCGCCACGCCGCTGGTCGTGACCTGGCACACCCGCTCCAACGCGCCCGGGTTCCGGGCGCAGCTGCGGTCCGCCACCGAGCACGTGGTGGCCCGCGCCGCCACCATCGTGCTGGGCGCCACCTCCGACCTGGTGGACCGGGCCCGCCGCCGCGGGGCGCGCGACGCGCGGCTGGCGCCGGTCGCGCTGCCCGCGCAACGCCCGAGGAGTGAGAGCGCCGGCGTCTGGGAGCGGAACCCGGCCAAGATCCGCGCCGAGCTGGGCGCCATGGGCCGGCCGCTGCTGGTCACCGCCACCCGCCTGGAGCGGGAGCACAGCCTCGACGTCCTGCTCACCGCGACCCGCGCCTGGCGCTCGCTCCAGCCCCCACCGCTGCTGGCCGTCGCCGGGGCGGGTCCCGACCGCGCGCTGCTCCAGCGCCGCGTGGACCGCGAGCGGCTGCCGGTGCTGCTGCTCGGCCGTGACGACGACATCGCCCGGCTGCTGCCGGTCGCGGACGCCGCGCTGCTGGTGGTCGAGTGGGCCGGCCGCGCCCCGCTGGCCCAGGAGGCGCTGCGCCACGGCGTGCCCCTGGTGGCCACCGCCGTGGGCGGCGTCCCCGAGCTCGTCGGGGACGCGGCGGTGCTGGTGCCCTACGGCGACCCGGCGGCGCTCGGCTCGGCCGTCCGCGCCCTGCTGGCCGACCCGGAGCGGCGCGAGGCACTGGCCGCCGCCGGCCGGGTCAGGGCCGGCAGCTGGCCGACGGAGGACACCACCGTGGCCCAGGTGCTGAGCGTCTACGACGAGCTGGCCGAGGCGCGGTGACGCGGTGACGCTCCGCTGGGAAGCGCCGCGGCGGGATGTCGTTCGTCCGCGGCGCCGTCGTGGCTGATCGCGCGGTTCCCCGCGCCCCTTTGGGGCGTCGTCGAACCGGGGTGATCAGCTGGAGTCGCGCACGACGAGCCGGGCCGGCGTGATCACCGGGGCCAGCGGCGTCGTCGGCCCTTCGGCCAGGCCGAGCCGCCCCAGCAACAGCTCCGCCATCAGCTCCCCCATGTGCCGCACGTCCTGCCGGACGGTGGTCAGCGGCGGGTCCGACCAGGCGGCCGGCCCCAGGTCGTCGTAGCCGACCACCGCGACGTCCGCCGGCACCCGCAGCCCGTGCGCCCGCAGGGTCCGCAGCGCGCCCGACGCCATCAGGTCGTTGCCGGCGAAGACGGCGTCAGGCGGGGGCGACCCGGCGAGCAGCTCCGCCATCGCCCGCTCCCCGCCGGCCGCCGTGAAGTCACCGGTGGCCAGCAGCGCCGGGTCGGGCCCGGTCAGGCCGAGCGCGTCCAGATAGCCGTCGAGCCGGTCGGCGGCCGAGGTCTGGTCGAGCGGCCCGGTGATGACGGCGATCCGCCGCCGGCCCCTGTCCAGCAGGTGCCGGACGGCCTGCCGGGCGCCGTCCCGGTTGTCCGTGTCGACGTAGAGCGGCCCCGGCTCGCCCGCCGCGCCCGACCAGCCGGGGCGGCCGCCGAAGACGGTCGGCAGCCCGACGGCGGCCGCCATCGCCGGCAGCGGGTCCTCGGCGTGCAGCGAGAGCATCAGCGCCCCGTCGACATGCCCGCCGGCCAGGTAGCGGTCGACGCGGTCGTAGTCGTCCCGGCCCTCCAGCAGCACGAGCAGCAGCTGGGTGTCGTGCGCGGCCAGCCGGTGGCCGATGCCGCGCAGCTGCTGGGCGAAGAACGGGTCGGCGAAGACCCGGGTGTCCGGCTCGGCGATCACCACCGCGACCGCGCCGGTGCGCCGGGTCACCAGGCTCCTGGCCGCGCTGTTGGGCACGTAGCCGAGCGCCGCCACCGAGTGCCGCACCCGCTCCCGCAGCTCGGCGCGCACCCCCGGCGTCCCGTTGACCACCCGGGAGACCGTGGCGCGCGACACCCCGGCGTGCGCGGCCACCGCCTCCAGGGTGGGAGGGACCCGTCCCCGCTGCGGCACCGCACGACTCCTCTCCGCCGCGGCCCCCGTCGGCCGGCCGGCTGTGGCGGCGGTGTCAGCCGCCGTACGTGCTGTAGGCGCCGGAGGCGGTGAGGCGGAGGGCCGTGTCGATCAGCGGCACATGGCTGAACGCCTGGGGGAAGTTGCCGACCTGCCGCATCCGCCGCGGGTCCCACTCCTCCGCGAGCAGCCCCACGTCGTTGCGGAGCGCCAGCAGCTTCTCGAACAGCTTGCGGGCCTCCTCCACCCGGCCGATCATCGCCAGGTCGTCGGCCAGCCAGAACGACACGGCGAGGAACGCGCCCTCGTCGCCCTCCAGGCCGTCCACGCCCGCCTCGTCGCCGGCGGTCGGGTAGCGGAGGATGAAGCCGTCCAGCGTGGACAGCTCGCGCTGGATGGCCTCGATGGTGCCGATGACCCGCTTGTCGTCGGGCGGCAGGAAGCCCATCTGCGGGATCAGCAGCAGCGAGGCGTCCAGCTCCTTGGAGCCGTAGGACTGGGTGAAGGTGTTGCGCTCCTTGTCGTAACCCTTCTCGCACACGTCCCGGTGGATCTCGTCCCGCAGGTCGCGCCACCGCTCCAGCGGGCCGTCCACCTCGCCCGACTCGATCAGCTTGACGGTGCGGTCCACGGCCACCCACGCCATCACCTTGGAGTGGGTGAAGTGCCGGCGCGGGCCGCGCACCTCCCAGATGCCCTCGTCGGGCTCGTCCCAGTGGTTCTCCAGGTACCTGATCAGCTTCAGCTGGAGCACGTTGGCGTGGTCGTTGCGGGCCAGGCCCGTCATGTGCGCCAGGTGCAGCGCCTCCGTGACCTCGCCGTACACGTCGAGCTGGAGCTGCCCGGCGGCGCCGTTGCCGATCCTCACCGGCTGCGAGTTCTCGTAACCCGGCAGCCAGCTCAGCTCCGCCTCGGACAGCTCGCGCTCGCCGGTGATGCTGTACATGATCTGCAGGTTCTCCGGGTCGCCCGCGACCGCGCGCAGCAGCCACTCGCGCCACGCCCTGGCCTCCTCGTGGTAGCCGGTGCGCAGCAGCGAGGAGAGGGTGATGGCCGCGTCCCGCAGCCACGTGAAGCGGTAGTCCCAGTTGCGCGAGCCGCCGAGGTCCTCGGGGAGCGAGGTGGTGGGGGCCGCCACGATGCCGCCGGTGGGCTCGTACGTGAGCGCCTTGAGGGTGATCAGCGACCTGACCACCGCCTCCCGGTACGGGCCGTGGTAGGTGCACTGGGCGACCCAGTCGCGCCAGTACTCCTCGGTGGCGGTCAGCGCCTCCTCCGGGTGCGGCACCGGCGGCGGCTGCTTGTGGGAGGGCTGCCAGGTGATCGTGAACGCCATCCGGTCACCGGGCGCCACGGTGAAGTCCGAGTAGGTGGTGAGGTTCTTGCCGTAGGTGGCGGCCGCGGTGTCCAGCCACACGGAGTCGGGCCCCGCGACGGCGACGGTCCGGTCGTCCACCTTGTGCACCCACGGCACGACCGCGCCGTAGGAGAACCGCATCCGGAGCGTCGAGCGCATCGGCACCCGGCCGCTGACGCCCTCCACGATGCGCACCAGCTGCGGCGGGTCCTCGCCGCGCGGCGGCATGAAGTCGATCACCCGGACCGTGCCGCGCGGGGTGTCCCACTCGGACTCGAGGACCAGCGAGTCCCCCCGGTAGCGGCGGCGGCTCGCCGGCGGCGGCGGGGCGTCCTTGCCGTGCGTGGGCCCCAGCCGCCAGAAACCGTGCTCCTCGGTGCCGAGGAGTCCGGCGAAGACGGCATGGGAGTCGAATCGGGGCAGACAGAGCCAGTCCGCCGATCCGTCCCGGCAGATGAGCGCGGCGGTCTGCATGTCCCCGATGAGTGCGTAATCCTCGATGCGCCCGGCCACTAGCGTCTCCAGTCGAACAGTGCTCCGCCCCCCGTGGGACGTGCGGCTTTTCGTCGCCCATTCAAGCGTCCGAGCAGAATACGACGTGCCCAGGGGGTCCCGTTGACGCTTGGCGGATGTCGAGAAGTTCGCCGTGGAACCTTGTTCGGGTTGGAGGGGAAATGTCGAGATTTCCCGCGAGGCCTACACGGACGCCGCTCAGGGTTTCCCCCACTGATACCCTGGTAGCCCGTGGAGCGGAGGGGCAGCGAAACCCCCGAACCCGATCGACGGCCCCCCGGATCGACCCGGCGGCCCGTCCACGCATCCGACGTCGCGACCCACGGGAGCCCCCCTTTGGCCATGCCGCCCAGCAGCACGATGACCAAGCACATCTTCGTCACCGGCGGGGTCGCCTCCTCGCTCGGCAAGGGGCTCACCGCGTCCAGCCTCGGTGCCCTCCTCAAGGCCCGGGGGCTCCGGGTCACCATGCAGAAGCTCGACCCCTACCTCAACGTCGACCCCGGCACCATGAACCCCTTCCAGCACGGTGAGGTGTTCGTCACCAACGACGGCGCCGAGACCGACCTGGACATCGGCCACTACGAGCGGTTCCTCGACGTCGACCTCGACGGCTCGGCCAACGTCACCACCGGGCAGATCTACTCCACCGTGATCGCCAAGGAGCGGCGCGGCGAGTACCTGGGCGACACGGTGCAGGTCATCCCGCACATCACCAACGAGATCAAGCACCGCATCCGCCGGATGGCCACCGACGACGTCGACGTCGTGATCACCGAGGTCGGCGGCACCGTCGGCGACATCGAGTCGCTGCCGTTCCTGGAGGCCGTGCGCCAGGTGCGGCACGAGGTCGGCCGGGACAACGTCTTCGTCGTGCACATCTCGCTGCTGCCCTACATCGGCCCCTCGGGCGAGCTCAAGACCAAGCCGACCCAGCACTCCGTCGCCGCCCTCCGCAACATCGGCATCCAGCCCGACGCCATCGTGCTGCGCGCCGACCGCGACGTGCCCACCGCCATCAAGCGCAAGATCTCCCTGATGTGCGACGTCGACGAGGCCGCCGTGGTGGCCTGCGTCGACGCCAAGTCGATCTACGACATCCCCAAGGTGCTGCACGGCGAGGGCCTGGACGCCTACGTGGTGCGCCGCCTCGACCTCCCCTTCAGGGACGTCAACTGGACCCAGTGGGACGACCTGCTGCGCCGCGTCCACCACCCCGCGCACGACATCACCGTCGCGCTCGTCGGCAAGTACATCGACCTGCCCGACGCCTACCTCTCGGTCACCGAGGCCCTGCGCGCCGGCGGCTTCGCCAACAACGCGCGGGTCCGCGTCAAGTGGGTCACCTCGGACGACTGCCGCACCCCGGGCGGCGCGGCCGAGCAGCTCGGCGACGTCGACGCGATCTGTGTGCCCGGCGGCTTCGGCGACCGTGGCGTGGAGGGCAAGATCGCCGCCATCACCTACGCCAGGGAGCACCGCGTGCCGCTGCTCGGCCTCTGTCTCGGCCTGCAGTGCATCGTGATCGAGGCCGCCCGCAACCTGGCCGGCATCGAGGGCGCCGGCTCCACCGAGTTCGACCAGGGCTGCGCCGACCCCGTGGTCTCCACCATGGAGGAGCAGCTGGACATCGTCGCCGGCGAGGGCGACATGGGCGGCACCATGCGGCTCGGCCTCTACCCGGCGCGGCTCGCCGAGGGCTCCATCGTCCGCGAGGTCTACGGCGGCGAGGCGTACGTCGAGGAGCGCCACCGGCACCGCTACGAGGTCAACAACGCCTACCGCAGCGAGCTGGAGAAGAAGGCCGGGCTGCTCTTCTCCGGCACCTCCCCGGACAACAAGCTCGTCGAGTACGTGGAGTACCCGCGCGAGGTCCACCCCTACCTGGTGGCCACCCAGGCCCACCCCGAGCTCCGCTCCCGGCCCACCCGGCCGCACCCGCTCTTCGCCGGCCTGATCCGGGCCGCCGTGCGCGGCTCCGCGAGCCCGGTGGCCGACCCGGCCGAGCTGACCGCCGGCGCGGGCGAGCTGACCGCGCCGCACGGTGGGGGACACTGACCGCCATGACAGATCAGCCGCACGACTTCCTCGCCGACACGCCGGCCCACTGGTCGGTCACCGCCACGAGCACCCCGTTCACCGGCAACAAGACCGGCGTCAGGACCGACGAGGTCGTCATGCCCGACGGCTCCACGGCCAGCCGCGACTACCAGGTGCACCCGGGCTCGGTGGCGGTCCTCGCGGTCGACGAGCGGGACCGGGTCACCGTGATCGAGCAGTACCGGCACCCCGTCCGCCACAAGCTCTGGGAGATCCCGGCCGGGCTGCTCGACGTGCCGGGCGAGAACCCGCTGCACGCCGCCCAACGCGAGCTGTACGAGGAGGCGCACGTCAAGGCCGAGGACTGGCGGGTCCTGATCGACCTGTACACCTCGCCCGGCGGCTCCGACGAGGCGGTCAGGATCTTCCTGGCCAGGGAACTGTCGGTGGCCCAGGGCGAGCGGTTCGCGGTCTCCGAGGAGGAGGCCGACATGCGCCACGCCCAGGTGCCGATCGACGAACTGGTGCGCGGGGTGTTCGCCGGCCGGCTGCACAACACCTGCCTGTCCGTCGGGGTGCTCGCCCTGCAGGCGGCCCGCGCCGGAGACGGCGTCGACGCGCTCCGCCCGGCCGACGCCCCCTGGCCGGCGCGCCCGTTCGCGTTCTGACCAGGGCCGGACGGGGGCGCCGAACCGGCGGCAGACGTGTCAGGCCCCGGCCCGCCGGGGCGTGACATACGCTCCCACCGTGACGGACGTGACGGAACAGACGGTCACCGACCCGGCCTGGTCAACGGGGTTTCTCGGCCGTGAGCGCGAGCTCGCGGCGCTGCGCTCCGACATCGAACGAGCCGGCCTCGACACCCTCGCCGGCCGCCCGGCGCCACGTTCGCGGGTGCTGCTGGTGGCCGGCCGCCCGGGCACCGGCCGGACCGCGCTCGCCGAGCGTTTCGCCGCCGAACTCCTGGCCTCGGGCGACTATCCGGACGGCCTGCTCCGGGCCCGGCTCACGGACCCGGGCGGCCGCCGGGTCCCCGTCGCGCGGGCGGCCCGCACCCTCCTCGACGCGCTCCACGTCCCGGCCCCGCCGGGCGCCGACGACGAGGAGACGTCCGCCGTGCTGCGGGAGGCGCTCACCGGGCGCCGGATCGTCCTGCTGCTCGACGACGTCGGTGACGCCGAGCCGCTGATCGACCTGGTCCCCGACGACCGGGCCTGCCTGGTGCTCGCCGTCGCGCGCGGCCCGCTCGTCGGCGTGCCCGACGTCCGGCCCTGCACCATCGGCGGCCTCGACCGGCGCAGCGCCGTCCTGCTCCTCACCAGGGGCGCGGGCGACGTCCGCGTCACCGTCGACCCGAGCGCCGCCGACCGGCTCGCGGAGCGCTGCGGCGACCTGCCGGCCGCCCTGACGCTGGCCGCCGGCTGGCTGGCCGCCCACCCCGACACCCCCGTGGCCGAGGTCGTCCGCCGGATCCACGAGACCCCCGACCCGGTCGCGCTTCCCGAGCCGACGCCGCCCCCGGACGACGCGGGCGCGGAGCGCGAGGACGACGCGGAGG
>NZ_SMKI01000105.1 GCF_004348415.1 Streptomyces hainanensis
GGGTGGGCGAGAACCCCTCACCCGGTTCGGGCAGAATGCTTCGTATGTCAACCACCCCCCTCACCGTCGGCTTCGACCTGGACATGACGCTCATCGACTCCCGCCCCGGCATCCGCGGCGTCTATCTCGCCCTCGCCGCGGAGACCGGGATCCCGATCGACGCCGATCTGGCCGTGACGCGGCTCGGGCCGCCGTTGGAGGTCGAGTTGGCCAACTGGTTCCCGGCCGAGCGGATATCCGAGGTCGCGGACCGCTACCGCAGCATGTACGTCGAGCACGCCATCACCACGACGCCCGCGATGCCCGGGGCGCGGGAGGCGATCGCCGCCGTGCACGCGCGCGGGGGGCGGGCGATCGTCGTGACGGCCAAGCACCAGCCCAACGCCGAGCGGCACGTGAACCACCTCGGTCTCGGACCCGACGTGGTCATCGGCTCGCTCTGGGCGGAGGCCAAGGGCGCCGCGCTGCGCGAGCACGCCGCCGGGGTGTACGTCGGCGACCACGTGGGGGACGTCCGTGGCGCGGCCACGGCCGGCGCGTTGTCCGTGGCGGTGGCGACCGGGCCGTGCAGCGCCGAGGAGTTGCGCCGGGAGGGCGCGGACGTGGTGCTGCCCGACCTGACCGGTTTCCCCGCCTGGCTCGACGCGCACCTCGCCACGGTCGGCCAGACCAGGGCCTAGCTGCCGGGCTTCACCCGCTGCGCCGCGATCGAACGCAGCAGCCCGATGCCGGCGACCAGGAAGCCCACGCCCATCAGCATGGACACCACATAGGCCGCGGTCGGCAGCGGTTCGGCGCCGATCAGCAGGGGGATCACGGTGACCAGCGTGGCCACCGCGCCCACCGCGAAGATCACGCCACCGACTCGTACCAGCGCGTCCCCGGGGGTGCCGGGGGTTCGCTCACTCACCTCACTCATTCCTACAGAGTGGCAGACGCAGGGTTACCCGTCGCACGGCGGGGGCAGTGATCCTCCGAATCGGCCCGGCGGCATCTTGTCACCGGGCAGGGGGCGGTTAGCCTGGAGTGAGTGCGGGTCTGGTGACCCGCCGTCTTGTTATGACGAGTGCGAGGACGAGGACACGTGCCTACCGGCAAGGTCAAGTGGTTCAACAGCGAGAAGGGCTTCGGCTTCCTTTCCCGTGACGACGGCGGCGATGTCTTCGTGCACTCCTCAGCGTTGCCAGGAGGGGTTGAGCTGAAGCCGGGCCAGCGCGTCGAGTTCGGCGTGGTCGCCGGGCAGCGCGGTGACCAGGCGCTCTCCGTCACCGTGCTCGACAACCCGCCGTCCGTGGCCGCCGCGCAGCGCCGTAAGCCCGACGAACTGGCCTCGATCGTGCAGGACCTGACGACTCTGCTGGAGAGCGTCACCCAGCAGTTGGAGCGTGGCCGCTACCCGGATCGGCAGAGCGGCAGCAAGGTCGCCGGCATGCTGCGCGCCGTCGCCGACCAGCTGGACGTCTGAGCTGTCCGAGCCGTCTGACATGACGCCGGGTCAGACGCGCCCGGGTACCGGGATCGCCGTCTCGGGCAGTCGGGGGACCAGGCCCTCGTCCGCCGCCCTGGTGAGCAGCTCGTTGATGGCCGCGTAGCCGGCCTCGCCCAGGTCGGCGGTGAACTCGTTGACGTACAGGTCGATATGGGCCCGCGCCACGGCCGGGTCCATCTCCTGGGCGTGTGCGAGCACGTAGTCGTGGCTGGCGGCGGGGTCGTCCCAGGCCCGCCGGACGGAGGCGCGGATGGCGTCGGTGATGGCGGCGAGCCGCTCGGGCCCGAGCGAGCGCTTGGCGATGATGGCGCCGAGGGGGATGGGGTGGCCGGTGCTCGCCTCCCAGAACTCGCCGAGGTCGGCGAGCTGGTCGAGGCCGAACCGCTGGTAGGTGAACCGGGCCTCGTGGATGACGAGGCCGGCGTCGACCGAGCCGTCCCGCACCGCGGGCATGATCTCGTGGAACGGCAGCACCCGGATCTCGCCGACGCCGCCGGGCACGTGGGCGGCGGCCCAGAGCCGGAACAGCAGGTAGGCGGTGGAGCGTTCGCTCGGCACCGCCACCGTCCGGCCGGCGAGGTCGGCCGGCGCGGCCGGCTCGCGGGTGAGCACCAGGGGGCCGCAGCCGCGGCCGAGCGCGCCGCCGCACGGCAGCAGCGCGTACTCGTCGAGCACCCAGGGCAGCACGGCGTACGAGACCTTGAGGATGTCGCCCTCGCCGCGCTCGGCGCGGCCGTTGGTGAGGTCGATGTCGGCGAAGTCGACGTCGATGGCGGGGGCGCCGGGCAGCAGTCCGTGGGACCAGGCGTGGAAGACGAAGGTGTCGTTGGGGCAGGGCGAGTAGGCGATGCCCAGCGGTCGCGGCGCGTGCCCGGTCATGGTGTCTCCTTCTCGGGGCTCTGCGGGGTCTGCGAGGTCTGCGGGGCCTCCCGGTGCCGTTCACGAGTGTGCCAGTCGTGGACGGCCGGCCCGACGGCGGCGAACGCGGCGGTGAGCGCGGCCAGCGCCTCGGGGATGCGCCAGGCCTCGCGGTCGCGCGGGCCCACGGCGTTGGAGACGGCGCGGATCTCCAGCATCGGCACCCCGTGCAGGGCGGCGGCGCAGGCCACGCCGAACCCCTCCATCGCCTCGCCGGCGGCGCCGCGGTGGCGGGCGGCGAGCTCGGCGAGGCGCTCCTCGGTGCCGGTCACGGTGGAGACGGAGAGCACCGGGGCGTGGACGGCGCCGGTGGCGGTGGCCACGGCGGTGGCCAGCTCCTCGGGCGGCTGGTGGGCCACGATGCCGAAGCCGAGCTCGGCCATGTCGGCGAACCCGGCCCTGGTCTGCGCGCCGAGGTCGGCGGCGAGCACGGTCGACGCCACGACGAGACCGCCGACCGGCACCCGCTCGGCGAACCCGCCGCCGATGCCGGCCGAGACCACCAGGTCGTAGGGGCCCTCGCCGGCCGCCAGCACGCTCGCCACCACGGCCGCCGCGGCCGGGCCGCCGACGCCCGCGGCGACCGCGTCGAGCTCGCCCGGCGCCCCGGGCAGGGGGACGCGGTGGAGTTCGACACCGGTCGCCAGGCGGATCACGGTCGGGTCGCCGTCGGCGGCCGAGGTCACGGCCCGCCGCTCGGAGTCGACGGCGGTGGCGATCAGCAGCCGCATGGGCGGTGCCTCCCGTCCTTCAAGGCTCGGTCGTTCAGGATTCGCGGTGCGGTTCCAGCTCGACGTTCCAGACGCCTTCGAGCGAGCTGAACATCTTCTGCTCGTACTCCTCCTGCGTCTGGGAGTTGAAGATCTCGTCGGCGTCGTAGTCGTCCGACACCTCGACGACGTTGAGCCGCAGGGTCTCGTTCTCCGCGGGGGCCCCGCCGGAGGCGGCCTGCTGCTCGGCTGCCCGGTAGAGGTCGTCGCTCGCGAAGGTCTGGTAGGTGGTGGTGAACGGATCCGTGTCGTAGAGCAGGCCGTTGACGAAGAGCAGCCAGCCGTTGTGCGCGACGTCCGGGTCGACGCCGACCCGGAAGGTGTCGCCGGCGCGGGTGGTGAAGGACGGCACGTCCTCGGTGCTCTCCGTGCAGGACCGCGCCTGCTCGGCGCCCAGCGCGTCGCCGTGCCCGTAGCAGTCCTGCGGGGTCTCTCGCGACGTGGTGTTCGTGTTGATCGTGAAGTGCGCGTTGGGCGTCGGCTGCTGGCACGCGGAGAGGGTGACCAGTCCCAGCGAAACAGCGCCGAGCGCGAGCGTGGAGCGGAAGGCCCGGCGGCCCCGGTTCGTGGAGATGGCAGTCATGCGGGCAGGTTACCCGCGCGCCCGCGGTCACCTGACGCGGGGGTGTGAGGTGCCGCGGCGTGCCGCGGCGGCCAGGCTGCGGGCGGTGCAGAGCACCCCGATCAGCACCAGCACGGCCGCCACCCACATGCCGAGGGCGCCGTTGAGCGGCAGCGAGATGCCGATCGCGCCGCCCAGCACCCACGACATCTGCACCGCCGTCTCGGAGCGGGCGAACGTCGAGGTTCTGACCACCTCTCTGATGTCCCGCTGGATTATCGCGTCGAGCGACAGCTTGCCCATCGCCTGGCAGATGCCGGCCACCGCGCAGACCGCGACGACGGTGAACGCGCTGTACGCGGCCGCGGCGGCGGTGGTGGCGGTGAGCGCCAGCAGCAGTATCACCAGCAGGTTCAGCTCGGGGGTGCGGTCCCGCAGCCAGTTGCCGAGCAGGTTGCCGAGCGCGTTGCCGCCGCCGGCGGCCACGCCGACCAGGCCGAGCGAGAAGGCAGGGGTGAGCCCGGGCAGCGACTCGTGGCGCAGCAGGAAGGCCATGAAGAACAGGAGGAAGCCGGAGAGCGCCCGCAGCGAGCCGTTGGCCAGCAGCGCCTTGAACACCGGCGACTCGGCGGCGGCCCGCAGCGGGCTGGCGCCGCGCTCGTCCTTCTCCCTGGCCATCGCCGCCCGCGTCTCGGCCAGCTCGGCCAGGTGGATGTCGCGTTCGCCGCGCGCCAGGTCCACCTTGTGCGGCAGCCGGAAGCTGAGGAACGCGCCGGCGATGGTGAACAGGCAGGCGACGTAGAGCGGCAGCCGGTCGTTGACGGCGTGCAGCGCCAGCCCGAACGGGGCCATCACGCCGGCCGAGATCAGGCCGGTCAGGGTGATCCGGGCGTTGGCCTTCACCAGCGAGATGCTGGTGGGCAGTAGTCGTGGCACCACCGCGGCCCGCACGATGTTGTACGCCTTGGAGCAGACGAGGACGCCGAGCGCCGCCGGGTAGAGCTCCAGGCCGCCGGAGGCCACCACGCTCGCCATCACCAGGGCCAGCATGCCGCGGGCGAGCAGCGCCGCGGCCATCGCGGCGCGGCGGCCGTGCGGCACCCGGTCGAGGAGCGGGCCGATGACGGGGGCCAGCAGCACGAACGGGGCCATGGTCACGATCAGGTAGAGCGCCACCCGGCCGCGTGCCTCTCCGGTGGGGACGGAGAAGAAGATGGTGGAGGCGAGCGCCATGGTGATCAGCATGTCGCCGGCCGAGTGCACGGCGTGCAGCTCGATCAGCTTGCCGAGCCCGGACTCGCCGGCGCCGTGCGCGTGGGTGAGGCGGCGGACGCGGCGGCCGATGGCGAGCGGCACGGCCCGCAGGGCATGCCCCGCCGACTGGACCGCCCGGGAGACGCGCCCCGAAACGGCCCCGCTTCTCGTACCAGACGAGCTTTCGGCGACCACGATTACCCAGCCTAAGCCGTGTGCCCCTTCCCGCTCCCGCTTCTCCACCGGCGTTTAGCGGGGTTCGCGCGGTCGCCGCACTCCGGTTGCCGACTCGTCGCCGGTCGGCCATGCCCTTCGAGGCCACCGGTCGGGCACCGGTCGGGCACGGGCCAGGCGCCGGCCGGCCGGCCCGTGCGGTAGCGTGGGCCGGCGGTGCGCCTTGCCTCGTTCAGCGCGACGTCGCAGCGGTCCCAGCGTCCGCTCCGTCGGCTCCGTTCGCCTTCAGGCGCCCGCACCGGACAACGGCGTAGGAGAGTTCTTGTGAGTGCTGGGATGGCAGGCCCGACGCGAAGCGGCACACCCGATCGGCTCTGTGCCGAGGCGGTCGAGCTCGCCCGCGACGCCGCGGCGGAGGCCGCGCGCCCCCAGCCGATCGGTGACTACCTGGGGGCGGTCGCCGAGGGCGACCGTATCGTCACACACTACTTCGGCAGCCGTGACCCGGGCTATCCGAGCTGGCGTTGGAGCGTCACGGTGGCCCGCGCGGCCCGCGCCCGCTACGTCACGGTCGACGAGGTGGCGTTGACCCCGGGGCCGGACTCGCTGCTGGCGCCGGACTGGGTGCCGTGGAGCGAGCGGCTTCGCCCCGGCGACCTGGGTCCCGGCGACCTGCTGCCCGCCGAGGCGGACGACGCGCGGCTCGAGTCGGGGGTGTTGGCCGAGGCGCCGGGCGAGGAGGTCGACGAGGAGGAGCCGGCGGCCGGGCGTGGCGTGCTCACGGACGTCGCCAACGAACTGGGGCTCGGCCGGCCCCGGGTGCTGTCCTGGGTGGGCCTGCAGGACGCGGCCGACCGGTGGGAGGAGCGGTTCGGCCCGGAGACGCCGATGGCCCAGGCGGCGCCGGCGAACTGCGCGAGCTGCGGGTTCCTGCTGCCGATGGCCGGTCAGCTGCGGCAGGCCTTCGGGGTGTGCGCCAACGAGTACTCGCCGGCCGACGGCCAGGTGGTGTCGTTGTCCTTCGGGTGCGGCGCGCACTCGGAGGCGGCCGAGGTGCCGAAGCCGCAGCGGCCGGCGCCGCCGGTGATCGACCACCTGGGCGCCGACCCGCTGTAGGGCGTCCGCGCGTCCGTAGCCCGTAGCCCGCAGTCCGTAGTCCGCAGTCCGTAGTCCGTAGTCCGTCCACGGTCGGCCGGTGGTTCATCCGTCGGGGGCGTGTTGCGTCTTCGGGTGTTCTCCGGCTGGACGTCGGGGCGGTTCCGGCTCGTGTCGGTGGGGTGACGGGCGGCGCTCGGCCTTGTGGACGCCCTCTCGCGCCCGGGAATCCGGTGTCGGTGGGACCCGGTACTGTCGCACCGTGACCACCGACCACCACGCCGACCCCTTCGACACCGCGCGTCTGCGGCTCGGCGTTCTGACCGCCTGGACGGCGTCGCCCGCCCGCTTCCGGGAGGACGCCAACGCCGAGGAGGACCTGGCTCGCGGCGGCTACCGCGACCGCCTCGTCATCGAGCTCGCGCAGAACGCCGCGGACGCCGCCGCCCGCGCCGGCCGGCCTGGCCGGCTGCGCCTGACGCTGCGCGACGGCGTGTTGGTCGTCGCCAACACCGGGGCCTCGCTCGACGCGACGGGCGTGGAGTCACTGTCCACGCTGCGCGCCTCGGCCAAGCGCGACCAGGAGGGCGGCGGCCCGGGCGCGGCGCCCGGCAGCGTCGGCCGCTTCGGCGTCGGCTTCGCCGCCGTGCTGACGGTGAGTGACGCGCCGGCGATCGCCGGCGCGGCCGGCGCCGTCCGCTGGTCGCTGGCGGAGGCCACCGGGCTGGCACGCGGCGTCGGGGCCGAGAGTCCGGGGCTGCTCACCGAGTTGGACCGCAGGGCCGGCCAGCGGCACGCCGTCCCGCTGCTGCGGCTGCCGTTCGCGCTGCCGGCCGGCGAGCCGGGCGCCGTGGTGCCCGAGGGCTTCGACACCGCCGTCACCCTGCCGCTGCGCGACGCCGCCGCCGAGGACCTGGCGACGCGGCTGCTCGACGCCGTCGACGACACGCTGCTGCTCACCCTGCCCGGCCTCACCGAGGTCGCGGTCGAGACGCCGAGCGGCGCCCGCACGTTGACGCGGCGCCAGTTCGGCCCCTACACGCAGATCACCGAGGAGCCGGGGCCGGCCGGGCTCGCCGTGCGCTCCACCCGGTGGCGGGTGTCGCAGGACAGCGGCGAGGCCAAGCCCGAGCTGTTCGCGGACCGGCCGCTGGAGGAGCGCGAGCGCCGCCACTGGTCCGTCACCTGGGCGGTCCCTGTGGACGCGGAGGGCGCCCCGGCCGCGCCGTCCAGCCCGGCCGTGGTGCACGCGCCGACCCCGACGGACGACGCGCTCGGCCTGCCCGCGCTGCTGATCGCCAGCTTCCCGCTCGAGCCGACCCGCCGGCATGTCGCGCCGGGCCCGCTCACCGACTTCCTGCTCGACCGGGCGGCCGCGGCCTACGCCGCGCTGCTCGCCGACTGGCGGCCCGTCACCAGCGACATCCTCGACCTGGTTCCCGGGCCGCTGGGGCGCGGCGAGCTGGACGGCCGGCTGCGCGAGGCGCTGCTCGACCGGCTGCCCGGCACGCCCTTCCTGCCGCGGGCCGCCGCGGAGGCGATCGAGCCCGCGGAGCCCGTGGAACCCGCGGAGCCCGTCGAGCCCGCGGCGTCCGCGGAGGAGGGCGCGGAGCCGGCCGTCGTGCTGCGCCCGAAGGACGCGGAGCTGGTGGAGCGGGCCGGCGCCGAGACGGTGGCCGTGCTCGCCGAGCTGTTCCCGCAGCTGCTGCCGGCCGGCCTCGAACGCCGTGCCGAGCTGCGGGTGTTGGAGGTGTCCCGGGTCTCGCTCGGCGAGGTCGTCGACCGGCTCGCCGGCGTGGAGCGGTCGCCCGGCTGGTGGTGGCGGCTCTACGAGTCGCTGTCCGGCGTCGATCCCGACCTGCTGACCGGCCTGCCGGTGCCGCTGGCGGACGGCGGGGTCATGATCGGCCCGCGCCGGGCACTGCTGCCGGTGCCGGGCACCGAGCCGGCCGAGTTGGGCCGTCTCGGGCTCAGGGTCGTCCACCCCGACGCGTCGCATCCGCTGCTGGAGAAGCTGGGCGCGAGCCCGGCCACGCCGCGCGCCGTGCTGGCCACCCCGCAGGTGCGGGCGGCCGTGGCCGCCTCCTCCGACGAGGACGTCTGGGACGAGGAGGCGGTGCCGCCCGGCGAGCTCGCCGAGACGGTGCTGGCCCTGGTGCGGGACGCCGGCCTGTCCCCCGGGGACGAGCCGTGGCTGGGCGCGCTCGCCCTGCCCGACGAGGACGGCGAGCTGAGCCCGGCCGCCGACCTGGTCTTCCCCGGCAGCGCGTTCGCCGAGATCATCGAGGACGGCGAGCTGGCCGCCGTCGACGCCGAGTTGGCGGAGCGCTGGGGCGAGCGGCCGCTGACGGCGGTCGGCGTGCAGGCCGACTTCGCGCTGATACGGGCCGCCGACGTGGTGCTCGATCCCGACGAGCTGGCGGAGGAGCGGGGCGCCGGCTACCCGGAGCCCGACAACCTCGACCTGCTGGACGCCGTCGACGTCTGGTGCGAGGACACGCTGGACGCGCTGCCGGAGTCCGGGCTGCCGCCGGTGGCGGCCGAGGTGGTCGCCGTCCGCGACCTGGACCTGGTGGCGGACGACCAGTGGCCGCGCGCCCTGGCGCTGCTCTCCCGCCCGCCCTACCGGGAGGCGCTCACCACGCAGCTCCGGGTGCGGATGCCGGACGGCTCGGTGGAGCGGGCCCGTTCCTACACCGCCTGGTGGCTGCGCGGCGCCCCCGTCCTCGACGGCCGCCGGCCGGTCGGCCTGCGCTCGGCCGACGGCGACCCGCTGCTGGCCGGCCTCTACGAGGACGCCGACACGGCGGACGCCGACGAGGACGTGCTGCACGCGCTCGGCGTGCGCACCACGGCCCGCGCGCTGCTCGCCGAGCCGGGCGGCGCGGCCGACCTGCTCGGCCGGCTCGCCGACCCGGAGTCGATCGTCGTCCCGGCCCAGCTCCACGGCCTCTACGCGCTGCTCGCCGATCTCGACCCGGCCGAGGTCACGCTGCCCGACGAGCTGTGCGCGGTGGTGGACGGCGGGATCGCCGTGGTCCCGGCGGCCGAGGCCCTGGTGGCCGACGCGCCCGATCTGCTGCCGCTGGCCGCCGGCCGCGCCCTGCTGCCCGTCCCGCCGGAGCGGGCGGCGGCGCTGGCCGCGGTGCTCGACGTGCGGCCGTTGAGCGCCGCCGTTCCGGCGCCGGCCGCGGAGGGCGGCACCCTTCGCGACACCCCGGGCGAGGCGCACGCCCTGCTCGGCCCCGACACCCCGTCCACCTATCGTGAGCACGATGAACTGGTCATCGACGGCGTCGAGTTGGACTGGCGGCTGACCGAGGACGGCACGCTGCACGCGGCGACCGTCGAGGGCCTGGCCGCCGGCCTCGCGTGGGCCACCGGCCAGTGGCCGCGCCGCTTCGAGCTGGCGGCGCTGCTGGAGGACCCGTCCAGGACCGAGGAGTTGGAGACCGCCCGATGGTTCGACTAGGTCCGGCCGGACAGGGCCTACGCCGGATAGCCGCCCCGCTGGCCGTTCTGCCGTTGCTGTTCGCCTGCTCGGGGTCGGACGGCGCGTCGGCCGAGCCGTCGGGGGCGGCGGCGTCGGACATCGACGAGGCGGCCGCCAGCAGCGAGTTCTGGACCCCGGAGCCGGGCACCGACTGGCAGTGGCAGCTGCTCGGCACGGTGGACACCTCGATCGACGTGCCGGTCTACGACATCGACGGCTTCGAGAACGACGCCGACGTGGTGGCGGAGCTGCACGACGCGGGGCGGCGGGTGATCTGCTACATCAGCGTCGGCGCCTGGGAGGACTGGCGCCCCGACGCCGGCGAGTTCCCCGAGGAGATCCTCGGCGAGCCCAACGGCTGGCCGGGCGAGCGCTGGCTCGACATCCGCGCCCTCGACGTGCTGGAGCCGTTGATGGCCGCGCGGTTCGACATGTGCGCGGAGCGGGGCTACGACGCGATCGAGCCGGACAACGTCGACAACTTCGCCAACGAGACGGGCTTCGACATCAGCGCCGACGACCAGCTGGCGTTCAACCGGATGATCGCCGACCTGGCGCACGAGCGTGGCCTGTCGGTCGGCCTGAAGAACGACCTGGAGCAGATCCCCGAGCTGGTCGACGACTTCGACTTCGCGGTCAACGAGGAGTGCTTCGAGTGGGAGGAGTGCGAGGCGCTCACCCCGTTCATCGAGGCCGGCAAGGCGGTCTTCCACGTCGAGTACAACGTGCCGACCGAGGAGTTCTGCCCCACCACCACCGCGTTGGGCCTCAGCTCGATGCTGAAGAGCTACGACCTGGACGTGTGGCGCGAGACCTGCCCCGTCTAGCGTCGTCGTGTGTCGTCACGGGCCCGGGAGCGCTCTCCCGGGCCCGTTCGCGTGCCCGGGGCGATTGACATCGTGCGAGGCCATGGGCATGCTGTCTTACTGTCATAGGACAATAGGAGAATGAACCGGTGATCGAGTTCGTGCTCGACGGTCGCTCGAAGGTGGCCACCTACATGCAGCTGGTGCTCCAGGTGAAGCAGGCGCTGCGCGTCGGCATCGCCCAGCCCGGCGACCAGCTGCCCAAGGTGCGCGAGGTCGCCCGAACCCTGGCGATCAACCCGAACACGGTCCTGAAGGCATACCGCCAGCTGGAGTTGGAGGGGCTCGCCGAGGGGCGGCCGGGGGTCGGCACCTTCCTCGTCGCCACCCTCGCCGGCGACTCGCTACCGCAACAGGCGGAACTGCGCGAGGAGTTGGTGGCCTGGCTGCGCCGGGCCCAGGCCGCCGGGCTCGCCCGCGAGGACGTCGCGGCCCTCATCGACACCACGCTGCGCGCCACCCTCGACCGCCCGGTTCCCGACGACGCTCACTGACCAGAAACGTGTGGGAGCACAGATGACCGAAGACGCCCACGAAACCGCGTTGGAGACCGACGCGCTGGGCAAACGCTACGGCCGCGCCTGGGCGTTGCGCGGCTGCGCGCTGCGGCTGCCGGCCGGCCGGATAGCCGCACTCGTCGGCCCCAACGGCGCCGGCAAGTCCACCCTGCTGCACCTGGCCGTCGGCCTGCTCCGCCCCGACGCCGGCCAGGTCCGCGTCTTCGGCCGCGACCCGCGCGGCGACTCCGAGACCCTGGCCGACATCGGCTTCGTCGCCCAGGACACCCCGCTCTACCGCGACTTCACCGCCGACGAGCTGATCACCATGGGCGCCAGGCTCAACCGCCGCTGGGACGCCGACCTCGCCCGCGACCGGCTGACCGGCATCGGCATCCCGACGCGCAAGCCGGTCGGCGGCCTCTCCGGCGGCCAGCGCGCCCAGGTCGCGCTGGCCCTCGCGCTGGCCAAACGCCCCAGGCTCCTGCTCCTCGACGAGCCGGCCGCCGCCCTCGACCCGCTGGCCCGGCACGAGTTCATGGGCGCCCTGATGAGCGCGGTCGCCGAGAGCGGCACCACGGTGCTGCTCTCCTCCCACCTGCTCGCCGACCTGGAACGGGTCTGCGACTACCTGATCCTGCTCCAGACCGCCCACGTCCAGCTCGCCGGCGACGTCGACGAACTGCTCGCCCAACACCGCACCCTCACCGGCCCCCGCACCGACCGGCCGGAGGCCGTCCCCGGCGTCCGGAGCGTGATCCGCGCCAGTCACACCGACCGCCAGACCACCCTGCTGGCCCGCACCACCACCACCGGCACCGTCCCGACCGACCCCGCCTGGTCCGCGCACGAGGTGTCCCTGGAGGACCTCGTCCTCGCCTACCTCGGTGCCGCCGACACCCACCGCACGGAGGTGACCGCGTGATCTGGCTGACCTGGCGGCAACACCGCAAGCAACTCGTCTACCTGGCACTCGGGTTGGCCGCGCTCGCCGCCCTCATGGTGCCGACCGGGCTGAGCATGCACGACACCTTCCAGGACTCCGGCCTCGCCGACTGCCTCGACGCGCTCGGCACCGACGTCCTGCTCTCCGGACAGGTCGACACCTGCGACGCGCTGCGCCGGCAGTTCACCGACGAGTTCAACAGCCTGACCATGGTGGCCATCCTGTTCATGGTGCTGCCGCTGCTCGTCGGCCTCTTCTTCGGCGCGCCCCTCGTCGCCCGCGAGGTCGAGCACGGCACCCACCGCCTCGTCTGGACCCAGGGCATCACCCGGCGCCGCTGGGCCCTCACCAAGCTCGGCCTGCTCGGCGGCCTCACCCTCCCCCTCGCCGTGGTGTACGCGCTCGGCGTCACCTGGTGGTTCGCCCCGGTGGCGGCCAACGGCACCGGCCGGCTCGCCTACGGCTTCTTCGACGTCCAGGGCATCGTCCCCGTCGCCTACACCCTGTTCGCCCTCGCCCTCGGCACCTTCGCCGGCACGGCCACCCGCCGCGTCCTGCCGGCGATGGCCGTCACGCTGGGCGGCTTCGCCGCCGTCCGCCTCGGCATCGAGACCCTGCTCCGCCCCCACTACATGCCCCCCGAGGAGCTGAGCTACAGCACCACCGGCGGCCAGTGGCTCAACCCCGCCGCCGACAGCTGGATCTACGAGAGCGGCGTGCGGAACGCGGACGGCGAGCTCGTCAGCAGCGGCCTGATCGGCTGCCCACCGCACGACCCCCTCTGCCTGGACCGGGGCGGCGTCGAACCCGGCTCCTCCAACTGGCAGCTCTACCAGCCGGGCGACCGCTTCTGGACCTTCCAGTTCATCGAGACCGGCATCTTCCTCGGCCTGACCGCCCTGCTCTGCTACCTGGCCGTCCGCCGGATCCGCCAGATCGCGTGACCGCCCACGGCCCGCTCACCGGTCGCGCGCCCGCTCGCGGGAGTCGACGCGGTAGCGGCCGGGCGTCCGGCCGCGGTCGCGCGCGAAGGCACGGCTGAAGGCGGGAACGGAGCCGTACCCCACGGCTGCCGCGATGTCCTCGACGGAGTCGTGGGTATCGCGGAGCCGGCGGGCGGCCAGGTCCATCCGCCACTGCGTCAGGTAGGCGGCCGGACTCCGCCCGATGGCCGCCGGAAAGTGCCGCGACAGCGTCGCGCGTGAAACCGCGACCGCGGACGCGAGCGACGCCGTGGTCCACGGCCGGGCGGGATCCTGATGGATGCGCTCCAACGCCCGGCCGACGATCGGATCGCCCAGCATGCCGAGCCAGGTCCCGAGCCGCTCGGTCGGCCGGGTGGCCAGCCAGGCGCGCAGCAGCTGGATCAGCATGATGTCGACCAGGCTGTTGAGCACGGCCGTCGTCGCGATTCCCGGATCGGCCAGTTCGCGGCCGAGCAGGCGCACGGTGTCGTCGAAGTGCGCCGACCCCGCGTCACGGCCCACGTGCACGAGGTCGGGGAGGCTGCCCAACACCTTCGTGCGCGCCGCCGGATCGCAGCCGTAGTGGATGGTGACGATCCGCGTGCGCACGGGCGGCGCCCCGAGCCTGACCACCTCACCTGCCTCGCGGGCGCGCGCCGCCGCCCGGGCGTCGCACGGCTCGGCCTCGGCGCCGGGCCCGTCGCCCAGGACGTGGCGCGTCCCGGCCGGGAGCAGGACGACGTCGCCCGCGACCAACTCCCGCGGCGCGCGGCCCGCGACGGTGAGCCACGCGCCGCCGCTGGTGACGGCGTGCAGTGCCGCGTCCGGACAGTCGTCCAGGGCGATCGCCCAGCTTCCGCCCGCCTCGATCCGGGTGCCCAGGGTGCCTCGGACACCGGACACCGTGAGCACGTCGGTCATCGGGTCCATGAAGCGATCGTAGCCACGGGGCCGGGAGGGTGAGGCAGACGGCCAACTATCCGAGTCGGAAGGGCATCGACCGCCGCGCCGGATGCTTCGTACGGTTCTCATGGATCCGGCCGCACCGGGCCGGACCCGGAACCCGAAGGAGACACATGCGACTGCGTGGAGCCACCGCCCTCGTCACCGGCGCCAGCCGCGACCTCGGCCGCCACTTCGCCGAGGAACTGCTTCGCCGGGGCGCGGCGAAGGTCTACGCCACCGCCCGTCGCCCGGAACTCGTCGACCTGCCCGGGGCCGAGGTGCTGGCGCTCGACGTCACAGAACCGGCGTCCGTCGCGGCGGCAGCGGCGGCCGCCGGCGACGTCGACCTGCTGGTCAACAACGCCGGGGTCTCCCTCGGCGTGAACCTGGTCGACGGCGACCTCGACGAGATCCGGCTCACCCTCGACACCCACGTGTACGGCACCCTCGCCATGATCCGGGCCTTCGCCCCGGTCCTCGCCGAGAACGGTGGCGGCGCCATCCTCAACGTCCTGTCGGTCCTGTCCTTCCAGCCCTACGACGGCAACAACGCCTATGCCGTCGCCAAGTCCGCCGAGTGGAGCCTGACCAACGGTGTCCGGCTCGAACTCGCCGACCAGGGCACCCTCGTCACCGGCCTGGTGTTCGGGCCGACGGCCACCACGACCATGCGTGCCTTCGCGGAACGGGCGGCCCTGGCCGGCGGCGCACTCCCGGACGGTGTGCTGAACGACCCGGTCGACATCGTCCGCACCGCCCTCGACGGGGTCGAGTCCGGCAGAACCGAGATCCTCGCCGACCACTTCGCCACCGCGGCGAAGTCCTCGCTCGCCGGCGACCCCCGCGCCTTCGTCGTGGAGACGGCCGGCGAAACGGCCTAGCGGGACGCCGGCCGACCCCGACCCCGCCACGGACGACGACTGCGGCAGCGGGTCCGCGCGGTGGTGGCGCGCCACCTGCGGGGCCGGCCGGCCCGCCCGGGTCAGATCGCGTTGATCGCCGCCGGCGCGCGCTCCGCCCGGGCCAACGCCCGCAGCAGCGCGCTCTGCCCGTGCCGCCTGGCGGCCAGCCGCGCCAACAGCGTGAGCACCGGATCGAAGGCGGCGTCCGGCAGCTCAGGGGTGGCGAGCCCCACGCTGGCGGCGAGGTCGTCCAGGTGCACGGCGAGCTCCAACAACCGGGTCACCAGGTAGTCGTCCAGCCGCAGCGACCATCCCACCCGCGGCAGGAACACGGCCTCGTCACCCGCACACGCGGCGAGCTCGGCCCGCTGCGCGGCGAACGTCGTCCGTGCCAACTCGGCCAGGCTCACCGACCCCTGGGCCCCGAGCCCCTCGGCCCGCTCCCGAATGCCGGTGTTGACCTCCCCGTCGAGCGGCACGTCGATCCAGGCCGCCCTGGCGTAGTGCTCAAGCAGCGTTATCGGCGCCTCCCGCAGCCCGGACTCCCGCAGCTCCGGGTCGAGCAGCACCTGCGTCACCGAGCCGACGTCGAAGATCTGGTACGCGAGGTGCGCCGCCAGCCCGCCGACCGTCATCCCCTCCAGCACACTCGGCCGCGCCCACGCCGCGGCCACCTCCGGCGCCTCCAACAACGCCACCGCCCGCTCCGCCGCGCCGAGATAGCCTTCCGTCACGCTCATCGTGCCCTCCGAGGTCTCGTGAACCTCCGACCCTACGAGTTCGCCCCGCGCTCGATGGCCTCGAAGACGTCCGCGTCGGTCTCCCGCTGCCACGCCGGGAGCTCCGCCCAGTCCGCGACATAGCCCGGCTTGGGCGACTCGATGAGCCGGTGGATCTGGGCGATCCAGCAGAGGGCGACGAACCGGCCCTTTTGCTCGCGCGTGAGCTTGCTCGTGTTCCCGTCGCTGACCGAGACGAACTCCCGCACCTGACCGGAGACGGCGGCGGCCGCCTGCCGCTCCCACTCCGGGGTCTCCTCCCAGGGCGTCACATAGCCCGGCTTCGGCTCACCGGGATAGTGCTTCCGCACGCCCGCGATCCACGCCTCACGAAAGATCCGACCGGTCTCGTTCGTCACGTTGTGCTTCCTCCACCGTCTCGTTGAGTAGTTGCCAGGAGCGCAATCTGCTCGCGCAGATCCGACACTCGGTTGTCCGCCATGAAGGGGGTGAGCTGCGGAAGGAGCCGTTCCAGCCTGCGCCGCACATACCCTGAGCTGGTCCGCTCAACCAGGTCGAGGGCGGAGTGCGCGAAGTCGAGCAGTTGTTCGGTGTCCCCTCGCTGAGCACCCAGGATCGCGAGGTCGGTGAGTACTCCTCCGCGCCGGCGCGAGGAGACCGACCGCGGTAGTACCTCGGTCAGCGTGGCTTGCGCGAGATCCAGTCTGCCGAGCTCCACGTAACAGGTTCCTCGTTCTTCGTCCAACCTGGAGCCATCGAACCGGAGCCAGCCGTCGTTGTGAACCTGACCCGTGAGGGAGTGCACTTCCTCGGCCGTGCTCAGTGCTTCCTCACAGGATTTCACGTCTCCTATCCCCGCGTAGGCTTCAGCCTGCACCGCCGCTACCCAGTGGCGAGTGGACAGGTATCCATCGCCGTGGCGTGCCAGGCGTTGGGCGGCTTCGAGGAGCGGGACAGCGCTCCTGAACCTTCGGTCCAACATGTCGATGAAAGCGTGCCGAGTCAACGCGCATGCCCAGAGATCGTACTGTTCGGCTTCCCTGCTTGCACTCGCGGCGAGGGCATAGCAGTGAGAGGCATCCGTGTATCGGGCGCTGTCGAAGAAGATCTCACCTGAGAGTTGGAACAGATCGCCGACCAGTGAGCACAAGCGTCGATGAGTGGGCTCGGTGTGAGTCTCCTGGAGGGCGTCAACGAGAAGGGTGGTCTGCGCGCTTACCGTAGGGAGAAGCGCAATCTTCCGCCTGGAAAGGGAGAACGCCCGCCATAGCTGCGAGTTCATCAACTCCAGGCTGTCGAGTTCGAGCCCGCCAGCAGTATCTTCGCGCCGGATGGGTAGGGGGTCGGCCTGTGGAAGAGAGATGAAGGCGCTCGTTATGCTCGCGAGACGCAGGAAATCGCGTCGGATCATTTCCTCAAGGTCACCTGAATCCACATCGCATCGCTCCGGCGGGTGCTTGATTCCACTGTCTTTGACTCGCGCCCAGTCGAACTTTGAAGCTTGGACACAATCGGGTGTGAACAGAAGGGCATCGAGCTCTCCCGTCGTGATGTCGAGAATCGTTGCGAGCTTACGGCGAACATGCGGTTGAGGGGTCGAATCACCCCGTTCCCATCGGCCGATGGTCGTCCGGTCGACACCCAGGCGCTCCGCAAGGCTCTCCTGGCTGTAGCCGGCTACCTTGCGTCGTTCGGCGAGTCGTTGCCGCCTTGCCCTCATATCTCTCCTCTGGCTGAAGAGCGTTGCGCGATGAGCCTACCCGGTATGCCGATCGTGCCTCACGAATGCATCCGAGATGCATCATTCCTGCTCTGTTCCAACATTGTCGCCAGGAGGTTTCTTTGGACTGCATCGCAGAGAGGAGCGAAGTCTGTGTTGGAGCCCAAAGAAGCTCACTCGGATAATCACACCATCGCGCCGCAACGGCAAGACGTTCCATGCGTAGGAGCTATGGCGCGAGACACACGCAAGGACCGATTGGGTCGCGTGATGGCGTTCGCCTACGGAGAGGTCTGGCTGCGGCCGCTGGAGGGTGGGCTGGAGTGGACCGCGTCGCCCGACGACGTGGAGCCGGTGCCGTTGAGCGAGTCGCTCAGTCCGCTGGTCGCCGAGGCGAATCGACGTTCCGTGGAGCCGTTGTGAGGCGGCGAGTTGCCCTCGTGGGGGTCGATCCGGGAGACGACGAGCCGACCGAGGACGGGCAGTCGGGCGGCTGTGGAGACGGCGACGGTTGTGGACGCCGGTAGCCCGCACAGCGGCCGGTCCTCGGGAGGGGGCCGGCCCCGGCCGCACTTTCACGCCTACCGCTGGGTCGGGGACCGTCGGACATACGACCGGGAAGGCCCGCGCCGGCCCGCGTCGCCGGGGTTCGCGAACAACCCGTGCACGCCGATGCGGATCAGCGACTGGCTGCTGCGGCCGGCCGGCGCCGTCGACGCCACCTTCCGTGAAGTCGGCGACGCCGTCGCCTGGTTCGAGGAGCGGGTGGCCGTCGCCGCGCCCGGGTTCGCCAGCGTGGAGGAGCGGGAGCCGGCGCGGCTCGCCGCGAAGGTCGTGCATGTCGAGGGCGTCCTCCGCCGGGGAGGCGACGCGCACGCCGCCTGGTATGTGCAGGCGACCGGCTACCTCACCCTCGACCTCGTCGCCTGCTCGCCCAACCGGGGAAACCCCGGCCTGCGCTGCCCGGTTCACCCTGGGGATGTCGCCCGGGGGTGGCGGGCCGGGGCCGGATTGCCG
>NZ_SMKI01000106.1 GCF_004348415.1 Streptomyces hainanensis
GACGTGGCCGGCGGCGGGTCGGGCGGGCATGAACCCGGCTTCCTCGGGGAGGTAGCGCCCCTCTGCGCCGCCGTCGTCGCGCGCGATCATGCGCACGATGCCGGCTCCGACGTTGGTGACGATGACGCCGCCGGGCCGGAGTTGCTGGAGCCAGGCCGAGGGGATGCGGTGGACGCCGCAGGTGGCCAGGATGCCGTCGTAGGGGCCGCTGTCCGGGGCACCGCCGATTCCGTCGGTGGTGATGATCTCGGGCTCGTAGCCGATGCCGCGGAGCTTGTCGCGGGCCGCTTCGGTCAGTGCCGGGTCGATGTCCACGCTCACGACGTGATCGGCGCCCAGGCGGTGACACAGGAGTGCGGTGTTGTATCCGGTGCCTGTGCCGATCTCCAGTACGCGGTTGCCGTCGCTGACGGTGAAGGCTTCGAGCATACGAGCCATCAACGACGGCTGGCTGGAGCTGCTGGTGGCGGTACCGGCGGCGTCCCGTTGGGTGATCAGGGAGTCGTCGCTGTACACCGTCGGCCAGAACTCCGGGTCGTCCGGGGTGTAGTCACGCAGGCCTCTGCTGGTGCGCACGGAGAAGGTCGGGGCGAAGACCTCTCGCGGCACGGCGGCGAAGGCCGCCCGCCATCCGTCGGTGCGCAGGTCGCCGCTGGCGACCAGCGCCTCGGTCAGCTGGGAGCGTGCGGAGCGTGCCGCCTCGGCGGTGAGCAGGCTCATACGGGGGTATTCCCTTCGAGTTCGTCGGCGATGGCGTGGGTGATGGGCTCGCGCAGGGCAGGGACGAAGCCGTACTGGCCGTTGGGGTTGATGTCCACCAGGAACCAGTCGTTGTCCCGGTTAACGAGGAAGTCGCATGCCAGGTAGCGGAGGCGGAAGGCGTCCATGAGGCGACGCAAGCCGTTCGCGATGTCCTGGGGGACGGCGCATATGCGGTAGGTCAACGACTCGTAGTCGCGCCGGAAGTCGATGCGTGAGGCTTCGGAACCGGCGTGGATCTCGGCGGCGAAGACGCGTCGGCCGACGCAGGTCACCCGCACCTCGTACACCTTGTCGATCCACTCCTGAAACTGGTGAGCGGTGCGGGACACCTGCTCGGTGATGTCGTCGGCCCGGACCCGACTGGTCCACACGGCCATCTGCCGACCGTCCGGGCTCCGTGGCGACGCCGCCGCGAGCGCCTTGTAGGCGGCTACCTGGTGTGGGGCGGTGCGGATGAACTCCCGTGCCTGGGCGGGATCGTTGGTGATGAGCGTGCGCGGGATCCGCAATCCGCAGCGCCGTGCCGTGGCCAGGGCGCGTGGTGCGACGTCGGCCATCGCGTTGTCGTGCGGGTGGTTCACCCAGCGGCATCGCAACGAGGTGAGCACGCCGCCGAATCCCGCCCGCGCCTCGTCGTTGGCCCACCGCGTCGCTTCGGTGCCCATGTCGGGGTGGAAGCGGAAGGGGCCAGGCCGCCGGTAGTAGACCGCGGTGATCTCGTCGAGACGAAGGTCCCGGTGCTGGCCTCGCCAGACGCCTTGCCAGTTCTCCCGATCAGGGCCGAGATAGGCACTCATGGCCAGATCCTCGGGGAACTCGCCGGGATCAAGCCGGTGCACGGCGATTCTCGGGCGGCGCAGTTCCGTGATCACCAGGTCGGCAGTCGCGTCGAGTAACGGGCGGGACAGCACCAGGACCTTCATCCATCAGCTCCTCGTCGTCGTCAGGTCAGTCCTTGTCGTTCGCCTTGTCCACCGCGAGCTGCATGTCCTCACGGGTCTGACTGACCGTCTCGAACGCCGACTTCATCGACGGCTCGTGAATGAACGGGATGTCGTTCTCCGTGACCGCGACCTGCCGCTCCGGGCAGTAGCTCAGGCCCACCGTCAGCGACGCCTCGTCGCCGGTCGACTCCGAGAGCAGGGCAGTACTCATCCCGAAGGGCTGGACGGTGCCGGTCGAAGGCGACTGGTCCGTCGGGACGTGCTTCGGGAACACCGGCGGTGCGAGGGTGCTCATAGCTGCTCCTCTGTCGTTCTTGCGTGGATGTGGTCGGCCTGCTCCCGGGCGCATCAGGGCAACGAGGTTCCCGCTGTGCCGATGTGTCCGGGCGTGCCGGAGGTCGGAATCGAACCGACGTGTCAACGCCTTTTCAGCGCGCCCGCTCACCGCTGGCTCTCCTTTGTCAACCAGCACGCGAACCAGACGCATTTCGCCCCCAGATGAGGCGCCACGGTCTCCCAACCGAACAGTGGGCACATCTCCCGCAGCAGCCAGAGTCCCCTCCCCGATTCCTCGTTCCAGTTCGGAACACGTACCGCTGGCAGCACGGGAGATCGGTCGAATACCCGGATGACCGCTCGATCTCCGACCCGGGAAACGCTGAGACGGCAGGTACCTCCAACGTGCTTGCACACATTGGCCAGCAATTCCGAGACACCCAAGCGAGTCAGTATCACCGCGTCCAGGTCGCCCCCGAGCTTCATGACCGTCTCAGCCGCGATTCCCCGCCACCGCTCGATATCCCTCGGGCGAACCACTATGTTCCAGGCGTACGTCTCTTCCCCCTCGGCGCCTTGCTCGGTAACGACTGCCATGGGTACCTCCGGCTGTGACGGCCGTGCGTCTGTATCGGCAGGGTCCAAGAACGCCTCACGGATATCGGCGGTGGTCGGGTGCTGCCTGCCGCTTGCACACCAGTCAACGAGCTGGCGCACGTGAATCCCAGGGCATGACCAGGGGAGATGTGTATACCGTGTTTAGCGGCGCGGCGTTCGCACTGGCTAAGTTGGAAGCAGCCGATGCTCGGAGAGGGATCGATGGAAGGACCAAGGACGAGGGGCCAGACATCCAACGACTCGTTGCGGTCAGCCCTGAAGTCCGCTGGCATCACCTACGAGGCTCTGGCCTCGGCAGTTCGTTCAGCGGCGGCGGAGGCCGGCATCGCCCTGCGGACCAACCGCTCGGCTGTGGCGCACTGGGTGGCAGGCTCCCAGCCCGCTGAAGAAGCGCTTCCCTACGTGATCGAAGCCCTGTCTCGGCTCCTGAAGCGCTCGGTGTCTCCGAAGGACATTGGCTTAGCGGCGACTTCCCTGGGGGATGCGCTGGATTGGTGTGCGGATACGCTGGCAGCGCTGCACGAGCTGGGGAGTGTTGACTTGGATCTTCGGCGTAGGCATGTTCTGAAGGCTGCCGCATACTCCGTTGGGGCCCTCGGTGTCCCGGACTCCGCTTGGTGGATGGAGCGGGCCCATCGCCCTGTCCGCCAGCCAAAGAGCCGACACACGGTGGGGCGTGGCGATCTCGACGCCGCACGGGAGATGGTGGCGTTGTTCTCCCGTATCGACCAGCGGCACGGCGGCGGTCACGCCCGCAGCGCCGTGGTGCAGTACCTCACCACGGACGTCACCGGCTACCTCCATGGCCGCTTCCTCGACGACGACGTGCGCCGGGGCATGTACACCGCGGCCAGCGAGCTGGCCTATCTGTCCGGCTGGATGGCGTTCGACAACGGAGAGCATCCCGTTGCCCAGCGCTACCTCACGACAGCCGTCAGCCTGGCAGCGGAAGCGGACGATGCGCCCATGGCTGGCCACGTACTACGCGCTATGGCTCACCAAGCAATCGAACTCCGCCATCCGACGGAGGCGCTGAATCTCGCGGGCGCCTCCGTGGAGGGAAGCCGATACGCCTCGGCATCCCCACGCGAACGCTCCCTGCTCGGCGTCGTACACGCCCGAGCACTCGCCGCCGCCGGCGAGAGACAGGCTGCCGCAGCCGCGCTACTGCGCGCCGAGGACGACTTGGCGGCGGCCTCTCCTGGCGACGACGAGCCAGGCCGGGTGTTCTTCTTCGGCGAGGCCAGCCTCGCGCACGAAACCGCCTGCGTCCTGCGGGACACCGGAGATCTCGACGGAGCCAAGCGTGAGTTTCGCCGCAGCGTCCGCACGCGCAAAGCCTCTTCCTTCACCCGGACGCACGCAGTGACGCTGGGCTACCTCGGATCCGTGCAGGCACGACAGGGGGCCATCGAGGAAGCGTGCGCGACGTGGTCCCGTGCCCTCGACCTCATGGACGGTGTCCACTCAGCCCGTGCCCGACGTACCGCCGCGGACATGCGTCGTGCGCTGTCGCCGGTACGGGCCCGGGGCATCCCCCTCGTCAGAGAGATCAACCATCGAGCCGCCGTGTTCCTGTCGCAGTCTTCCTGAAGCACGAGCATGAGCACCTGGAGACCGCAGATGCCTGAGGAGTTCACCGTCGTCCCCGTCGCCCACGTCGTGGGCGGCCGGATCGAGCCGACCGACGACTACTGGGGCGGCAGCCGCGCCATCATCCGCATCGACTCGAAGAAGTTCGGTACCGGCTGCGTCCTCGGCCTGGAGGACTTCTCGCACATCGAGGTCGTCTTCCGGTTCCACCTCACGGACCCAACCGATCTTCACCCTGAACCACGGCGCCCAAGGGACAACCCCGACTGGCCAGCGGGAGGCATCTTCGCCCACCGCAACATGCGACGGCTCAACTGGCTCGGAGTGTCACGCTGCCGCTTGCTCGGAGTCGATGGTCTCGACCTCCACGTGGAGGACCTGGACGCCGTGGACGGCACACCCGTACTGGACATCAAGCCCTGGTTCAAGGAAATGGGTCCACGTGGAGAGGTTGATCAACCGGCCTGGCCAACCCAGATGTTGAGGGACTACTACAACGCCCCGCCAGGTGACTAGTACAGCGGATTCCCGCCGTCAGAAGCCTGCCGCCACGGGCCCCGGAGGCTTCCTCCGGGGCCGTGACGTTGGCCGTTGTCCGGTCACGTTCGCCAGGTGTCGTTGAGGGTGACCAAGCCGCCTGCGGGCACGGTGGCGGTGCGGTTGGCGCCGGACTCCCAGGTGACGCCGGTGCCGCCGTCCCAGCGGCGCACGTACTTGTACTGGAAGGTGGTGCCGGCCGGCAGGGCGAGGTTCAGCCGCCAGACCGGGTAGCCGTCGGCGCTCAGCCGGATCGCCCTGGCCGGGTCCCAGCCGCCGAGCTGCGCGAGGTCGCCCACCACGTAGATGTTCTCGCCGGGTTGCGTGGTGGCGTTCACCTGGAACAGGGCGCCCGCCGCGACCGGGGTGTCACAGGTGCGGGCGCCGGTGTGCAGGGCGAGCGCCGTGTTGCTGCCCAGGGTCGCGGTGAACTGCCCGGAGCCGTTGACCGTCACCGGGTTGCCGGTCTGGACGTCGCAGTAGGTGCCGGCGGCCAGCGACGTCTGGTAGGTGCGGGTGAGGGCCGAACCCTCGTGGTTGATGGCGACGAAGCCCGCCGCGCCGCGGCCGAAGGCGATCGCGTCGTTGCCGTTGTCCCACCAGTTGGTGACGGGCTGGCCGTTGGTCGCGTTGCGGAAGCCCACCATGGACTCGATCTCGGGCCAGGCGTGCTGGCACTCCCAGCCTCCCTGCCAACAGGCGCTCACCGCGCCGTTGTTGGGCGGCCCCGCGTCGTGGTCGGTGAACTGGTAGCCGGAGTGGACGTCGGGCGAGCCGTAGGGCCAGGCCAGCATGAAGACGTTGGCCAGCGTGTAGTTCGCGCCGTCGCGGTAGTTGAGGGTGGAGCCGTTCCGTTCGGTGTCGTGGTTGTCGACGAAGACGGCGGCCCGGTCGTCCGACAGGTAGCCCCAGCCCTCGCCGAAGTTGGCGAGGTAGGCCAGGTTCTCGTTCTGGAAGACCCGCTTGAGGTCGCGGCCGTAGCGGAACTCCTGGACGTCGCCGTTGCCCAGGTACTCGCTCGGCTGCACGGCCTCGCCCGCGCCGTGGATGACCTCCTGCTTCCAGTAGGCGTTCGGGTCGTCGAGGCGGGAGCGGATGGCCGCCAGGTCGGCGGCCGCCATGTGCTTGGCGGCGTCGACGCGGAAGCCGGCGACGCCGAGGGACAGCAGGTCGTTCATGTAGTCGGCGATGCGCTGCCGGACGTAGTCCTTGCCGGTGTCGAGGTCGGCGAGGCCGACCAGCTCGCAGTTCTGGACGTCGCCGCGGTCGGCGTAGTTGGCGATGTTCCGCCGGCAGGTGTGGAAGTCGCCGTCGCTGTACGGGGCGGCCGGATAGTCGTACTTGGTGTAGGCGGAGCCGCCGGTGCCGGTGCCCGAGCCCGCGGTCATGTGGTTGATGACGGTGTCGACGACCACGCCGACGCCGGCCGCGGCGCAGCGGTCGACCATGTTCTCGAACTGGGCGCGGTCGCCGAGCCTGCTCTGGATGCGGTAGCTGACGGGCTGGTAGGCGGTCCACCACTGGCCGCCCTGGATCTGCTCCTGTGGCGGCGAGACCTGGACGTAGCCGTAGCCGGCCGGCCCGAGCCGCTGCTGGCACTCGCGGCCGATGGAGTCGAAGTTCCAGTTGAAGAGGACCGCGGTGACGTCCCGGGCACCGGGTGGTGCGGCCTGGGCGGGGGTCGCGGCGGTGAGCGAGACCACGGAGCCGGCGACGGCCAACAGGCCGGCCAGCACGCTGCTCGCGAGTTGTCGGATGCGCATGAACGCCTCCCGGAGGACGGAGGGCCTGCAAGGGGAAGAAAGAACTGCAAGAACTTGCGGAGACCGTAGGGGCGTCAGCCAGGTCGGTCAAGGCATCGCGCACGACTCCCGTAACCTCCGCGCCACGACTCCGCAATTTCTTGCGAAGCGCGGCGCGTTCGCGCACCCGACGAGCGGTCAGCCGCGCGGCGCCACGGCGGTCGAGCCGCGCAGCACGAGCTCCGGTTGGAAGACGAACTCGGTGTGCTGCACGAGGTTGCCGCCGATCTCCTCGAGCAGCGCGTCGACCGCCGCGCTCGCCATGGCCCGCACCGGCTGGCGGAGCGTGGTCAACGGCGGGTCGGTGAAGGCGAACAGGTCGGAGTCGTCGTAGCCGACGACCGACACGTCGGTGGGCACGTCGAGGCCACGCTGCCGCACCGCCCGGATGGCGCCGAGCGCCATCATGTCGCTGCCGCAGACGACGGCGGTGCAGCCGGCGTCCAGCAGGGAGGTGGTGGCGGCCTGGCCGCCCTCGACGCTGAACAGCGTGTGCTGCACGACGCCCCGCCCGTTCAGCTCGGCCTCGAAGCCGGCGACCTTGCGCCGCACCGGGACGAACCGGTGCGGCCCCACGGCGAGGCCTATCCGCTCGTGGCCGAGGGCCTGTAGGTGACGCACCGCGATCCGCGTCGCGGCGGCGTCGTCCGGGGAGACGAACGGCGCGTTGATCCGCTCGTTGAAGCCGTTGATCAGCACGAACGGCACGCCGCGCCCGGCCAGCCTGGCGTAGCGCGCCGGGTCGGCGGTGGTGTCGGCGTGCAGCCCGGAGAGGAACACGATGCCGGTGACGCCGCGTTCGACGAGTTGGTCGACGAGGTCGTCCTCGGTGGCGCCGCCCGGCGACTGGGTGCACAGCACCGGGGTGTAGCCGTGGCCGGCCAGCACCTGCTCTATCACCTGGGCGAAGGCCGGGAAGATGGGGTTGGTCAACTCGGGGATGACCAGCCCGATCAGCCCCGCGCTGCGCTGCCGCAGGCGCAGCGGGCGCTCGTAGCCGAGGACGTCGAGGGCGGCGAGCACCCGCTGCCGGGTGGCCGCCGCCACCCCCGACTTGCCGTTGAGCACCCGGCTGACCGTGGCCTCGCTGACCCGGGCCTGCTGGGCGATGTCGGCGAGCCGGGGGCTCCTGGCGTCCGAGCCCGGATCGCTCACTCCCCCCACCAGACGGTGGTGTCGGCCGGCAGCACGGTGCCCGCCGGCCAGGGGCCGCTGGCCAGCAGCCGGCTGCCGCCGGGGGTGAGGACGTCGGGCAGTTCGACGGGCTTGTCGGTGGTGTTGACGGCGCAGACCACCGCGGTGTTTCCCCCGGACTCCTCCCCCGGACTCCGTCCGGGAGGTGCCCCCAGGGATGTGCCCCCACAAGCCGACCGCCGCCGGAAGGCCAGCACCCCGGGCGGGGTGGCCAGCCACTCGACGCCGTCGCCGGCGCCGAGCGCCGGCTGCGTGCGGCGGATCGCCAGCGCCGCCCGGTACAGCTCCAGGGTGGCGGCGGGGTCGCCGGCCTGGGCGGCGACGGAGAGCTTGCCCCAGGCGGGCGGCTGCGGCAGCCAGCTGCCGCCGTCGCCGAAGCCGAACGAACTGCCCTGCGCCGTCCAGGGGATGGGCACCCGGCAGCCGTCCCGCAGCCCGTCCTGCCCGTCGTCGGCGTCGTCGTGGTGGCCGGCGCGCCGGAAGAACGCCGGGTCCTGGCGCACCTCGTCCGGCAGGTCGACGACCTCGGGCAGGCCGAGCTCCTCGCCCTGGTAGAGGTAGGCGGAGCCGGGCAGCGCCAGCATCAGCAGGGTGGCGGCCCTGGCGCGGGCGAGGCTGCCGCCCAGCCGGGTGCGGTGCCTGACCACGTCGTGGTTGGAGAGCACCCAGGTGGTGGGGGCGCCGACCGGCCGCATGGAGTCGAGCGAGCTGTCGATGACCTGCCGGAGCTCGTCGGCGCCCCAGGGGGTGTTCAGGTAGTGGAAGTTGAACGCCTGGTGCAGCTCGTCGGGGCGGACGTAGAGCGCGGTGCGCTCGGCGGTGGGGGTCCACGCCTCGGCGACGGCGATGCGCTGCTGCGGGTACTCGTCGAGGATCTTGCGCCAGGAGCGGTAGATCTCGTGGACGCCGTCCTGGTCGAAGAACGGCAGCACGTCGGTGCCGAGCATCCTGAGCTGCCCCGACTGGCCCATGTCGGGCAGTCCCGCCTCCTTGATCAGGCCGTGCGCGACGTCGATCCGGAAGCCGTCGACGCCCATGTCCAGCCAGAAGCGCAGCACGGAGCGGAACTCGTCGTGGACGGCCTGGTTGTCCCAGTTGAGGTCGGGCTGTTCGGGGGCGAAGAGGTGGAGGTACCACTCGCCCGGGGTGCCGTCCGGGTTGGTGGTACGGGTCCAGGCGGGGCCGCCGAAGATGGACTCCCAGTCGTTGGGCGGGAGTTCCCCGTCGGTGCCCTTGCCGGGCCGGAAGTGGTAGCGGTCCCGCAGCGGGGATCCCGGGCCCTGGCGGAGCGCGCGCTGGAACCACTCGTGCCGGTCGGACGAGTGGTTGGGCACCAGGTCGACGATGATCCGCAGGCCGAGGTCGTGGGCGTCGCGGATGAGGGCGTCCGCGTCGTGCAGGTCGCCGAACATCGGGTCGATGGCGCGGTAGTCGGCGACGTCGTAGCCGGCGTCCGCCTGGGGTGAGGCGTAGAACGGGCTCAGCCACACGGCGTCCACGCCGAGCTCGGCGAGGTAGGGCAGCCGGCTGCGGATGCCGGACAGATCGCCCATGCCGTCCCCGTCGCCGTCGGCGAAGGATCGCGGGTAGACCTGGTAGATGACCGCGTCGCGCCACCAGTCCGGCCGGCTTTCGGTGCCGGGGCCGTTCGGCTCGGTGCGGTCGGCGAGGTGCTGGGTCATGTCATCCCTGGGTGGTTGGGGCCGGTCGGGAGGGTGGGGTCGGTCAGGACTTCGTCGCGCCGGCCGTCAGGCCGGACTGCAGGTGGCGCTGCGCGTAGCCGAAGACGAGCGTGGCGGGCACCGCGATCAGCACGGCCGCCGCCGTCATCAGGTGCCAGTCCTGGGTGTGCTGGTTGACGAAGGTCTGGAGGCCGCCCGCGAGCGTGAGGTTGGTCTCGCCGGTCAGGAACGCGGTGGCGTAGGCGACCTCGGCCCAGGCGGTGACGAAGGTGTAGAAGCCGGTGACGGCGAGGCCCGGCCTGGCCAGCGGCATGACGAGCCGCCAGAAGGTGCCGAACGGGGAGAGCCCGTCGACCCGGCCCGACTCGTCGATGGAGACCGGGATGGTGTCGAAGAAGCCCTTCATCATCCAGGCGCAGAACGGCACGGCGATGGTCAGGTAGGTGACGATCAGCGCGACGGGCTGGTTGAGCAGGCCGTAGCGCGACATCAGGTTGTAGAGCGGCACGATCAGCACCGCCATCGGGAACATCTGGGTGATCAGCAGGGTCCACATCAGCGGGCGCATGCCGGGGAAGCGGAAGCGGCTGAGCGCGTACCCGGTGGTGGCGGAGATCAGCACGCCGACCACGGTGGTGACGACCACGATCAGCACCGAGTTGCCGAACCAGGTGAGGAACTCGGTGTCGTTGATGACGTGGTCGTAGTTGTCCAGCGTGAAGTCGGAGAGGAAGGAGAGCGTGAAGGTGTCGCTCTTCGGCTTGAAGGAGGTGACCAGCAGCCAGAAGGGCGGGAAGACCGCGATCACCGCGGCGAGCAGCAGCGCCAGGTGCAGGCCGACGGAGGCGCGCCGGGAGCGCTCCCCGCGCCGCCGCGGCCGCCCGCGGCCGGATCGCCCGGATCGGTCGGATCGGTCGGATCGGTCGGATCGGTCGGATCGGTCCGACGCGTGTGCCGAATCGACGGTGGCCATGGTCACCACACCTCTCCCTGCCTGCGGAGCGCCCTGCGGTACCCGATCGCGAACAGCACCAGGAGCAGCAGGATGAGCACGCCCCAGGCGGCCGAGTTGGCGAAGTCGCGCGGGCTGGAGACGAAGGCCAGCCGGAAGGCCTCGGTCACCAGGATGTCGGTGGATCCGGCCGGACCGCCGCGGGTCAGCAGGAAGATCACCGGGAACATGTTGAAGGTCCAGATGGTGCTGAGCAGCACCACGGTCATGCTGACCGAACGGACGCCGGGGAGCGTGATGTTCCAGAACCGCTGCCAGGCGTTGGCGCCGTCCATCTCGGCGGCCTCGTACTGCTCGCCCGGGATGGACTGGAGGGCGCCGAGCATGGCGATCAGCATGAAGGGGACGCCGAGCCAGACGTTGACGGCGATCACGGCGACCTTGGCCCAGGTGGGGTCGGACAGCCAGGCGATGCCGTCGATGCCGCCCTTGTCGAGCAGGCCGTTGAGGATGCCGTTGCGCTCGTTGTAGAGCATCCGCCAGGCGAAGACGGAGACGAAGGCCGGGATGGCCCAGGGCAGGATGAGCGCCATCCGGTAGAGGGTGCGGCCGCGGAAGGCGCGGTTGAGCATCACGGCGAGGCCGAGGCCGAGCAGGAAGGTGATGCCGACGCAGGCGACCGTCCAGACGACGGTCCAGCCGAGCCGGTCCCAGAAGTCGCTGTCCCCGAGGATCCTGGAGTAGTTCTCCAGGCCGACGAACTCGTACGTCGCCTCGATCTTGTTGACGCCGATCTGCCGCTCCACGTTGGCCTCGTCGGCGTCGGTGAGCGAGAGGTAGACGCCGCGGACCAGGGGCCAGCCGATGATCACCGCGATCACGGCGACCACCGGCGCGATCATGGCCCAGGCGTACCAGTAGGTGGCGAGCCGGCGGCGCAGCGGCCCGGTGGGCCGGTCGGCGCCCCGCCCGCGGCGGGGGCCGCGGGCGCGCTCGGCGCCCGCGGCCGGGACCGGGGCCGTGCCCGGTGCTTTCACGGTGTCAGCGGCCATCGTGTCGGCCCTCCCCGCCCATCGCTCACTGCCAGTCTTCGAGGAGGTCGCGGTAGGCGTCGCCGGTGTCGGCGGCCGCCTGCTCGGGCGAGGCGGAGCCGGTGAGCATGGCCTCGATCGAGATCTGCAGCGGCTCGAAGAGCGACTGGGCCTGCGGGATCCAGGGGCGCTCGTGCGCCACGTCCACGGCGGGCTTGAAGAACTGCACCATCTCGTTGTCCACGACGGACTGTTCGGCGTAGACGGACTCGCGGGTGGGGAGCAGGCTCAGCTCCTCGGTGATCCGCTGCTGGGTCGCGGCCGAGCTCATGTAGCGGACGAACTCGAAGGAGGCGTCGGAGTCCGGGGTGCCGGCGTACACGCCGTAGTTCCAGCCGCCGAGCGGGGAGCCCTGCGCCTGGCCGCCGGCGGGGACGGGGGCGACGCCGAGGTCCTCGCCGAGGGCGGCGGTGGCGTCGGCGATGGCCCAGGGGCCGTTGATCATCATGGCGACCTCGCCCGCGGCGAAGCCGGACATCATGTTCTCCCAGCCGTCGGTGGTGTCGGTGATACCGGCGCCGGACTCGATCAGCTCGTTCATCCGGGCGAAGGCGGCGGTGCCGGCCTCGTCGTCGATGGTGACCTGCTGCGCCTCGTCGTCCACCAGGTCGCCGCCCTCGCCGTAGAGGAAGGGCAGGAACCAGTAGGGGTCGTCGCCGCGGACGTAGAGCGGGGTGACGCCCTGTTCCTCGAAGGCGGGCTGGGCGGCCTCGACGTCGTCGAGCGACTCGGGCACCTCGACGCCGGCCTCCTCCAGCAGGCTCCGGTTGTAGAAGAGCGCGAGGGTGTCGGTGACCTGCGGAACGGCGTAGGTCTGGCCCTCGTACTGGGTGCTGGCCCAGGCCGTCTCCAGGAAGTCGTCCTGGTTCTCCAGGGCGGCGGTGTCGTCGAGCGGGTAGAGGTAGCCGAGGCTGGCGAAGTCGGCCACCCAGGCGACCTCGGTGCGCATCACGTCCGGCGCCTCGTTGGCACCGGCCGCGTTCTTGAACCGGTTCTGCGCGTCGTCGAAGCCGATGTTGACGTACTCGACGGTGACGCCCGGGTTCTCGGTCTCGAAGTCCTCGGCGACCGCCTGGAAGACCTCGGCCTCGGTCTCGTTGGAGGTGTCCCAGAAGGTGACGGTGCCGGTCAACTCGCCGCCGGCACCGTCGTCCCCGCTGGAGTCGTCGTCGCTGCCGCAAGCCGTTGCGGCAAGAGCCAGCGCCGCTACCACGGCTGTCGTCCCTATGCTGCGCCGCATGTGAACTCCTTCAAAGCGTTACGCCCGGTTCGGGGCGGGGCGGAGCCGCCCCGCTGCGTCGCGCCACTGCGGCGCCGGGCTGGCAGGAACGTAACAGTGGGGCAATGCTTTGGAAAGACCTTGCGGCAATTTTCTGCAAGGAAGATTATGGGGCCAATCCACCCGAATCCGTCCCACGCCGGCGCACGCTGAGTGAGCGTCAGGGGACGAACTGCCGCAATCCGGCACACTCCGCCCGGCCGGTGGGCAGGCCGACCGCCGGCCGGTAAGGTCCGGAGCCATGACCGCACGGCTTGCCGACATCGCAGCCCAGGCGGGGGTCAGCGAAGCGACGGTCAGCCGGGTGCTCAACGGCAAACCGGGCGTCGCCGCCGCCACCCGCGACTCCGTGTTGACCGCACTCGACCTGCTGGGCTACGAGCGCCCGGCCCGGCTCCAGAAGCGGAGCGCGG
Source organism: Streptomyces hainanensis (assembly GCF_004348415.1). GTDB lineage: Bacteria > Actinomycetota > Actinomycetes > Streptomycetales > Streptomycetaceae > Streptomyces > Streptomyces hainanensis. Next base: position 13,144 of record NZ_SMKI01000106.1, read on the forward strand.
GCCTGGTGGGGCTGATCACCCCCGAGTTGGAGAACCCGATCTTCCCGGCCTTCGCCCAGGTCATCTGCCAGGCGCTCACCCGCCAGGGCTACACGCCGGTGCTCGCCACCCAGACCCCGGGCGGCTCCACGGAGGACGAGCTCACCGGCATGCTGGTCGAGCGCGGCGTGGCCGGCATCATCTTCATCTCGGGCCTGCACGCCGACACCAGCGCCGACATGGAGCGCTACGAGCGACTACGCGGCCACGGCGTGCCGTTCGTGCTGATCAACGGCTTCTCGCCGAAGGTACGGGCGCCCTCCGTCTCCCCCGACGACCGCGCGGCGATGCGGCTCGCCGTCACCCATCTGGCCTCGCTCGGCCACCGCCGGATCGGCCTGGCACTCGGCCCGGCCCGCTTCGTCCCGGTGCGCCGCAAGATCGAGGGCTATCTCCAGGCCGTGCGCGAGGAGTTGGGCCTCCCGACCGGGGAGGCCGAGCGGTTCGTGGAACACTCGCTGTTCACCCTGGAGGGCGGCCAGGCGGCGGCCGCCGCGCTGCTGGAGCGCGGCTGCACGGCGGTGATCTGCGCCAGCGACATGATGGCGCTCGGCGCGATCCGCGCGGCCCGCCAGCGCGGCCTGCCGGTCCCCGAGGGCTGCTCGGTCATCGGCTTCGACGACTCGCCGCTGATCGCCTTCACCGACCCGCCGCTGACGACGATCCGTCAGCCGGTCCCGGCCATGGGCCAGGCCGCGGTCCGCGCCCTCCTCGAGGAGGTCGGCGGCACCCCGGCCCCGCCCAGCGAGTTCGTCTTCATGCCGGAGCTGGTGGTGCGGGGATCGACGACGGCGGCGCCGGCCGGGGCTTGAAGAGCCCCGATTCCGGCACCGGCCGTGGGGTGGCCGGTCGAAGACCACACCATGGGTTGACCTCCTCCCCACCAATCGGCGGGGAGTCCTTCCCTCGCGGGTTGGGCTTTCTGCTTCATCGCTGACAGCCTCCGTGGGCGGAACCACAGGCCGGGTCTTACACCAGCTCCACAGACCTCACTTCCCGCCAGCCCGGCGGTAGGTCCAAGGACGGGAGCAATCTAGCGTATCCGGACGACTTTCCCAATTGCGATGATCAGCTCGCCGTCAGTCTTCTGGCAGACTGTGTATCTATGGGGGCAGGCGGCGTCACGGTGAAAGAAGAAGAGCAAGTGGAAGCGGCTGAGCCCGTGACCAACCGGTCAGAATCGGCTTCGGCCGCCCGCCCCAGACACCTGGCCAGGCTCCGCGCCCCGCACCGGCCCAAGCTCTGGTTCGAGCTGCTGCTGATCGCCGTCAGCTACGGCGTCTACTCGCTCATCCGCAACGCGGCGCCCGAGAGCATCGATGCCGCGCAGCGGCACGCCCGCTGGATCTGGGACATCCAGGGCCACCTCAGTCTCGACTTCGAGCTGGCCGTCAACCACGCCGTCGCCGGGATCACGTGGCTGATCGTCCCGATGAACTACTACTACGCCACGCTGCACTTCGTGGTGACCATCGGCGTGCTGATCTGGCTCTTCAGGTACCACCCGGGGCGCTACGGCGCGACCCGCCTGGTGCTGTTCGCCACCACCGGGGTGGCGCTGCTCGGTTACTACTTCTTCCCGCTGGCGCCGCCCCGGCTGATGGCCGGCATGGACTTCATCGACACGGCGGCGGTGCACCGCACCTGGGGCTCGCTCTCCAACCAGGGCACCGCCATGGCCGACGTCTCCAACCAGTACGCGGCGATGCCGTCGATGCACATCGGCTGGTCCCTGTGGTGCGGGATCACCGTCGCCGTGCTGGCCCGCCCGTTGTGGCTGCGGATCCTCGGCGCGCTCTACCCGGCCCTCACCCTGCTGGTCATCGTGGCCACCGCCAACCACTTCTGGCTCGACGCGGTCGGCGGCGCGATCTGTCTCGCCTTCGGCTACCTCGTCGCCCGCCTCTGGTTCGGCCGGTGGTGCTACCGGTTGCCACGCCAGGTGCCGGAGCCGGAGCTCGCGCCGAGCGCGGCGCGCCCCTCGTAGCACCTCACCCTTCGTAGAACAGCCGCTCCACGACGGCCCTTGCGCGCCGGGTGGTGCGCCGGTAGTCGTCCAGCATCCGGCCCACCTCGCCTGGCTCGTAGCCGAGATAGCGGGCCACCGCGGCCGCCTCGCGCGGGTCGCCGGGGAACGAGTCCAGTGGCCGGCCGCGCACCAGCAGCGCCGCGTTGCGCGCCCGGGAGGCCAGCACCCACGCCTCGTCGAGCACCGCCGCGTCCTCCTCGTCGAGGAGCCCGGCGGCCGCGGCGGCCGTCAGTGCGGCCCGGGTCCTGGTGGTGCGCAACGCCGGCACCTGGGCGCCGTGCCGCAGTTGGAGGAGCTGCGCGGTCCATTCGACGTCCGAGAGCCCGCCGCGGCCCAGCTTGGTGTGCAGGGTGGGGTCGGCGCCGCGTGGCAGCCGCTCCGCCTCCATCCGGGCCTTGAGGCGGCGGATCTCGCGCACCGACTCGTCGCTCAGCCCGTCGTCCGGATAGCGCAGCGGGTCGATCAGCTCGACGAAGCGGGCGCCGAGCTCCACGTCGCCGGCCACCGGCTCGGCACGTAGCAGCGCCTGGCTCTCCCAGACCAGCGACCAGCGGCGGTAGTAGGCGGCGTAGCTGGCGAGGGAGCGAGCGAGCGGACCGTTCCTGCCCTCCGGGCGGAGCCCGGCGTCGACCAGCAGCGGAGGGTCGATGCTGGGCAGTTGCAGCAGCCGGATCATCTCGTTGGCGATGGCGAACGCGGCCCGCGCGGCCGGCTGTTCCTCGACGCCCTCGCGCGGCTCGTGGACGAGGATCACGTCGGCGTCCGAGCCGTAGCCCAGCTCGTGGCCGCCGAACCGGCCCATGGCGATGACGGCGAGCCGGGTGGGCGGCTCCGCGCCGTCCGGCGTGGTGACGGCGGTGGCCGCGCGCAACGCGGCGGCGATGGCGGCGGCGTTGATGTCGGTGAGGGCGTGGCCGACCCGGTCGAGCACCGCGGCCGGGGGCTTGGCGGCCGGGCTGTCCTCGGGCGTGTAGGCGTCGATGAGGTCGGCGGCCGCGGTGCGGAACAGCTCGCGGCGGCGGACGCCGCGCACCGCGGCGACGGCCGCCTCCGGGGTGCCGGCGCGGCGCACCGCGGCCAGCGCCTCCTGGCTGAGCGCGGACCGTTCGCGGGGGTGAAGCCCCGCCGGGTCGCCGAGCAGCGCGACGGCCTCGGGGGCGCGCAGCAACAGATCGGGGGCGAAGCGGCCGGCCGACAGCACCCGGGCCAGGTTCTCGGCGGCCGCGCCCTCGTCCCGCAGCAGCCGCAGGTACCAGGGGCTGGTGCCGAGCGCGTCGGAGACCTTGCGGAAGCCGAGGAGCCCGGAGTCCGGGTCGGCCGAGTCGGCGAACCGGTCGAGCAGCACCGGCAGCAGCGTCCGCTGGATCGCGGCCTTGCGGCTGACCCCGGAGGCCAGCGCGGTCAGGTGCCGCAGCGCGGCGACGGGGTCGGCGTAGCCGAGCGCCTCCAGGCGCTCGCGGGCCGCGGCCTGGCCGAGCCTGACGACCTGCCCCTCGCCGCCGAGCCTGGCCACGGCGTCGAGCAGCGGCCGGTAGAACAGCTTCTCGTGCAACCGCCGGACGGCCGCGGTGTGCCGGCGCCAGGCCGCCGTCAGCTCCTCGACCGGCTCGCCGAGGAACCCGAGCGACCGGCCGAGGCGGCGCAGGTCCACGTCGTCGACCGGCATCAGATGGGTGCGCCGCAGCCGGTGCAGCTGGATACGGTGCTCGACGGTGCGGAGGAAACGGTAGGACGCGTCAAGGGACCTGGCGTCCTGCCGACCGACGTAGCCGCCGGCGGCCAGCGCGTCGAGCGCGTCGAGCGTGGTGGCGTGCCGCAGCTCGGGATCGGTGCGGCCGTGCACGAGTTGCAGCAGCTGGACGGCGAACTCGACGTCACGCAGCCCGCCGGGCCCGAGCTTCAACTCCCGCTCGGCCTGGGCCGCCGGGATGGACTCCTCGACCCGGCGGCGCATCTGCTGCACGTCGGACACGAAGTTCTCCCGCTCCGCGGCCCGCCAGACCAGCGGCGCGACGGCGGCCTGGTACTCGGCGCCGAGGCCGAGGTCGCCGGCGACCGGGCGGGCCTTGAGGAGCGCCTGGAACTCCCAGGTCTTGGCCCAGCGGTGGTAGTAGGCGAGGTGGCTGGAGAGGGTGCGGACGAGCGGCCCGTTCCGGCCCTCGGGCCTGAGGTTGGCGTCCACCGGCCAGATGGTGCCCTCGGCGGTGGTGTCGGAACAGATCCGCATCATGTGGGCGGCGAGCCGGGTGGCGGCCTGGAGCGCCGGCCCCTCCTCGGTGCCGTCGGCCGGCTCCGCCACGAAGATCACGTCGACGTCCGAGACGTAGTTGAGCTCCCGGCCGCCGCACTTGCCCATCCCGATGACGGCCAGCCGGCAGGCCGCCGCGTCGGCCGGCGCCTCGCGCTGCGCGATCCGCAGCGCGGCCCGCAGCGTCGCGGTGGCGAGGTCGGCCAGCTCGGCGGCGGTCTCGGCGAACCCCGTGGTGCCGGTGATGTCCCGGGCGGCGATGGTGAGCAGCGCCCGGTAGTAGCGGACCCGGAGCCCGTCGGGGTCGATGGCCGGCGCCAGCGCCGTCTCGAACTCGACGGTCCCCGGGTGCAGGTCGGCGGTCTCGAACGCGACCAGCGCCTGCCAGTCCGCCGGATACCTGGCCAGCCGGTCGGCGAGCCCCTCCGACGCGCCGAGCACCCCGAGCAGCCGGTCCCGCAGCGGCTTGGCCGCCAGCAGTGTGTCGAGCAACAGCGCGAGCTCGTCCGCCGGCTGCGCCTCCGCGAGCCTGGCCAGCGAGCGGAGCGCGAGATCGGGATCGGCGGTGGCGCCGAGCGCGTCGAGCAACACCCCGTCGCCGGCCGCCGGACGCAACACCGGACCGTCCAACAGCAGCTCGGCGGCCCGCGGGTCGGTGAACCCCCGACGCAGCAGTTGCCCGAAACGGCTGTCCCGTCGCCCCTCGACCGGCACGGTTCGTCCCCTCTGCGGTGTCTGACACGGCCTGGGGGTGAGCGTACGCCTGCCGCGCGGTGCGCGGCGTGTGACCGGGGGCGGCTGGACGGCGAGCGCGGCCGGCGCGGCGCGGCTGGTCGCGGCGCGGTGGTTTTTCCCCCACCCACCCG
>NZ_SMKI01000107.1 GCF_004348415.1 Streptomyces hainanensis
CCCTCCGCACCGTCCCGCTGAACGCCCCCGCCGCGCTGCCCTGAACCCGCGCCCGCGGTGCGACGCGGTTCAGGCCACGAGCAGGCGGAGCCCGAGATCCGCCGCGTCGAGGTGGGCGAGTTCCCGGTTGCGCTCGGCCCACCGGCCCGTGGCGAGGTCGTCGCCCAGGCGTCGTACCGCCCGCCGCTCGGACTGGGCACCGACCCTCGTCCAGATCGACATCGCCCGGCGCACGTGATCCTCCAGATACGCCGCGGGGCGGCGCCAGTACGCCTCGAACAGGCCGTCGGCGCAGTCCCACGGAACGGGCACCGGCTCGGCGCGGGCGCCGATCGCGTCGGCCATCCCGGGAAGCGGGGGAAAGCCCGCGAGGAGGTCGCCGAACTCGGGCAGGTAGTCGCGGGTCAGCCAGAACCGGTCCCGCCAGCCGGGCTCGCAGGCGTCGAACGTGAGCACCACCACGCGGCGGGCCACGCGCCGCATCTCGCGCAGCCCGGCGATCGGGTCGCCCCAGTGGTGGACGGTGGAGACGGCCATCGCCGCGTCGAAGGACCGGTCGGCGAACGGCAGGCGCTCCGCGGCGGCGGCCACGCACCGCGCCGCGCCGGCCGGCCGTTGCGCCCGCATGACCGCCGACGGCTCCACCGCGGTCACGTCCCGGTCGCGGGGCTCGTAGGAACCGGTGCCGGCCCCGACGTTCAGCACCGTCCGCGCGTCCCCGAGCGCGTCCCAGATCCGCGCGGCGATCCGCGGGTCGGTGCGCCGCGTCGCGGGGTAGGCGCGGCCGATGGCGTCGTACAGCCGGGCGCCGAGCATCTCCCGTCGTTCCTCCGGCGTCACGTCGACTCCCCTCGCCCGTGCCTCGAGCTCCCTGTCGATGGCCGCCACCATGGCGTCGGCCCGATCGCGCCGTTCCCGCAGCAGGTCGCGCAGTCGGCGCAGGTGAGCGACCGTGTCGGTGGACGGGTCGTCGACCAGGTCCGCGACCTCCCGCAGCCCGAAGCCCAGGCGCCGGTAGGCGAGTACCTCACGCAGCCGCTCCATGTCGCCGGCCGAGTAGACCCGGTACCCGGCGGCGGTGCGCGCCGACGGCCGGACGAGCCCGATCTCGTCGTAGTGGTGCAGCGTGCGGACGCTCACGCCCACCGACTCGGCCACGTTTCCCACGGTCAGGTGCTCGTCCACGGCACCGACTATGCGGCCTGACGCCACGTGAGGGTCAAGCCCCTCGCCGCCGGCGGCGAAGGCCGGGCCCCGCGACGGACCCCGCGACGGACGCCACGACGGGCTCCACGACGAGCGGCCGGGCGAACTGTTAGGCTCCCGCGCCATGGCGCGCACGCTGCGGAGGCTGGGCTTCCTGACGATCGGTCTGTTCGATCCCGCCGACCCGCGCGCCGGCCACGAGGCCACGCTCCGCCTCGTCGAACTGGGCGAACGGCTGGGCTTCGACAGCGCCTGGGTGCGGCACCGGCACCTGCAACACGGCATCTCCTCGCCCGTCGCGGTGCTGGCCGCCGCCAGCCAGCGGACCAGCCACATCGACCTCGGCACCGCCGTCATCCCGCTCGGCTGGGAGAACCCGCTGCGGCTCGCCGAGGACCTGGCCACCGTGGACCTGCTCTCCGGCGGCCGCCTCAACCCGGGCGTCAGCGTCGGCCCGCCGATGCGGTACGACGAGGTCAGGGGCGCGCTCTACCCGGACACCGGCGACGCCGAGGACTTCGGCCACGAACGCGTCCGGCGGCTGCTGTCGTTCGTGCGCGGCGAACCGGTCACCGACTTCAGCGGCACCGAGGGCTTCGAGGCGTTCTCCGACCGGGTCCAGCCGCAGTCACCCGGACTTGCCGACCGCATGTGGTACGGCGCCGGCAGCCTCCGCTCGGCGCGCTGGGCGGGCGAGCACCGGATGAACCTGCTGACCAGCAGCGTCGTCAAGGCCGGGGAGGCCGAGGGGGAACCGGACTTCGCCGAGATCCAGCGCGCGCAGATCAGGACCTTCCGCGCCCACCACCCCGAAGGCGAGCGGGCCCGGGTCTCCCAGGGACTCGTCGTCGTCCCCACCGACTCCGCCACGCCGGCCCAGCGCGCGAGGTACGAGGCGTACGCCCGGGAGCGCACGCCCAGGACGGCCACGCCGCAGGGGCCGGCCCGGCTGATGTTCGCCCCCGACCTGGTCGGCAGCTCGGCGGAGATCGCCGAACGGCTTGCCGCCCACGCCGCGTTCCGCGAGGTCGACGAGGTGGCCTTCGCGCTGCCCTTCACCTTCGAGCCCGACGACTACGTCCAGATCCTCACCGACATCGCCACCCGCCTGGCGCCCGCGCTCGGCTGGCGCCCCGCCCGGCGGGCCGCCGAATAATCCACGGCGCGCCGGCGCGCGCCTCCCTACACTGACGCGCATGGCATGCCGTATCAGTGAGCTGGTCATCGACTGCGCGGAACCCGAGCGGCTCGCCGCGTTCTGGAGTGACGTCCTCGGCTACGTCGAACTCGGCCGGGAGGACGACGGAAGCATCGAGATCGGCCCGCCCGACGCCGGGTTCGGCGGCCCGCGGCCCACCCTCGTCCTCAGCCCGAGCAGCGACCCGCGCACCGGGAAGCTCCCCCTGCACCTCGACGTCAACGCCACCGACCGCGACCAGGACGCCGAGTTGGAGCGGCTGCTCGCGCTCGGCGCCAGGCCCGCCGACGTCGGCCAGACCGGCGGCGAGAGCTGGCACGTGCTGGCCGACCCGGAGGGCAACGTGTTCTGCCTCCTGCGCACCCGACTCGCCCCCCTCTGATCCCATGCCTCCCGGAAGCACGCCACCGGTGGACCTGCCACGCGTCTTCACCATCCGCGAGAGCGGCCACCGCATCCACAACCCGCTCACCGACGACCAACTGGCCACCCTGGGCCGGGCGCTCCGGCTGCCGCCGGCCGCGCGCGTCCTCGATCTCGCCAGCGGCTCGGGCGAGTTGCTGTGCACCTGGGCCCGCGACCACGGCGTCACCGGCACCGGCGTGGACATCAGCACCCTGTTCACGGCCGCTGCCCGGGCCCGCGCCGCCGAACTCGGGGTCGCCGACCGGGTCGAGTTCGTGCACGGCGACGCGGCCGGGTATGTCGCGGCCGAGCCCGTGGACCTCGCGGCCTGCCTCGGCGCGACCTGGATCGGCGGCGGCGTCGCCGGCACCGTCGAACTGCTGCGACGCAGCCTGCGCCCCGGCGGCACGCTGCTGGTCGGCGAGCCGTACTGGCGCCGGCCGCCGCCGGACCAGGAGACCGTCGCGGCCTGCCACGCCGCCACCGAGGACGACTTCCTGCCGCTCCCCGAGCTGATCGAGGGGTTCGGCGAACTCGGTTACGACGTCGTGGAGATGGTGCTGGCCAACCACGACGGCTGGGACCGGTACCGGGCCGCGCAGTGGCTCAGCGTCCGCCGCTGGCTCGACCGGCACCCCGACGACGAGTTGGCCGCCGAGCTGCGGGCCGAGCTCACCACCGCCCCCGCCCGCTACGCGCGGTACGAACGCGAACACCTCGGCTGGGGCGTCTTCGCGCTGCTGGCCCGCTGACGCCGACGCCCCGGGCCGGACGCCCCGGGCCGGAAGGCCGGGGGAGTCCGGCCCGGGGCGGACCGCCGGGTCAGGCCGCGTGGCCCGGCTGCAACTGCTGGTAGAGCCCGCCGAGGGCCACCAACTCGTCGTGGGTGCCCGACTCACGGATCCGGCCGCCCTCCAACACCATGATCCGGTCGGCGTTGCGGATGGTGGACAGCCGGTGCGCGACGACGAAGACCGTGCGGCCGCTCATCAGCCGGCCCAACGCCTCCTGCACCAGGGACTCCGAGCGCCCGTCGAGCGCGGACGTCGCCTCGTCCAGGATGAGCACCCGCGGGTCGCGGATCAGCGCCCTGGCGATGGCGAGCCGCTGCCGCTGGCCGCCGGAGAGCCTGGCCCCGTGCTGCCCCACGAGGGTGTCGACACCCTCCGGCAGCCGGGAGACGAACTCCCAGGCGTTGGCCGCCTGGAGGGCGGTGCGCAGGGTGTCCTCGTCGACCTCGTCGGGCAGCCCGTAGGCCACGTTCTCCCGGATCGTGCCGGCGAACAGGATGGACTCCTGCGGCACGACGGAGAGGAAGCGGCGGTACGTCCGCAGGTCGAGGCCGGCGGTGTCGATGCCGTCGAGCAGGATGGCGCCCTCGGTCGGCCTGATGAAGCCGATCAGCAGGTTGAGCACCGTCGACTTCCCGGCGCCCGACGGGCCGACCAGGGCGACGGTCTCGCCGGGCCGCACGGCGAGGTCGAGGTCCGAGACGGACGGCTCGGCGCTGCCCTCGTAGGTGAACCCGACCCGGCGGAACTCGACGGCGCCGGTGACGCCGGCGATCTCGCGCTTGCCGTCGTTGCTCTCCAGGTCGGGGGCCTGCAGGACCTCGCCGATGGAGCGCACCGACTCGAGCCCCCTGGTCATGGTCGGCGCCAGGCCCATCAGCGCCGTGGTGGAGGCCGTGAGGGTGGTGAAGAAGGTGCTCAGCATGACGACGTCGCCCGCGGTCACCGGCAGCCAGCCGTAGTAGGCGACCAGCGCCGCGCCGATCAGGCAGCAGACGCCCAGCGCGTTGAGCACGTTCCAGGCCAGCGAGGACACCCGCCCGTTGAGCAGGTCGAGCCGGAAGCCGGCCGTGCGCACCCGGTCGAGCTGGCCGTCGACGCGGTGGATCGCGGTGTTCTCCAGGCCGTGCGCCCGGGTGATGTGGATCAGGCTGGTCATCTCCGTCACCCGGGAGGAGAGGACTTCGATCTCCTTGCGGAAGGTCTCGTTGCGGCCGCGCAGCCGCCCGCGCAGCAGCCGGATGAGCAGCGCGGCGGCCGGCACGACGACCAGGAAGATGGGCAGGAAGGCGGGGGCGCGGATGCCGATGACGATCAGCCCGCCGAGCATCGTGGTGACCGCGCCGAGGCCGACCTCCGCGGTCTGCTTCAGGCTCTCCTCGATGGTGTCGACGTCGCGCACCACCTTGGCGTGCAACACGCCGGAGCTGACCCTGGAGTGGTAGCCGATGGACAGTTCCTGCATCCGCCGGCAGAGCGCCGAGCGCAGGGTGGTGCTGAGCCGGCGGATGGTGGTGCTCATCAGCCGGGAGTAGACGACGGCCGATGGGTAGTTGACGATGAACATGGACGCCAGCACGGCCGCGTTCCACCAGAGTTCGGAGATCGGCCGCTGCTGGACGACGACGTCGATGATGTTCGCGGTGATCAGCGGCAGCAGCCACAGCGGGCTGTGCCGGACCGCGAAGACGGCGACGGCGCCGGCGAGCCGGGCCCGGTCGGGACGTAGCAGGTAGGCGAGGGTACGGACGGGGTGTTCCCCCTGGTAGCGATGGTCGAGGGGGGTTCCCTGAGGGAAGGAGGAGGGGGAAAGCGCTTTCTCCATAGGGAGAAGTCAAACCCTCGCGGGCGCCGTCGAGCAACCCCGTTCCGTGTCCTGGTCCACGCCCCGGTCCGCGGGGCCGGCGCGCTCAGCGCGGGACGAGCCTGAGGGTGCTGCCGCGCGCCGGGTCGGCCACCATCGGGTCGACGTAGGCGTCGCTGTAACTGCGGTACTTGGTGCGGTAGGCGGAGTCGATCCGCTCGTTGACGGCCGGGTCGGCCTCGTCGACGAACGTGACGTCCCGGTCGACGCCGCCGGCGCTGATGTGGCCCTCGTGGCGGGACTGCGCCGTGCGGAACCAGGCGCCGCCGCGCCCCCGGAACGAGCGGACGTAGAGCTCGTCGCCCTCCCTGACCACCCAGATGGGGATCGGGGAGCGCGGGCTCCCGTCCCGGCGGAGTGGGGCGATGCGCAGCTCGTCGGCGCGCTCGATGCGGCTCAGCTCGTCGTCGGTCCAGGTGCTCATCTGCTCGGCTCCTTCGCTCGTGACGCGGGATGGCGGCCGGCACGGCCAGTATCACCCCCCGCGCGGCGGGCGACCACCGGGGAGAATGGTGGGCGAGGGGTCGGCTGGACGGCCCCTCCCCGCTCCCGTACCGGCGACGGCGGGCGCACCGCGAGCAGACAGGAGATCGGCATGAGGCTCGGCATCCACGTCATGGAATTCGACGACCCGGCGGGTCCCGGCGCCCTGGGGCCCCAGCTGGCGGCGGCCGGGGCCGCCGCCGAGTCGGCCGGCGTCGACTGGATCTCGGTGATGGACCACTACTTCCAGATGGAACAGGCCGGCGGCCCGGAGCACGCCATGCTGGAGGCGTACACCACCCTCGGCTTCCTGGCCGCGCACACCTCGACCGTGCGGCTCGGCGTCCTGGTCACCGGGGTGACCTACCGCCACCCCGGGCTGCTCGCCAAGATCGTCACCACCCTCGACACGCTCTCCGGCGGGCGGGCCACCCTCGGCATCGGCGCCGCCTGGTACGAGCGCGAACACCTGGGGCTCGGCGTGCCCTACCCGCCGCTCGCCGAGCGGTTCGAGCGGCTGGAGGAGACGGTGCGGATCTGCCTCCAGATGTGGGACCCCGACGACGACGGGCCGTTCGAGGGCGAGCACTACCGGCTGGCCGAGACCCGGTGCGTGCCCCCGCCGATCAGCCGGCCCCACCCCGAGCTGCTGATCGGCGGCGGCGGCGAGAAGAAGACCCTGCGGCTGGTCGCCCGGTACGCCGACGCGTGCAACCTGCTGCCCGGCACGCCCGCGGAGGTCGGGCACAAGTTCGACGTGCTGCGCCGGCACTGCGACGAGCTGGGGCGGGACTACGACCGGATCCGCAAGACGGTGATCTCCCGGAGCGAAGCCCTCGGCCGGGGCGACCTGGACGGCTTCGTCCGGGAGATGGCGGCCTACGCCGAACTCGGCGTCGAGAGCGTGGTGGTGCCCACCTCGGCCACCGACGCCGCCGGCTGGATCGAGGAGCGGATCGCGCCCGCGGTGCCGCGGCTGGCCCAACTCGGCTGACCGTGCGCGGCGGTGCCCCGCCGGGCGGCCGCCGGCCGGGGCGGCGGTCAGCTCCCAGGAGCGCCGTCGTCGGCCGCCAGGCGCTGACGCCGGTAGTGGCGAGCGGCCCGGGCGCGGTTTCCGCACGACGGCTTGCACCACTCCTGCCGCCCATGGCTCTTGACGAAGTAGCGCACGCAGCGGGGTGCGGTGCAGGCGCGCAGCCGCCCGCGCTGCGGGCCGCTCAGGAAGTCGACGGCGGCGCGCGCCAGGGCCGCCACGAGGCGTACCCCCGGGTCGCGTTCCGCCGACAGCAGTCGGGCCGTGGGGGCGCCGCCCGGCGGCCACTCCAGCCGTGGGACGACCGGTTCCCTGGCGGCGACGTCGTTGAGGTGCGCCAGCGCCTCGTCGGCCGACATCAGCACCCGGGCGTCCGCCGAGCTGGCGGGGCCGGGGGCGACCCCCCGGGCGAACAACGCCCTGACCGCCCGCCGCAGCTCGGTGATCTCGGACCTGAGGGCCTCGTCCGCCGTGAGTCCGCCGGCCGGCAGGGCGTCGGCCAACAGGTCCGTCCGCTCCCGGATCCAGCGGGTCGTTCCCTGGGGGGTGGCGAGGTCGTCGGTGACGCCGCCGTCTCCGTCGTGGCGGATCGTGCTCGCCAGTTCCAGTGCCAGCCAGCGCTCCATCAGGGGCTCCTTCCCGCTTCCGCCCGGTCGTCCACCACTTGATCACATCCTCCCGCACACTCTAGGGTCTCTAACGGTTAAACGAAAACTTCCGTTAGGAGTCGGCGCCTCGGCGGTCAACGCCGGGGCCATGCAGAGGGGACGGACGATGACGTTGCTGCTCGCCCAGATCAGCGACCTGCACCTGGACGGCGGTGCGCGGGCCACCGAGCGCGCGAACCGCGTCATGGACCACCTGCGGGCGTCGAGCTCCATCACCCGCTGCCCGACTCCGGAATGCTCGAACGGCCGGGAGACCTGGCCGCGTTGTTGGCCGCGCACCCGAGCGTCGTCGCCGTGCTGACCGGACACGCGCACACCGCGGCCGCCTCGACCTTCGCCGCCCGCCCGCTGATCGTCGGGCCGGCCGTCACCTGGACCCTGCGGATGCCCTGGGAGGGCGACCGCCCCGCGGACCGCGACCAGCCGCCGGGTCTCGCCTTCCACGTCCTGGGCGACGACCGGCGCCTGACCACCCACTACCGCGTCGTGCTCTGAACCGCGTGATCCATCCCTACGCCGTTCTCGGGTTCCTGGTGGCGCTCCTTCCCCTGGTCGCCACCCCCGGAGCCAGCCTGGCGTTCCGCCCGCGAGCCGGCCCGCGCGCCCGCCCGCCGGCGGGCGCGGGGCCCGGCGCGCTCCGTCTACACCCAGGCCCTGCTCGGCAACGTCCGCAACCCGAAGGCGGCCTCCATCTACCTCACGCTGGTACCTCAGTTCGTCGAGGCGGATCGCTCGCTCGACGCGCAGATCCTCACGCTGGCCAGCGCCCACGCGCTGCTGATGGCGCTCTGGCTCCTCGCCCGGACCGTCCTCGTCCAGCGCGCCGCGCGCACCCTGCGGGAGCCCCGGTTCCGGCGTCTGACCGCCAGGGTGACGGCCGTGGTGTTCCTCGCCCTCGGGATCAGGACCGCCGTGAGGTAGATCGGGCCGGGGCCCCCGGCCCGACCGCGGTCAGCCCTTGAAGGCGCCGTCCAGGATGCCGGCCACCATGCGGCGCCCGACGAACACGAACAGCACGAGCAGCGGCAGGGTGGCGAGGAACGAGCCCGACATGGCCAGGCCGAGGTCGACGCTGAAGTTGTTCTGCAGCGCCTTGATGGCGATCTGCACGGTGTAGGTGTCGGGCGACTTGAGGACGACGAACGGCCACAGGAAGTCGTTCCAGGCGGTGACGTAGCCGAAGAGCCCGAGCACGAAGGCGGCGGGACGGACGATGGGGAAGGCGATCCGCCAGTAGATCTGCCAACTGGTGGCGCCGTCGATCCGAGCCGCCTGCATCAACTCGTCGCTGAGGGTGGTGGCCAGGTGCTGGCGCATCCAGAAGATGCCGAAGGCGCTGGCGAGTCCCGGCACGATCAGCGCCTGGAGGGTGTCCACCCAGCCGAGTTCGGCGATGATCAGGTACTGCGGGATGATCGCGAGCTGGGTCGGCACCGTCATGGTGAGCACCACGATCAGGAACAGCACCTCGCGGCCGCGGAACGCCAGCTTGGCGAAGGCGAAGCCGGCCAGCGAGCAGAGCACCGCGTGGCCCACGCCGATGGCGCCGGCCACGATCACGCTGTTGGCGATCGAGCGCAGGAACGGCACCGTGGTGAAGACGAGTTCGGCGAGGTGGAGGAAGTTGTCGCCCGGCACGACCTCGGGCGGCATCCGGGTCGCGGTGGCCGAGTCGGTGGTGGCGACGACGAACATCCAGTAGAGCGGGAAGAGGCAGACGACGGCGGCGAGGACGAGCAGGGCGTAGGTCCACCAGCGGACCCCGCCCGCGCGGCGCCGCCGGCGGCCCGCGGCGGGCGGCGTGGTCGGGCGTGGCATGGTCATTTGCCCTCCGGGCGGACGCGGGTGGCGGCGAGGTAGTTGATCAGCGCGATGGCGACGACCATCACGAACAGGGCCACGCCGATGGCGGCCGCGTAGCCGAACTGGAACATGCCGAAGCCCTGTTCGTAGAGGAAGAGGGTGAGGGTCTGGCACTCGCGGGTCGGGCCGCAGGTCAGCGGCGCCGCGCGGGAGACGAGCAGCGGCTCGGTGAAGATCTGCAGGCCGCCGATGGTCGAGGTGACGACGGTGAAGACGATGATCGGCCGCAGCGAGGGCACGGTGATGTGCCGGAACCGCTGCCAGCCGCCGGCGCCGTCCACCGCGGCCGCCTCGTAGGTCTCGCGGGGTATCGCCTGCAGCGAGGCCAGGTAGAGCAGGGTGGTGTAGCCGAACCAGCGCCAGGTGACCATGACGGCGATCATCAGGTGGCTGCCCCAGCCCGACTGGACGAAGTCGACCGGCCCCAGGCCGACGAGGCCGAGCAGCCAGTTCAGCAGCCCGTAGTCGCGATCGAACATCTGGGCGAAGACGATGGTGGTGGCGGCCACCGAGGTGATGTAGGGGACCAGCATCGTCATCCGGAAGAACCCGGCCCAGCGCAGCCTGGCGTGGTGCAGCACGTGCGCCAGCAGGAGTGCCAGCGCGAGCTGCGGCACCGTGGAGAGCAGCCAGATGCTGAGCGTGTTGCGGGCCGCGTTCCAGAACCGCGGGTCGTCGAGGAGCCGGGTGAAGTTGTCGGCGCCGACGAAGACCTGGTCGCCGATGGGATTCCAGTCGAAGAGCGCGATGTAGAAGGTGAAGAGCAGCGGGAACAGGCCGAAGATCGCGAAGATCACGAAGAACGGCGCGATGTAGAGGTAGGGGGCGACCCGCTCGCCGAGCCGCTCGCGGATCCGGGTCGGCGCCGGGAGCGGGCTCGTGCTGGCCGGCGCCGGCGTCGGGCCGAGAAGTGTGGTCACAGGTCGTTCGCTTTCTGCCGCGGGGTCTCGGGTGCGGCCTTCACCGCCCGATGGCGATCCGGATGTTGTCCAGTGCCCGGTCCCAGGCGCGCTCCGGATCGCCGCCGCCCTGCTCGACGTCGGTGATGGCGTTCAGGAACTCCTGGCCGATGGTCGAGCTGTCCCGCCCGACGGGGAAGGGGCTGAGCCCGAGCAGTGACTCGGTGTAGATCCGGCCGACCGGGGCGTCGGAGAAGAACGGGTCGGTGAACGAGGTCAGCGCCTCGTCCTCGTAGACCGAGGGCGTGGTGGGGAGGGAGCCCGAGTCGGCGAAGTGGTCGAGCTGGCCGGCCGGCGACTGGGTCTCCCTGATGTACTCCCAGGCGGCCTCGGGGTTCTCGGCGTTCCGCGGGATCGCCAGGTAGCTGCCGCCCCAGTTCCCGGCGCCGCCCGGGATGGGGGCGAGGTCCCAGGAGCCCGCGGTGTCGGGCGCGGTGGTGCGGATGCTGTTCAGCATCCAGGCCGGCGCGGCCACCGCCGCGTAGTCGCCGTGCTGCATCCCGGCGCCCCAGCTCTCGGCGAACGAGCTCTGTCCGGCCGTGATGCCCGCGTCGACGGCGGCCAGCGCCAGGTCGAACGCCTCGCGCACCGGCGCGCTCTCCCGGTACACGGGTTCGCCGTCCTCGTCGTAGTACTTCACCGCGCCCTGGTTGACCGCCTGGTAGAAGACGCTGGTGGCCGCGTTGTCGATGAAGGCCGCGCCGGTGGCCGCCGTGTAGCGGCGGCCGACCTCGATGAAGTCGTCCCAGGTCGGCCAGAGCGCGCCGACCTCGGCGCGGTCCGTGGGCAGTCCGGCGGCGGCGAACAGGTCGGTCCGGTAGGCGACGGCCAGGCCGCCGACGTCCGTCGGCACGCCGATCACGCGGCCGTCGGCCCCGGTGGACTGGGCGATCACCCAGTCCAGGTAGTCGCTCCTGATCTCGTCGGCGCCGAACTCCCGCAGGTCGTGGAAGTTGTCGGACGCCTCCACGAACCTGGGCAGGTCGTCGCCCTGGATCAGCACCAGGTCCGGGACCTTGCCGGCGGCCAGCGCGGTGACCAGCGACTGGGCCGTCTCCACCGAGCTGCCCACCTCGGTGAGTTGGACGTCGATCTCCGGGTGGGCGCGCTCGTAGTCGGCCACCGCGGCGGCCTGGTTGATCCCGGAGAACGACCAGAACTCGATCGACCGGCCGTCGCCGCTGCCCGGTCGGGAGCGGTTGGCGCAGCCGGTGGCGACGACCACCAACAGGCAGAGGACGAGCGCGAGCAGGGGGCGTCGCGCGGTGCGGCGTGTGAACAATTCCTTCGGCTCTCTCGTGACGGTGCGGCTCGGTCGGTCAGCGGGAGGCCCGCCATGGTCGGAAGCGGGCTCGAAACGTTCGAGATCCGGGGCCCGATAGACTTTCGGTATGAGTTCGACCGCCAAGGAGCCCCTGACCATCGCGCAGATCGCGCAGCGCGTCGGCGTGTCGGTGGCGACGGTCTCCAAGGTGGTCAACGGCCGGGCCGACGTCGCCCCCGGCACCCGCTCGCTGATCGAGAGCGTCATCCAGGAGCACGGCTACCGGCGCCAGAAGAAGGCCGCGGGGCCCGCGCCGCTGCTCGACCTGGTCTTCCACGAGGCGGAGGGCGTCTACGCGATCGAGATCTTCCGGGGTGTGCAGCGGGTGGCGAGCGACCACGGTCTCGCCGTGGTGCTCTCGGAGTTGAGCCGGCGCGACACCCACGGCCGGGACTGGGTGGACGAGGTGCTGGTGCGCCGCCCCACCGGGATGATCGCGGTGTTCTCCGGCCCCAGCGGCGCCCAGGGTGACCAACTGCGGGTGCGCGGCATCCCGTTCGTCGTGCTCGACCCGACCGGCGAGCCCGACCACTCCTGGCCCTCGGTCGGCGCGAGCAACTGGAGCGGCGGCCTCTCCGCCACCCGCCACCTGCTGGAGCTCGGCCACCGGCGGATCGCCGTCATCACCGGGCCCGAGCACATGCTGTGCAGCCGGGCCAGGCTGGACGGCCACCGCGCGGCGATGGACATGGCGGGCGTCCCGGTCGATCCGGCGCTGGTGCGGGTGGGGGACTTCCGGCACGAGGGCGGGCTCCACCACATGCGCGAACTGCTGCGGCTGCCGGACCCGCCGACCGCCGTCTTCGCCGGCAACGACGGCCAGGCGCTGGGCGCCTACCGGGCGGCGGCCGAGGCCGGCCTCCGGGTTCCCGACGACCTGAGCGTGGTCGGCTTCGACGACCTGTACCCGGGGCAGTGGGCCACCCCGCCGCTCACCACGGTGCGGCAGCCGCTGGCCACCATGGCGGCCACCGCCGCCACGATGGTGCTCGACCTGGCCGCCGGGCGCCGGCTGCCGCAGACCCGCGTGGAGCTGGCCACCGAGCTGGTCGTCCGGGGCAGCAGCGGCCCGGCGCCGGCGCCCCGTTAGGGCCGGTTTCCACGGCGTCATGGGCACGTCCCTTCCCCGCGCGTTCGGCACACCGGACGGCGTTCGCTCAGCAGGGCCCTGAAGGTAGGAGACGGCGCTGAGGCCGTCAATACTTTCGACCGCAAACACCGAATCAATCGGAGCAGCCCGGTCGTTGCCGGACTGCTTGACGAACTCCCGGGTGCTCTCTAGCTTCTTGGCCCGAATGCCGAACCTTGTTCGAGATGTCGTACGTGCGCCGTGTGTCCGGACAGAGCCGCCTCAACCAAGGAGCCGCCCCCACCATGAGCCCCGACAGACGAACCGTCTTCGCCTCCGCCGCGGCCGGCGTCGCCGCCACCGCCACCGGCCTCACCGCCCCCGCGGCAGCCGCCCACACCTCCTCCGCGACCACGGGTGACCGCGGCGACGCCCGCCCACGCTCCGAAACGTTCGGGCACCTGCCCGACGGCAGCCGGGTCGACCGCTGGACCCTCGCCCGCGGCGGCACC
Organism: Streptomyces hainanensis; assembly: GCF_004348415.1. Classification (GTDB taxonomy): domain Bacteria; phylum Actinomycetota; class Actinomycetes; order Streptomycetales; family Streptomycetaceae; genus Streptomyces; species Streptomyces hainanensis. The sequence goes on from NZ_SMKI01000107.1 coordinate 13,376, forward strand.
CGCCTCGCCGTGCTCGGCTACGGCGGCATAGTCCAGGCACTGGAGATCCCCGACCGACGCGGCAGGACCGTGAACGTCTCGCTCGGCTTCGCCACGCTCGCCCCGTACCTCACCGCCACCACCTACTTCGGCGCGCTGATCGGCCGCTACGGCAACCGCATCGCCGGCGGCCGCTTCACCCTCGACGGCACCGAGCACCGACTGCCCGTCAACGACGGCCCGAACAGCCTGCACGGCGGCGACGCCGGCTTCGACAAGCGGCTGTGGGAGATCACCCCCACCGGACCCGCCACCCTCACCCTGCACCGGACCAGCCCCGACGGCGAGATGGGGTACCCCGGCACCCTCGACGTCACCGTCACCTACACCCTCACCGACGCCGGCGACTTCCGCATCGACTACGCCGCCACCACCGACGCCCCCACCGTCGTCAACCTCACCAACCACACCTACTTCAACCTGAGCGGCGAGGGCACCGGCTCCATCCTCGACCACCGACTGGAGATCGCCGCCTCCCGCTACACCCCGGTCGACGCCACCCTCATCCCCACCGGCGAGCTCGCGACCGTCTCCGGCACCCCGTTCGACTTCCGGCGCGGCAAGCCGATCGGCCAGGACATCCGCCGCGACCACCCCCAACTCGGCCACGGCAAGGGCTTCGACCACAACCTCGTGCTCGACAAGGGCCTCACCGTCCGCCCCCGCCACGCCGCCACCCTCCACGACCCGGCCTCCGGCCGCACCATGACCGTGGCCACCACCGAGCCCGGGGTGCAGTTCTACAGCGGCAACTTCCTCGACGGCGCCCTCAACGGCACCACGGGCAACGCCTACCGGCAGAGCGACGGGCTCTGCCTGGAGACCCAGCACTTCCCCGACTCCCCGAACCAGCCGGACTTCCCCAGCACGGTGCTGCGCCCCGGCACGACCTACCGTTCCACCACCGTGCACTCCTTCGCCGCCCGCTGAACGGAGCCGTCCGGACCCCACCCGAGACCTCCCATCCCGAGGACAGTGGAGAGCAGATGAGACGTGGACACCGCCCGCTCCTGGCGACCGCCCTGGCCCTGGCGGGCGCGGCGGCCGTCTTACCCGGCGCCGCCTCCGGGGCGTCGGCCGCCCCGGCGCCCGACTACGCGATCACGGTCGACCCGAGGCGCGCCGGACCCGAGATCTCCGACAGCATGTACGGGATCTTCCTCGAGGACATCAACTTCGCGGCGGACGGCGGCCTCTACGCGGAGCTGGTGCGGAACCGCTCCTTCGAGTTCGGCCCCCAGGACCACGCCTCCTACACCCCCATGACCGCCTGGTCCCAGGTCGCGCGCGGCGGGGCCACCGGCACCGCCACCGTGGTGAACGACGCCGAGCGGCTGAACGAGACCAACCGCCAGTACCTGCGGCTCGACCTCCGGGACGGCGGGGCGGGCGCCGGGTCCGGCGTCCGCAACGCCGGGTTCTTCACCGGCGTCGAGATCACCGCGGGCGACTCCTACGACTTCTCCGTCTGGGCCCGCACCGACCAGGCGCCCGGCACCGAACTGACCGTGGCCCTGGACACCGGGAACGGCACGCCGCTCGCCGAGGACCTCGCCCTCGACGTCCGCGGCGACACCTGGAGCAGGTACACCGGCACCCTCACCGCCACCGCCTCGGCCGCCGACGGCGGGCTGACCGTGACGGCCGCGGGCGGCGGCACCGTCCGCCTCGACATGGTCTCCCTCTTCCCCCAGGACACCTTCCTGGGCCGGGAGAACGGCCTCCGCGCCGACCTGGCCGAGCGGATCGCCGAGCTGGAACCCGGCTTCCTGCGCTTCCCCGGCGGCTGCCTGGTCAACACCGGCAGCCACGAGGCGTACGCGGCCCCCGACTGGCCGCGCGAGCGCTCCTACCAGTGGAAGGAGACCGTCGGCCCGGTCGAGGAACGCGCGGTCAACCACAACTTCTGGGGCTACAACCAGAGTTACGGGCTCGGCTACTACGAGTACTTCCAGTTCGCCGAGGACGTCGGAGCCATGCCGCTGCCCGTGGTGCCGGCCATGGTCACCGGCTGCGGCGAGAACCGCGCCACCGACGACCCCGAGCTGCTGGCCCGACACGTCCAGGACACCCTGGACCTCATCGAGTTCGCCAACGGCCCCGCCGACTCCCCCTGGGGGGCGGTCCGCGCCGAGATGGGCCACCCCGAGCCGTTCGGCCTCACCCACCTCGCCGTCGGCAACGAGGAGAACCTGCCCGAGGAGTACTTCGAGAACTTCCGCGTCTTCCGCGCCGCCATCGGGGCCGAGCACCCCGAGATCACCGTCGTCGGCAACTCGGGCCCCTCCGCCGGCGGCCCCACCTTCGAGCGGCTGTGGGAGCTCAACCGCGAGGCCGACGTCGCCATGGTCGACGAGCACTACTACATGAACCCCAACTGGTTCCTCGCCAACAACGAACGGTACGACTCCTACGACCGCGAGGGACCCGACGTCTTCCTCGGCGAGTACGCCTCCCGCGACAACCGCTTCGCCAACGCCCTGGCCGAGGCCGCCTTCATGACCGGCCTGGAACGCAACGCCGACGTCGTCCGCCTCGCCTCCTACGCCCCACTGCTCGCCCACACCCAGGGCACCCAGTGGCGCCCCGACCTCATCTGGTTCGACAACGACGCCAGTTGGGGCTCCGCCAGCTACGAGGTGCAGCGGCTCTTCGCCACCAACACCGGCGACCGGGTGGTGCCGAGCCGCGCCACCCCGACCCCGGGAACCGACGACGACCTGAGCGGCGCCGTCGGGCTCGCCACCTGGGCCACCAGCGCCGCCTACGACGACGTCGCCGTCACCTCCGCCGAAGGCGGCACACTGCTCACCGACGACTTCTCCAACGGCGCCGACCAGTGGACGCCCACCACCGGCGCCGGCACCTGGGCCGTCCAGGACGGTGCCCTCGTCCAGGCCGACACCACCTCGACCGACAACATGCTCGTCGCGGGCGACCCCGCCTGGACCGACTACGACCTGGACGTCACCGCGACCAAGCGCGCCGGCGCCGAGGGCTTCCTCATCGGCTTCGGCGTCCAGGACTCCGGCACCTACTACTGGTGGAACCTCGGCGGCTGGGGCAACACCCGCTCCGCCGTCGAGCAGGCCGTCGGCGGCGCCAAGGCGGAGATCGTCGGCGACGCCACCACCATCGAGACCGGCCGCGCCTACGACATCCACATCGAGGTCAGGGGCCGCGAGGTCACGCTCTTCCTGGACGGCGAGGAGTGGGGCGGCTTCACCGAACCCACCCCGGAGCCCTTCCGGCAGGTCGTCACCCGCGACGCCGAGACCGGCGAGCTGATCATCAAGGTCGTCAACGCCCAGGACGAGGCCGCCGTCACCGCCGTCGACCTCGGCCGTGGCACCCGGGTCGGCCGCACCGCCCACGTCACCACGCTCACCGGCGACCCGGACGCCGTCAACGACGAGACCGACCAGCCCATCGCGCCGGTGGAGACCACCTTCCGCGGCGTCGACAACCGCTTCACCTACACCTTCCCACCCCACTCCGTCACCTTCCTCCGCGTGCCACCGCGCTGAGCGCGGCCACCCGCCCGGGCCGGGCCACCCCGGGCCCGGGCGGGTGGCCAGGGCCCGTGAGGGGCCCTGTCACAACCCGGAACGCCGCTCCCCGGCACAGCGCGGTCTGCCTCGCGCCGCGTCGGCGGAGCAGCATGGGGGCGTAGCGACGAACGACCCTCACCCTCACGCTGGAGAAACGTGCTCACTGTCAAGGCCTACGCCGCGACGTCCCCCACCGAACCGCTGGCGCCCACGACCATCGAGCGTCGTGACGTCGGCCCCCACGACGTGCTGATCGAGATCAGGTACGCCGGGATATGCCACTCCGACATCCACACCGTCCGCGGCGAGTGGGGCCCGGTCACCTACCCGCTGGCCCCCGGCCACGAGATCGTCGGGATCGTCGCCGAGGTCGGCCCCGAGGTCACCCGACACGCCGTCGGTGACCGGGTCGGCGTCGGCTGCATGGTCAACTCCTGCCGCGAATGCGTCAACTGCCTCAAGGGCGACGAGCAGTACTGCCTCAAGGGCAACATCGGCACCTACGCCGCGGTCGACGTCGACGGCACCCTCACCCAGGGCGGCTACTCCACCCACGTCGTCGTCACCGAGGACTTCGTGGTCCGGATCCCCGACGGCCTCGCGCTCGACGCCGCCGCGCCGCTGCTGTGCGCCGGCATCACCACCTACTCACCGCTGCGCCACTGGAACGCCGGCCCCGGCACCCGGGTCGCCGTCGTCGGCCTCGGCGGCCTCGGCCACATGGCCGTCAAGTTCGCCCACGCGATGGGCGCCGAGGTCACCGTGCTCTCCCAGTCGCTGAAGAAGCGCGAGGACGGGCTGCGGCTCGGCGCCGACGACTACCACGCCACCGGCGACCCGGAGACCTTCGAGAAGCTCGCCGGCTCCTTCGACCTCATCATCAACACGGTGAGCGCGAAGATCGACATCGACGCCTACCTCTCGCTGCTCGCCGTCGACGGCACCCTGGTCAACGTCGGCGCCCCGCCCGAGGCACTGGCGATCAACGTCTTCTCGCTGCTGATGCACCGCAAGTCGTTCGCCGGCTCCGCCATCGGCGGCATCCGCGAGACCCAGGCGATGCTGGACTTCTGCGCCGTGCACGGCATCGGCTCCGACATCGAGGTCATCTCCGCCGACCAGATCAACGAGGCGTACGAGCGGGTCCTCGCCTCCGACGTGCGGTACCGGTTCGTGATCGACGTCTCCACCCTGAACTGACCCACGCACCGATCCCCCCCCCGGTAC
>NZ_SMKI01000108.1 GCF_004348415.1 Streptomyces hainanensis
GGGTGAGGGGCGGCCTGGAGAGCCGGCCGGACCGCGAGGTACGGCGGTCAGATCGAGGTCACGGACGCGCCGAAGGCGCGGGGTATCACCTGGAGGCGCAACAGATCGCGGCGGCCACGCGGACGAAGTCCACGCAGCGGCGGCGCGTCAGAACCCGGGCACCGGACATGCCCTCGATGCAAGCATGGCCACCCGCGACCGTCAATGCCAGGTTCGTCAGGCGAGACAGCCGTCAGGCGAGACAGCCGTCAGGCGAGAGGGCGCCCCCGGTGGAGCGCCGGGTGGAGCGCCGTCAGGTGCCGTGCCACGACCGCCAGAGCGCGGCGTAGGCGCCGTCCGCCGCCACCAGTTCGTGGTGCGGGCCGAGTTCGGTCAACCGGCCGTTCTCCAGCACCGCGACCCGGTCCGCGTCGTGCGCGGTGTGCAGCCGGTGCGCGATGGCGATGACGGTGCGGCCCCGGAGCACGGCGGCCAGCGCCCGCTCGGCCTGCCGGGCGGTCGCCGGATCGAGCAGCGCGGTGGCCTCGTCCAGCACCAGCGTGTGGGGATCGGCCAACACGACGCGTGCCAGGGCGAGTTGCTGGGACTGCGCGGCGTCCGCCCGGTGCCCGGTGGGACCGAGCTCGGTGTCGAGACCGGCCGGCAGCCCGGCAGTCCAGGCGGCGCCGACCGCGTCGAGCGCCGCCCACAGCTGGGCGTCCGCCGCGGCCGGCGCGGCGATCAGCAGGTTGTCGCGCACGGTGCCGAGGAAGACGTGGTGCTCCTGGGTGACCAGCAGGATCTGCCGGCGCAACTGCTCGGGGGCCAGCTCGACGACCGGCGCCCCGCCCACGGTGACCGTGCCGACGCGCGGCGCGTCGATGCCGGCGAGCAGCCGGCCCAGGGTCGTCTTGCCGGCGCCCGACGGGCCCACCACGGCCAGCCGCTCCCCCGGCCGCACGGTCAGGTCGACGCCGTGCAGCACGTCGTCGCCCCCGCCGTACGCGAAGCCCACGCCCGTCAGCTCGATCAGGTCGCCGTCCGGCGCCCGGCCGCCGGCGGCCGGGCCTGCCGACACCAGGCCCACGCCCTCCACCCGGGCGAACGAGGCACCGCTGCTCTGCAGTTGCTCGGCCCGGAACAGGATCGACTCCAGCGGGCCCGCCAGTTGCTGGAGGTAGAGCGCGGACGCGACGACCGTGCCCAGGCTGACCAGGCCCTCGCCGTGCAGGGCCCCGCCCACCAGCAGCACCCCGACCACCGGCACCACGAACGACACGTCGGTGGTGGGGAACAGCACGCCGCGCAGGAACAGCGTGCGCATCCTGGTGGCCCGGCACTCGGCGACCGCCACCTCGCAGCCGGCGAGCCGGCGCCCCCGCAGCCCGAGCGCGTCGATCGTGCGGGCGCCGGCCGCGGTGGCCGCCAGCAGCTCGGCCAGCTCGGAGTTGGCGGCGCCCTCGGCGAGATAGGCGGCTCTGGCCCGGCGCAGATACCAGCGCAGCGAGACCCAGCAGCCGACGAGACCCAGCAGCCCGCAGGCGCCGAGCAGTGGGTTGAGCGCGACGACCGCGCCCAGGACGAACACGACCTGGATGCCGGCGATCAGCACGTCGGGCGCGGCGTCCCGCAGCGTGCGGCCCACGGACGCGACGTCGTTGGTGCCCCGCGCGGCCAGATCCCCCTGGCCGGCACGCTCGGCGACGGACGGCGGCAGCGCGAGCACCCGGTCCACGCAGCCCTCGCGGATCCGGGCCTGGGTCCGCTCGCCGAACCGGTGCCCGACGAGCCGCGCCCAGCGGACGAGCAGCAGTTGGAGCAGGCCGCACACCAGGATGACCAGCGCCAACCGGTCCACGACGGCCACCCCGGCGCCCGCCCTGACCTCGTCGACGACGCGGCCGAGCAGCCAGGGCGCGACCAGCCCGGCGCCGGCGGCCAGCGCGTTGAGCCCGAGCAGCGCGGCGAAGCCCCGGGCGTCCCGGCGGACCAGGTCGACCGCGGCCCGCCGGACCTGCTCCCGAGCGGCGACCGGCAGCCCGGAGCCGGCGCTCACCGGGCGACCGCCGCGGCCGGCGCGCCGCCCTCGTCCGGCTCCGGATCCGCGTCGGCGGCTCGCGTGCCTTCCGCGTCCTCGACGCCACGCGCCACCAGACGCCGGTAGCCCGGCTCGGCGGCCAGCAGCTCGCGGTGCGCCCCGACGGCCACGGCCCGGCCGTCGACCAGGTAGTACACGACGTCGGCCCGGTCGAGCAGCAGCGGCGACGCGCTGCCGACCACCGTGGCACGGCCGGCGCGCGCGGCGCGCAGCCCCCGGGCCATGGCCGCCTCGGTGTGCGCGTCGACGGCGGACGTCGGCTCGACCGCGAGCAGCACCTCGGGGTCGGCGAGCAGCGCTCTGGCCAGCCGGATCCGCTGCCGCTGGCCGCCCGACAGGTTGCGGCCCCCGGGCAGCACCGGCGCGTCGAGGCCGCCCGGCAGGCCACGCACCACGTCCTCGGCGGCGGCCGCCCGCACGGCGGCGGCGATCGCCGCCCCGTCCGGCTCCCGGCGCCCGCCGAGCACCGCGCGCAGGGGGCCGGCGAACAGCTCGGCCTCGTTGTCCGCGACCAGGATCCGGTCGCGGATCCGCTCCCCGGCGACCCGGTCGAGCCGGACGCCGCCCCAGGTGACCGCCGAGGCGCCGGCGGCGATCCCACCGAGCCGGTCGAGCACCGCGACGGTCTCCGCCGGCCGCGCGCTCACCACGGCGGTCAGCCGGGCGGGCGCGACCGACACGCCCGACTCCGGGTCGTGCAGCCGGGATCCGACCGGAGGCGCCGCCAACGGGGCCGGGGCGTCGACGCGTTCGGGCTCCAGGTCCAGGAAGCGGATGATCCTGCGGGCCGCGACCAGCCCGCGGCTCACGTCGTAGGCACCCTCGATCAGGTACGCCACGGGGAGCGACAACACCGCCACGTAGCCGTAGACGGCGACGAGTTCGCCCACCGTGATGTCGCCGCGGGCGGCCAGCCGGGCGGCCAGCCAGGTCACCGCGGCGAGGAACAGCACCGGCAGGCCCGCGCCGAGCGCCTGGATCCAGCTGGTGACCGTGGCCACCCGGTAGCCCTCGGCGCGCAGCAGCGCCGAGTCGCGCCGATACCGGTCGGCGTACGCCGCCTTGCCGCCGAGCCCGCCCAGCACCCGCAGGCCGCCGACGATGTCGAGCACCCGGGCGGCCAGGCCGCTCTCCCGCTCCCGGTAGGCGGTCTCCGAACCGCGCAGCGGGCCGAGCAACGGTCCGACGAGCAGCGCGAACACGGGCACGCCGAGCAGCACCACGGCGGCGAGCACGGGCGAGATCGCCAGCAGCAGCACGGCCACCATGGCGAAGGCGACCAGCCCGACGCCGCTCGAACTGGCGACCGTCAACGCCTGCCCGGCCATGCCCACGTCGCGCATCCCGATGGTGACCACCTCGCCCGCGGTGACCCGGCGGGGCAACGTGGCGCCGAGCCGGGTCGCGTGCGCGTTGACGAGGCGGGCGGTGCGGAACGCGGCGTCCATCCTGACCTGGGTCATCATGCGGTGCCGCCCCATCGCCAGCAGCGCGTTCAGCACGCCGATCGCGAGCAGCGCGCCGCACCAGCCGAGGAGCGCGCCCGGCCGCCCCGGCACCAGGCCGTCGTCGACCGCCCGGGAGAGAAGCAGCGGGACCAGGGTCAGGCCCGCCATCCAGGAGGCCCCGAAGAACATCCCGGTGGCGACGCGGCCGCGTTGGCTGACGCCGAGCCACCAGAGGAACCGGCCGGCGGAGCGGCGGTCGGGGACGCCCGTCAGACACGTGGCGCCCGTCGGCTCCGGCTCACGCGGGCCGTGCGGCTCACGGGTGTCGCGCGTGTCGTCGACGCGGCCCGCGTCGTTCGCGGAGTGCGGGACGAGCGTGCCGCGCGCGGCCACGGGTTCCATGTGGATCACCCCCCGAGCCGCACCGTACCCCGGGAAGTCGGAGCACCGCATGGCACTTCTGACGGGCCGAATGTTTCGGGCCTGTGTCGTCGGGTAGAGCACGCCAGTAATGGGAGCGCTCCCACTGGAACGGCCTGTACCGCAACGAGGTCGGCGGCAACCACCAGGCGGCCGTCCCCGACGGCCGGCTGTGCAGCGGCGGTCAGACCGAGGGCGGGCGCTACGACTCGCTCGACACGGTCGGCCCCTGGGTGACCTCGGACATCACCGACGACTTCACCGTGGAGCTCTACGACCAGGCCAGCCACGGCGCCGACTACTTCCTCGTCTACGTCAGCAGGCAGGGCTTCGACCCCACTGCGGAGGCCCTGGGCTGGGACGACCTGGAACTGGTCGCGGAGACCGGCGAGTACGCCCCGTCCACCGGCTACTCCATCCCGGTCAACACCTCGGGCTACAGCGGCCGGCACGTCGTGTACACCGTCTGGCAGGCGTCGCACATGGACCAGGTGTACTACCTGTGCAGCGACGTGGACTTCGGCTGATCGCGCGGGCCCGGACGGCGCCCTGAGCGTGGGCGACCCCGCCGGCTGGCCGGCGGGGTCGCTCGTGCTCCGGCGCCCCGACGCTCAGGCCGGGTAGGCGCGCAGGCCGGCGGCGACCGCCTCGTTCACGGCGTCCTGGTGCCGCGTGAGGTAGAAGTGGCCGCCGTCGAAGACCCGCAGGTCGAAGGAGCCCGCCGTCTCCGCGCGCCAGGCCTCCGCCTCCGCGACGGTGACCTTGGGGTCGGCGTCCCCGGTCAGCGCGTACAGCGGGCAGTTCAGCCCGGGGCCGGGCGGGCGGAGATAGGTCTCGACGGCCCGGTAGTCCGCGCGGATGGCGGGCAGCACCATGCGGATGATCTCGGGGTCGGCGAGGATTTCGGTGTTGGTGCCGCTGAGCTTCCGTATCTCGTCGATCAGCTGGTCGTCGTCGTGTTCGTGCACGGTCTCGGAGCGCAGGGTGGCCGGCCCTCGGCGGCCCGAGGCGAAGAGCGCCGCGGCGACCAGGCCCTTCTCCCGCTCGAGTCGACGGGCGGTCTCGAAGGCGACAATGGCGCCCATGCTGTGCCCGAAGAAGGCGAGCGGGCGGTCGGTCCAGGGCAGCAGGGCGTCGTAGACCGCGTCGGCCAGCAGCGGGATGGTCGCGATCGGCGTCTCGTTCAGCCGGTCCTGGCGGCCGGGGTACTGGACGGCGAGCACCTCGGCGGTGCCGGCCAGCGCCCGGGACATCGGGAAGAAGAAGCTGGCCGAACCGCCCGCGTGCGGCAGGCAGACCAGCCGGACCGGGGCGTCCGGTTGAGGGTGGTACCGACGGATCCACCGGCCGTTGTCGGCCGGGACGTCGGGAGCGGCGTGGTCGGTCATGGGTGGTCGCTTTCCTCTTCGGCTTCCTCTTCGACTTCCTGGGCGGCCCGCCTCCGCGCACCGCCTCCGTGGCCCGCCTCAGCTCCCGGGCTCCCGGGCCGGCGGTCGCCGCCGGGCGGCCGAGCCGCCTCCGGGCCGGGGCAGTCGCGACCGGACGGCGGCGAGGGCGTCGACGAGATATGTCCCGTAGACCCGGCGGGGTGCGTAGTCGCGTTCCGTGGAACTCCTGGCGAACTCGACGGCGCCGGGGTCCCGGTGCCCTTCCACGGCTATCCGGCGCAGCCACCGGAGAAATGTGGGGCCGGTTTCCACGGGTGAGTCGAGGCGCACCGAGGCGTCGGGGAAGACGGTGTTGTCGGCGCTCATGGTGTTCATCAGCAGCTCGGCAGGCTGCTCGGGGCGCCACACCTTCCCGGCCCCGGCCGGGTGCGGCTCCACGAGCGCGATCCGCAGCTCGGGGGCCGGGTCGGCGCCCGGGCGCGCGACGCGCGCGGCGACCCGTTCCAGCACGGACAGCCCGCGTGGCCCGCCGCCGACGACGACGAGGTGGACTTCGTCGTCCGGTACGGCGGCTGTATGGGTCATGGTGCTTTCACATTCGACGCGAGGCGTGCTGAGGGAAGGTCGGGCGGTCGGTCAATGGGGAAAGGCCGACCGCCCGACCTGGCTCGGTGATCGGGAAATGTGCCCCGGGGCGGGGTCCGCAGTCAAGCCTGTTCCATTCACCGAACAATCGGGACTCCGCTTTCTTTCCGAACGTACCGCGCCCTTTTTCCGGAACCTGTTGCATCAGGTTTCCGGGTCGCGGGAATACCGTGCCGCGACCGCGAGTTGGCGTTGTCCGGGCGGCACGGGCCTGCTGCATCAGGCCCCGACCTGTGCCGTTCGTCACATCGTCCGACCGCGACGGGAGCCGCCGCACCATGTCAGAGACCCCGGCCTATCTGCGGGTGGCGGCCGAGCTGCGCCGCCTGATCGTCGAGGGCGCGCTGGAGCCGGGCGCGCGGCTGCCGTCCAGGGCCGCGCTGGCCGAGGCGCACGGGGTGGGTCCCAACGTGGCGAACTCGGCGGTGCGGCTGCTGATGGCCGAGGGGCTGGTGCACGGGCGGGCCGGCAGCGGGGTCTTCGTGCGGCGGCCGACGGCGCGGCGGGCCGTGGTGCGGTCCTGGCACGACGAGCGGCTCGGCGGCAGCCTCTATGTGCCGGACGACGGCACCGGGCGGGCGGCGGACGGCGGCCGCGACTGCGTGTCCACCACGGTGCCGGCGCCCCCGGAGATCGCGGAGCGGCTCGGCATCGCGCCCGAGGCGCCGGTGGTGCGCAGCGACTACACGTTCCGGAGCGACGGCGAGCCCGGCATGATCTCCAGCAGCTGGGAACCGCTGGCGCTGACCGGCGGCACCCCCGTGGTGCTCCCCGAGGCCGGCCCGCTGGCCGGCCACGGGGTGGTGGCGCGGATGGCGCACATCGGGGTCACGGTGAACCGGGCGACGGAGTCGGTGACCGGCCGCGCGGCCACCCCGGAGGAGGCCGAACGGCTCGGCGTCGCGGTCGGCGCCGGGATCCAGGCCCTGCAGCGCACCTACTACGCCGGGGACCGGGCGGTGGAGACCGCGGATCTCGTGGTTCCGGCGAGCCGCTTCCGACTGGTCTACGAGTTCCCGGTGGGCGGCTGAGCCGCGGCTGGCTCAGGAGAGCCAGTCCGCGTAGCGGGTGGGCGCGAGGTGGGCGTTCCGGTCGGTGAGGACGTCGCCCTTCACGGCGGCGAACATGCCGGCGGTGGGGTCGGTGACGACGGTGCGGCCGTCGGACCTGTGGGACAGGGTGATCCGGCCCAGCTCGTCGAGCGGGAAGACCTCGGGCCCGGCGACGTCGCGGATGCCCGTCAGCGGGGTGCCGGCGGCGACGTCGGCCACCGCCTGGGCCACGTCGTCGGCGGCGATCGGCTGGACCGGGGTGGCCGGCAGCCGGACGGTGTCGCCGTCGGCGGTCATGGCCATGACCGCGTCGACGAACTCCATGAACTGCGTCGCCCGGACGATCGAGTAGGGGATCGGGCCGGCCCTGAGGATGTCCTCCTGGAGCGCCTTGGCCCGGTAGTAGTCCAGCTCCGGCACCTGGTCGACCCCGACGATCGACAGGATGACGAAGTGCCGGACGCCGCCCCGGTCCGCCGCGGCCAGCAGGTTGTCCATCGAGGTCTGGAAGAAGGCCAGGGATGCCTCGTCGAACGTCGGGGAGTTGGTGAGGTTCACGAGGACGTCGGCCCCCGCCACCGCCTCGTCGAGCCCCCGGCCGCTGCTGACGTCGATCCCGGTGGAGTGCCCGTGCGGCACCGCCTCGTGGCCGGCGGCGTTCAGTTTCGTGACGACCCGCGAACCGATCAGCCCGGTGCCGCCGATGACCGCGAACTTCATGAGTGGCCTTCCGTCGAGGGGATTCCCCGGCAATATGACACACCGTCACACACGGGAGCCGGTAGGCGCAGGATCGCGCCCGGGGGAACCGGGGTCCTGGCCGGCTGCGAGGATGGGCGGATGCGAAGAAGTCCCAGGCAGGCCGGCCGCGTCGCGCTCGTGGCCCCGGACGGCGCGGTGTTCCTGTTCCGCCACGACGACGCGGAGCTCGGCATCCACTGGGCCCCGCCGGGCGGCGGCCTGGACCCGGGCGAGTCGCCGCTTCAGGCGGCCCGGCGGGAGCTGCGCGAGGAGACCGGCTGGGTCGACGTCGCACTCGACGGCACCCTGCTGTGCCGGTGGACCCACGACTTCACCCGGATCGGGGTGCCGGTCCGCCAGCACGACGACGTCTTCCTGGCCCGCGGCCCGCGCCGGGACCCGGCGGGCGACCTGACCGAGGCGCACGCCGCCGACGGCATCCTGGGCTGGCGCTGGTGGTCCCCCGCGGAGTTGGCCGCCGCCGACGCCGAAGCGGTGTGGCCGCCGCGGCTCCCCGAGCTGCTGGCGGCGGTGCCCGCCGACGGGCCGCCGCCGGCGCCCGTCGACCTCGGGTACGTGCCGCTCACGCCCCGGCGGAACCGGCCACGACCGTGAGCCGGTCGCCGAGCCCGCTGCGCCGGTAGAGCACCCGACGGCCGGCCCGGTCCCGGCTGACCAGCCCGTTCGCGTGCAGCACCCGCAGGTGCTGGGAGACGGCGCTCGGGGTGACACCGAGGCGGCGGGCCAGCTCGACGGTGGCCAGCGGCTCCTCGACCAGGAGGAGCAGCCGGGCCCGGGGGGGCGCCGAGCAGCGCCGCGAGCGCACCAGGGTCGGCGGGCGGCACGGCCTCCCAGAGCGTGGCGACGCCCCGGCTCGGATAGACCAGGCGTGGCGGCTCGTCAGGGCTGACCGGAGGCGCCGGCTGGTGCGCGAACACCGAGGGGATGAGCAGCAGGCCGCGCCCGGCCGCGGCGACCCGGTGCCGGCCGATCATCCGGGCGATGTGCAGCACGCCGTCGTGCCAGCGCAGGTTCGGGTGCATGTCGGCGAAGAGCGAGCGGGCGCCGCCGATGGCGAGCCGCCGCGCCCGGTAGGTCATGTCGGCCTCCAGCAGCAGCCGCATCCGCGGCCACCACGGCTCGATCGCCGCCGCCCAGTACCCGGCCAGCAGCTCGCAGATCGCGTCGCGCAGCGCGACAACCCGGCCGTCGTCCTCCTCGGCGGCGGCGCGGAGCGCCGCGGGCGGCGGGTCGGGCGCGTGGGCGAGCCTGAGGTCGTGCCTGACCCGGTCGGGCGGGGTGCGGCGGGGTCCTGGGCAGGTCAACCTGGTCTGCCTGCTCGGCACGCTCCTCTCCGCCGCCGTCCTCGCCGGCGGCTCCCGCGGCGGCGCCGCCGGGCTCGCGGCGCTGGTGCTCGGCACGCTGCTGCTCGACGTCGCGATGCAGTGCGGCATGGTCGCCAACCAGGCGCGCGTCTACGCCCTGCGGCCGGACGCCCGCGGCCGCCTCAACACCGCCTACATGACCTGCGCCTACCTGGGCGGCGGCGCCGGCTCCTGGCTCGGCGCCCGTCTCTACGGCCGGGGTGGCTGGCCGGCCGTGTGCGCACTACTCGCCACGCTCACGGGCCTCGCCCTGGCCCGCCACCTCGTCGGGCCACGGGCGCTGCCCCGCGAAGGCCACCCTCGTGGAACCACCGGGCGCCGTGCACGGCCGGACCCGGCTGCCGACAGCGTCGCCCCGAGGTAGGAGGGCCTATCCGGTCACCCGTCCGACATGGATGGCGAACACGCCCAGGGCTTCCTTCTCCGGCGGGTAGATCTCCCGGATCACGGCGAGCAGTTCTGCGCGGGTCAGCGCCTCGTCCCCGATCGCCGCCCCCCCCTCGGCGTCGAGCAGGTCCTCGAACGACCGGTACTCGACCACCCTGACGACCCGGGTGAGAAGAGTGGCCTCGCCCGACGTGAAACGGAGCCGGTCCTCGGCAGCGATCCGGCGGATCTTCGGGTAGCCGACCCGCACCTCAATCGTCTTGTCGCCTCGGTCGATGAGGTCGAAGTAGGGCTTGCGGATGGTGAGAGAGTGTTCGCGAGTAGTCGGGGTCACCACTATCAGCAGTCCTTCGCGGTGTGCGTGAGGGATCGTGATCTGTCAGGCGCGAAGTTTCTCGCGCAGCCCCTCGGTCGCCGTCTCCCGCGGATGACGGCGATCGAGGTAGGCGGTGAGGTCGTGGGCCCGGTTGCGGACGGAACCCACGACCCGTGCCGAGTCGAGGGCCTGATGTCCGAGGACGATCGCGGCATCGGGCTCACCGAGTTGCGCGTGAGCGAGGGCCAGATCGATCCGGGCGATGGCCTGCCGGCTCGGCGAGCGGGCCGCCTCCGGTGCGGCGGCAAAGGTGGCGAGAGCACGTTCGGCGTACTGGCGGGCCCGGTCCGCCTGCCCCAGCCAGATGCATGAGGTGGCCGGGTAGGAGGTGATCGCGTACTCGGCCAGGGGCAGGACGTCTTCGCCGAAGCGCTGTGGCGGGCGCGGTGGAAGCCGGTCGTAGGCGTCCTCGGCGGCGCGGAAGGCTGCCGAGAAACCCTCGGCATCGCCTTCGGCCGCACGGGCGCGAGCGGCCTGAGCATGCAGACGGACGGTCAACGGATGAGTAGAGCCAACCTCGGAGAGCCCTCGGCGAGCAGCGGCAACTGCTCGATCGGGGCGTGCTTCATAGATGTTGATGGAAGCGGCGGCATCCATCGCCCAAGCACAGAGCTGCCCGTGCCCAGCTTGCTGACCATGCACGAAGGCGTCATTCGCGAAGGCCGAACCAGCGCCGGCGCTGCCGAGATCGTGTGCGAGCCAGGCCAGCAACTCCGACAACCATCCGGCATAGGCGAGCAGTTCTCGCCCCTGCTGATGCGTGTGGTTGGACCGGAGCAGAACGCCGACTTTACGGCGATAGGCCAGCGCGGTCTCGAAGACCTGGGAAGGAGGCTTCAAAGAATACGCCCGGTTGATCTCGGTCACCGCCTGGTCCAGGTGACCAAGGGTGGTGGAGCCCAGCGCGCTGGCCTCCACCTGGCGAGTGAACTCGACTGCCTCGGCCGCGGCTTGATCCAGGATTTCGGCGGTGACGGCCGGCGTGGCGAGGGTCAGGCCGATCAGCTTCGCCGCATCGCGACGCTTCGTCTCCTCCACCTCCCAAGAGCGCGTCGGTAGGCCGAGCATGTCGCCCGGGATACCGAAACCGTCGGCGATCCGCCCGATTACCTCATGGCCGCCGCCATGACCGCGTGGCTGGTGCCCGTAGCGAGTAGCCGCTTCGCCGAGCCGCGCGTTCGTCCATGGGCCACCTGACGGGGATGGAATCAATCCATTCCGAGCCTAGCCTTCTGTGGGGCTACGCGGCGTGGGGTTCCCCAAGGCAGTCAAAGGGGTTGCCCATACGGAATGCCAGCAGGTGACCGGCACGACAAGACTCGGGTTCCGTGGGAAGCGAAAGTCACGATCACCCGATTGTGGGAACACTGGTAAGGGATATCGCCACCGATCGCGTCGGCGTTTACCGGGGCCGGGGCGGACCGTACGCGATGCTGCGACCGATCGGCGGTGGCAGGGAGTGGGAGGCCCGGTTCGATGATCTTCGGCATGAGGTGTCCGCACACCCCCGCCCGGTCGACATCGAGCAACTTCGCGCCGCACGACGACTGCACATCGTCGAGTGTGAGGTCTGCGCCCGCGCCCAAGAGACCTGCCGTATGGGCGAGATACTGAATACGACGATCAACACGGCAGGTGGCCGGGCGGAAAGTGTGGACTTCGACGACGGCGCGAGCAGGCCCGCGCCTACGCCCTGGGACCCGACGCCTGCGGCCGCCTCGCTGCCACCTGCCTGACCGGCAACGCCCGTCAGGCGGGAACGAAGAGGCCGACCAAGCGTGACCCGGTCTTGGGCGTCATCGTGCCATCGGGCTCGCCCGGTAGCGCGCCCCGTGGCGGGGCGCGCGCCTCACGCCCTGGCCGGGTCGGGTTCCGCCAGGTCCACGGCCAGGCCGTGGGCGAGGCAGTGCGCGGCGGCCAGTTCGACGGCCGCCGCGTGGAGGCCGTCCGTGGTGTCGGCGGCGCGGCACAGCGGGTCCTTGGGGTCGACCGGCTCGCCGGCGTGGAACAGGGCGCGGAAGAGTTCGGCGTCACCGTCGTCCCCGGTGGCGGGGATCGGGATCTCCGTGTCCGGCTTGCCGGGGCACCGTACGGTGAGCCGCCGGCCGCCGACCAACTCGGCCTGGCCCTCGGTGCCGTCGACCACGACGCGGGACGGCTCCCCGGGGGCGGTGGGGGCGTGGGTCAGGGTGGCGCCGCCCCGGTAGTGGACGGTCACGCCCCGGGCCTCGTCGGCGCCGGCCGCGACCCGGGCGGGTGCGTCGTCCAGCCACCAGTTGACGAGGTCGAAGTGGTGGGAGGACCGGGGCGGCTGCCCGGAGGCCTCCGCGTCGGCCGGCCAGGCCGCCCGGACGCCGGTGATCCGGCCGACCCCGCCGGCCGCCAGCACCTCGCGCAGCGCCGCGTTGCCCGCCGCGTAGCGCCGGTTGAAGGCGACGACGACGTGCCGCCCGCTGGCTTCGAGCGCTCCGGCGATCCGCCGGCCGCCCGTGGCGTCGGTGGTCAGCGGCGCCTCGACGATCACATCGGCGCCGGCGAGCAGCGAGCGGCAGGTCAGGTCGGCGTGGGTGGCGTCGGGGGTGGTCAGGATGACGCGGTCGATCTTCTGCTCGTCGATCATCCGCTCCAGACCGCCGGCGCCGTACCGCACCGGCGACCTGCCACCGAGCGTGAGGCCCTTCACGTAGTCCTCGAAGCGGTCGAGCCGCAACGGCACGGCGTCGAGTAAGGCGACGAGTTCGGCCGTCTCCCGGTGGTCGCCGAGCAGCGCGCGCACGTAGTCGCGTGCCCGCTCGCCGGTGCCGATGAGCGCGTAGCGCGTGCGCGGTCGCGCCCCGTCCGGCGGATTCCCCCTCGCCACTGTGGTGCCCCCTGGTCGGTGTGGTCGAACTGGTCGAGCTGGCCGTGCTGGTGACGGTGTGGACGACTCTCACCACTCTAGGCAACTTCGGTAGCCTAGTGAAGTAACTCCGGGGAAAATATGCAGCGTTGAAATCCGGCGGCCACCCGAACCGCCCGGATCGCGGCGGTTCGCCCCCCTTGCCCGTGGCCGCCGAGGGGGGCAGCCTTGCCACTGGTCCGACCATCGGAGGCCAGGGCAAGGCACCCCGCGCAGCCGCTAGGCCGCCAGCGCCGCCTCGATCTCGGCCAGCTCCTGGTCCGAGAAGTCCAGGTTGTGCGCCGCCGACACGTTGTTCTCGAGCTGGGTCACACTGCTCGCGCCGACCAGCGCCGAGGTGACCCGGCCGCCGCGCAGCACCCAGGCGATGGCGAGCTGCGCCAGGCTCTGGCCGCGGCGGGCGGCGATCTCGTTCAGCGTCGCGGCCCGGGCCAGATATTCCGGGGTGATGCCCGCGCGGGACAGGAACGGGCTGTCGCCGGCCGCCCGGGAGCCCTCGGGGACGCCCTTCAGGTAGCGGTCGGTCAGCAGCCCCTGGGCCAACGGCGAGAACGCGATGGAGCCGGCGCCGAGTTCGTCCAGCGCGTCGAGCAGGCCGTCGTCCTCCACCCAGCGGTTGAGCATCGAGTAGGCGGGCTGGTGGATCAGCAGCGGGGTGCCGAGCTCCCGCAGGATGCGGGCGGCCTCGCGGGTCTGGGCGGCGGAGTAGTTGGAGATCCCGACGTAGAGGGCCTTGCCCTGCCGGACCGCCGTGTCCAGCGCGCCCATGGTCTCCTCGAGCGGGGTGTCCGGGTCGGGGCGGTGCGAGTAGAAGACGTCCACGTAGTCGAGGCCGAGCCGGCCCAGGCTCTGGTCCAGGCTGGACAGCAGGTTCTTGCGGGAGCCCCACTCGCCGTACGGGCCCGGCCACATGTGGTACCCGGCCTTGCTGGAGACGATGATCTCGTCCCGGTAGGCACGGAAGTCGGCGGCGAATATCCGGCCGAAGTTGCGCTCGGCGGCGCCGGGCGGCGGCCCGTAGTTGTTGGCGAGGTCGAAGTGGGTGACGCCGAGGTCGAACGCCCGCCGCAGGATGGCGCGTTGCGTGTCCAGGGGGTTGCCGTCCCCGAAGTTGTGCCAGAGCCCGAGTGAGACGGCGGGCAGCCGGAGCCCCGATCGGCCGCTGCGGCGGTAGGGCATGTCGTCGTAGCGGGTTTCGGCGGCGACGTGGGTCACGGACGCTCCATGGTTGACGGCCTGACGAATCGCGGCATCCTGTCATACGCCGTGTCAGCATCACAACCGGTTACAGCCCACCGGAACCATCATGGCAAACGGGTGTGAATCACCAGATAGTCAGTAAATAATCCCCAAAATGGGAAACCCCCTGAGACAGCCTCGATGGGAAGGGACCCGCGATGGGCGCCAGGCGCTGGATCCAGGGGTGGCCGGTCTACCGGCAGCTGACCGGCGGGGACCCGCTGGGCCGCGGCGCCGCCGTGAAGTCCGCGACCACCGACGCGCTGCGGCCCCGTACCGCCACCGCCGACCGGGTGGTGGACTCGGTCTGCCCCTACTGCGCGGTGGGCTGCGGCCAGAAGGTCTACGTCGAGAACGGCCGGGTCACCCAGATCGAGGGCGACCCCGACTCGCCCGTCAGCCGCGGCCGGCTCTGTCCCAAGGGCTCGGCGACGCTCCAGCTGGTCACCGGCGCGGCCCGCCGCCACCAGGTCCTCCACCGCCGGCCTGGCGCCACCGACTGGGAGCCGCTGGACCTGGAGACGGCCATGGACATGGTCGCCGACCGGGTCGTCGCGACCCGCCGCGCCACCTGGCAGTGGGAGGCGGACGGGGTCCGGGTGGCCCGCACCCTGGGCATCGCGAGCCTGGGCGGCGCGGTGCTGGACAACGAGGAGAACTACCTCATCAAGAAGCTGTTCACCGGGCTCGGCGTCGTCCAGGTCGAGAACCAGGCCCGGATCTGCCACAGCGCGACGGTCGCCGGCCTCGGCACCTCCTTCGGCCGGGGCGGCGCGACCACCTTCATGCAGGACCTGCAGAACGCCGACTGCGTGGTGATCCAGGGCTCCAACTTCGCCGAGTGCCACCCGGTCGGTTTCCAGTGGGTGATGGAGGCCAAGGCCAGGGGCGCCACGATCATCCACGTCGACCCCCGGTTCACCAGGACCAGCGCGCTGGCCGACCTGCACGTGCCGATCCGGGCCGGCAGCGACGTCGCGTTCCTCGGCGGGCTGATCAACCACGTGCTGACCGAGGGCAGGGAGTTCCGCGAGTACGTCCTCGCCTACACCAACGCGGCCACCATCGTCTGCGAGGACTTCCGCGACGCCGAGGACCTGGCCGGCGTCTTCTCCGGGCTCGACGCCGAGGGCCGGACGTACGACCCCGCCAGCTGGAGCTACGAGGGCGACCCGGTGCGCGCCCCGACCGGCAGCCGGCGGGCCCAGCCGGACGACACCGCGCTGGCCGACGAACGACACGCCTGCGGCGCCGAGTCCCACGGTTCGGGCGGCGCCCAGGTGCCGCCGCGCCCGGAGCGGGACGACACGCTGAGCCACCCGCGCTGCGTCTACCAGATCCTCAGGCGCCACTACGCCCGCTACACGCCGGAGATGGTCGAGCGGGTCTGCGGCGTGGACCGGACCGCCTTCGCCCGGGTCTGCGAGGCGCTGACCGCCAACTCGGGCCCCGACCGCACCAGCGCCTTCGCTTACGCGGTCGGCTGGACCCAACACTCCATGGGGGCCCAGTACATCAGGGCGGCCTGCGTGCTCCAGCTGCTGCTCGGCAACATCGGTCGACCGGGCGGCGGCATCCAGGCGCTGCGCGGCCACGCCAGCATCCAGGGGTCCAGCGACATCCCCACGCTGTTCAACCTGCTGCCCGGCTACCTCCCGATGCCCCAGGCACACCGCGACCCCGACCTCGACTCCTTCGTGGCCGCGGTCCGCACCGACAAGGGCTTCTGGGCCGAGGCGCGGTCCTACGCGGTGAGTCTGCTGAAGTCCTACTACGGGGCGGCCGCCACCGCCGCCAACGACTACTGCTACGACCACCTCCCCCGCATCACCGGCTCGCACAGCACCTACGACACCGTGCTGGCGCAGCTGGAGGGCGACTGCAGGGGTTACTTCCTGTTCGGCGAGAACCCGGCGGTCGGCTCCGCCAACGCCCGGCTCCAGCGGCTCGGCATGGCCAACCTCGACTGGCTGGTGGTGCGGGACTTCTCGCTGATCGAGTCCGCTACCTGGTGGCGGGACGGGCCGGAGATCGAGAACGGCGAGCTGCGTACCGAGGACATCGCCACCGAGGTGTTCTTCTTCCCGGCGGCGGCGCACACCGAGAAGTCGGGCTCGTTCACCAACACCAACCGCTGGCTCCAGTGGCACCACGCCGCCGTCGAGCCGCCGGGCGAGGCGCGCAGCGACCTGTGGTTCGCCCACCACCTGGAGCGCAGGATCCGGGCGAGGCTGGCCGGTTCGACCCGCCGGGAGGACCGGCTCTTCCTCGACCTGGCCTGGGAGTACCCCGTCGAGGGCGCGCTCCGGGAGCCCTCGGCCGAGGCGGTGCTCGCCGAGATCAACGGGCGCGGCCCGGACGGCGCGCCGCTCTCCGCCTACACCGAGCTGCGGGACGACGGCTCGACCTCGTGCGGCTGCTGGATCTACTGCGGGGTGTACGCCGACGGCGTCAACCAGGCCGCGCGGCGCCGGCCCGGCGGGGAACAGGACTGGATGGCGGCCGAGTGGGCGTGGGCCTGGCCGGGCAACCGCCGGATCCTCTACAACCGGGCCTCGGCCGCGCCCGACGGCCGGCCGTGGAGCGAGCGCAAGGCGCTCCTGTGGTGGGACGCGGACGCCGGCCGCTGGACGGGCCACGACGTGCCGGACTTCCCCGTGACGCTCGGCCCCGGCCACGTGCCGCCGGAGGACGCGACCGGCGTCGCCGCGCTGCGCGGGGACGACCCGTTCGTCATGCAGGGCGACGGCAAGGGGTGGCTGTTCGCGCCGGCGGGCCTGGTGGACGGGCCGCTGCCGACCCACTACGAGCCGCAGGACTCGCCGTTCGCCAACCCGCTCCACCCCGGGCACGGCCGCTCGCCGGTGCGGACGACGTTCCCCCACGAGGGCAACGAGTACCACCCCTCCGACGGGGAGCACGGCGCCGCCGTCTTCCCCTACGTGGTGACCACCTACCGGCTCACCGAGCACTTCACGGCCGGCGGGATGACCCGCTGGTCGCCCACGTTGGTGGAGCTGCAGCCGGAGATGTTCTGCGAGGTCTCCCCCGAACTCGCGGCCGAGCGCGGCCTCCGGCACCGCGACTGGGCCACCGTGGTGACCCTGCGCGGGGCGATCGAGGCCCGGGTGCTGGTCACGGATCGGATGGCGCCGCTGCGGGTGGCCGGCCGGACGGTCCACCAGATCGGGCTGCCGTACCACTGGGGGCCCAACGGGCTGAGCCGCGGCGACGCGGCCAACGAGCTGACCTCGATCGTGCTCGACCCCAACACGCACATCCAGGAGGTGAAGGCGCTGACCGCGGACATCAGGCCCGGGCGGCGCCCGCGCGGCCCCGAGCTGCGCGAGCTGATCGCCGACTACCGGCGGCGCTCGCACGCCTCCGTCGAGACCGGACTGGAGGTCTGACCATGACGACGGTAGATCCCGGGGGACGGGCGCGGCGGCTGCTGTCCGGGCCCGAGCCCGAGGTGGCCGCGGACGCCGGGCACGCCGAACCGCCGCCGCGCGTCGGCTTCTTCACGGACACCTCGGTGTGCATCGGCTGCAAGGCGTGCGAGGTGGCGTGCAAGGAGTGGAACGCGATCCCGCCGGCCACCGGCGAGGCGGGCGGCCGGCTGACCGGGATGAGCTACGACAACACCGGGGGGCTCGGCGCCTCCAGCTGGCGGCACGTGGCGTTCGTGGAGCAGAGCGGGCCGTCGGACGGCTCGGCCGGGAACGGCGGGCCGCGGTGGCTGATGGCCTCGGACGTGTGCAAGCACTGCACGCACGCGGCCTGCCTCGACGTCTGCCCGACCGGCTCGCTGTTCCGCACCGAGTTCGGCACCGTGGTGGTGCAGGAGGACGTCTGCAACGGCTGCGGCTACTGCGTGCCGGCCTGCCCGTACGGCGTGATCGAGCAGCGCGCCGGTGACGGCCGGGCCTGGAAGTGCACGATGTGCTACGACCGGCTGGGTGCCGGGCAGGAGCCGGCCTGCGCCAAGGCGTGCCCGACCGACTCCATCCAGTTCGGGCCACTCGACGAGCTGCGCGAGCGGGCCGCCGCCCGGGTGGCCGGGCTGCGGGAGACCGGGGTGGAGGGGGCGCGGCTGTACGG
>NZ_SMKI01000109.1 GCF_004348415.1 Streptomyces hainanensis
GCACGGGCACCAACTGAAGCACCCCGGCGGCGGTGTTGATGGGTCCCCAGTCGGCGACCCCGTCCAGTGGGTCGGCCGCGCCGGGGGCCCGGTCGGCGCCGACCGGACCGTACGGGGCGAACGCACCCGCCGAGGCGCCGCAGGCGCCCCCCGCCCGGGCGGCGCCGCCGCGGGCCGGCGGCCCGGGCACGAGACCGCCGAACGCCCCGTCCGGACTGCCGCCCACCGGCCCAGCCGACACCGGCCACGCGCCGGAGGCCCGGCCACCGGCCCCAGGCCGGAACGACCCCGCCGGGGCGGCGCGGCCGCCACGGGTCGGAGGCCCGGCCCGGCCGGCCGGGCGAGGTGGCGAAGCCGCCCAACGGTCCAGCCGGCCTCGGCGGCAGAGCCGCCGGGGCCCCCGCCGGCCACGAGCCGGAGGCTCGCCCGGCCGGCCGCAGGCCGGCACCGACACGGCCGGGTGGCGAAGGCCCGGCCCGGCTGGCGCCAAGCCGGCGGGAACGACCGGCCGCGCGGCGGCCGACCGGCACGCCGGGCCCATCCGACGTGGGGCGGAGTCCCGACCCCGCCCCCACGGGCGTCGCGGCGCGCGGACGGATCCGGTCCCGGCCGAGCCGGACCGGCGACAAGCCGTCCCCGGCCGGCAAGGCCGCCCGAAGGCCCGCGCGGCGGAGCCGCGCGGGAGAACCCCGGCCACGGGCCGAAGCGCCCCGACGGCCGCGGCTGCCGGCTGGGCAGGCCCGCGCAGCGGCCCGGCGGGAGCCGCCAACGCGGCGGAGCCGCACCGGAGACGCCCACCCACCACGGACCTGGGCCCTCGCCCCGCCAGGGGCGAAGGGTGGGTGGGGCGAACCCGTCAGGTCAGCCCCGCGGCGGCGCACGCCTCCGCGTACTCGGCCGTGCAGATGTCCTCGACCGCGTAGTGCTCGTCCGCGATCACCGTGTCGGCGATGTTGTCGACCGTGACGGCGACGGGTTCGAGGAGGAGGGACGGGATGCCCTCGTTGGTGGCGCTGTCGACCGAGTCGGGGGCGAGGTCGTTGAGCGCGTCGCCCCGCAGCAGGCGGATCGCCATCTCGGCGGCGGCCTCGGCCTCCTCGCGGAGCGCCTTGTAGATGGTGTACGTCTGCTGGCCGGCCACGATCCGCTGGAGGCCCGCGAGTTCGGCGTCCTGGCCGCCGACCGGGACGTCGGTGATGCCGGCGGAGTCGAGGGCGGTGAGGACGCCGGCCGCCATGCTGTCGTTGGCGACGTAGACGGCGTCGAAGCCGTCCTCGCCGACCGACTCGATGGCCGTGTTCATCTCCTCGTTGGCGACGGCCGCGTCCCAGCCCGGGATGTCCTGTTCGAAGACGACCTCGGCGGCGTCGTGCAGCACCGAGTGCGCGCCGGCCTTGAACTGGGCGGCGTTGGGGTCGGTGGGCGAGCCGTTGATCATGACGACCCTGGCGCCGTCGGCGGAGTCGCCGAGCGCGGAGAGCAGGGCCTCGCCCTGGAGTTCGCCGACGCGCTGGTTGTCGTAGGAGACGTACGCGTCGATCGGGCCCTCGGCGAGCCGGTCGTAGGCGACGACGGGGACGCCCTCGGCGGCGGCCTGCTCCACCCAGGAGGCGGTGGCGGTGGCGTCCACCGGGTCGAGGATGATCACGTCGACGCCCGAGGTCAGCATGGCCTCGAACTGCTGCCCCTGGGTGTTGGTGTCCTCACGCGCGTTGGAGTACTGAACCTCGCAGTCGGCGCAGAGTTCCTCGATCTGGGCCGTGATGTACGGCCGGTCGAACGCCTCGTAGCGGGTGGTGGCGTCCTCGGGGAGCAGCAGACCGATGGTGCCGCCGCCCTCGTTGGGGCCGGCGTCGGTCTCGTCGTCGTCTCCCCCACCCGCCTCGCCGCAGGCGGCCAGGGCGACGGCCAGGGCGACGGTCGTGACTCCAACGGCGGCACTTCGCAGTAATTGACGCATGGTGTTGGCTTCGCCTTCCGGTAGGGCAGCAACTCCGCGGCCTCGGGTCGGCAGAGAGCTAACTCCCCGGTATTCGTGTCGTCAATACTTGAAGCATGCGTCAACCGAACCGAGACTTTTGATTACTCGGGTCACGCCTGTTTAGCTTCGGAATTCACGGGAACAACGACCGACTTTCGCATTTCGCTTGCCCGTTCGGGCATTTCGCGTCGTGCCGGCGCCCGTTTCCCGCCCGCTCGGGGCGGCGGCTCAGGAGGCCGGGCCGAGCAGCATTCCGTCGCCCATTTCCCGCAGCACCAGGGCCAGCGCGCCGAGCACCTCGGCGCGGCCGCCGAGCGCGCCCGGCACCAGGGTGAGTTGGCGGGCGGCGCTGGGTATCGCGTAGCGGCCGACGGAGTCGCGGATCGGGCCGAGCGCGATCTCGCCGGCCTCGGCGAGGTCGCCGCCGAGCACCACCCGGCTGGGGTTGAGCAGGTTACACAGCTGGGCGACACCGGTGCCGATGTGGCGGCCCACGTCGGCGACGACGCGGCGGCAGCCCGGGTCGCCCTCGCGGGCGAGTTGGACCACCCGGTTCATGGTGAGGTCGGTGCCGTGGCTGGCGTGCAGCAGCGGCAGCACGTGCCGGGCCGAGGTGAACGTCTCCAGGCAGCCGCGGTTGCCGCAGCGGCAGACGGGGCCCGACTCGTCGAGCGTGATGTGGCCGATCTCGCCGGCCGTGCCGCCGGGGCCGCGGTAGATCTGGCCGGCGATGACCAGGCCGGCGCCGACGCCGCTGGCCACCTTGATGTAGGCGAGGTCGCCCGCGCCGCGGCCGCTCCCCCACACGTACTCGCCGAGCGCGCCGAGGTTGGCGTCGTTGTCGACGTGGACCCGCACGCCCGTCCGCGCCTCCAACTCCTCGCGCGGGTTGGTGCCGCGCCAGCCGGGGAGGATGGCGGTGGAGCCGAGCGCGCCGGTGGCCACGTCGATGGGGCCCGGCACACCGAGCCCGATGCCGATGATCTTGGCGCGGTCGACGCCGGCCACGGTGAGCAGCCGGCCGACGAGCTTCTCCGCGCGGTCGAAGCCCTGGTCGGCCGAGGAGTCGACGTCGAAGGGCTCGGCCTCCTCGGCGAGCACCTGGTGGGCCAGGTTGCCCACGGCGACGCGGAGGTGCGAGTGGCCGAAGTCGACGCCGACGACGATCCCGGCGTCGGTGGAGAGCGAGACGCTGCGGGCGCGCCGGCCGCTGGCCGAGGTGGTGCGCACCTCGACGGTGCCGAGGCCCTTCAACTCCCGAACGATGTTGGAGACGGTCGCGGCGGACAGGCCCGTGGTTCTCGCGATGTCGGCCTGGGTCAGCGAGCCGGCCGCGCGCACGGCGCGGACCACGCGCTCCAGATTGGCCCGGTGCAACGAGGACTGCGACCCCGGAGTCTCCACGGATCACTCCACTTCCGGTCTCCCGGGCGGGCACCGCTGTGGACCCGCCGGCCGCCCCGGCAGCGCGGCCCGCGCCCACTATATGAACTCGGGGCCCTGTGTGGGGGAACAGCGGGGAAACCGCTTGCACCCCCACCGGGGCGTGGGATAAGGCGGACTACCGGAGAGTTCAGCGGAGCGCTCCGGCGGTGAGGCCGGACTGGACCTGTCGTTGGAAGGTGACGTAGACGACGAGGACCGGGAGCATCGACATGGTGACGCCGGCGTAGAGCGCGCCCCAGTCGCCCTCGTAGCCCTGCTGCACCATCAGCGCGGCGAGGCCCTGGGGCAGCACGGCGTCGTCCGAGTCGCCGACGTTGAGCACCCGGGGTAGCACGAACTGGTTCCACTGGCCGAGGAAGTTGAAGATCCCGATGCTGATCAGCCCGGGTCTGGCCATCGGCATCATGATCTGGAAGAAGGTCCTGGTGTGCGAGGCGCCGTCCAGGGCCGCGGCCTCCTGCACGCCGCCCGGCAGGGTGCGGAAGAAGGAGACCAGGAAGAAGGTGGTGAACGGTAGCGAGTAGGCGATGTAGACGATGATCAGGCCCTGCCGGGTGTTGAGCAGGCCGAAGTTGTTGAGCACGAAGAACAGCGGCACGAGGGCCAGGAAGACGGGGAACATCAGCCCGCCGGTGAAGAGCAGGTAGACCGCCCGGTTGCCGCGGAAGCTGTAGCGGGCCAGCACGTAGGCGGCCATGGAGCCGAGCAGCATCGTCCCGGTCAGCGAACCGGCGAGGACGATCAGCGAGTTGACGGTGTAGCGGCCGATGTTCGCGTTGGTCCAGGCGTGGCTGAAGTTGTCCCAGCTCAGCTCGGTGGGCAGGCCGAAGGGGTCGGCGACGACGTCGGCGTGCGGGCGGAGGCTGGAGATCACCACCCAGAGCACGGGCCCGGCCGCCATCAACGCCCAGAGCACCAGGAACGAGTGGGCGAAGACGTTGAGCACGCCGCCGGCGACGTCGCGCCGCTCGGGCCCGTCGTCGGTCGGGGGCCCGGCGCCGCCGGGTCCCGCGGGTGGGCTGTCCTGGCGCGGGTCGGTGCTGGTGACGCTCACGATTCGGGTTCTCCTCATCTCCCGGGACGGCCGCACGACGCGCCCTACAGTTCGACTCGTTCGCGCCGGCCCACCAGCATCATCACCAGGGCGAAGACCAGGGTGAGCAGGAACAGGGCGACGCCGATGGCGGTGGCGTAGCCGGCCTGGGCGTCGCGGAACGCCTTCTCGAAGAGGTAGCTGGGCAGCACGTCCATGCCGTGTTCGGGGACCATCACGTCCACCAGTGCGAAGGCGTCGAGCGCCTGGATGCCCATGTAGATCCAGCCGGTGCGGACGGTGTCCCAGGTGAGAGGGAGGGTCACCCGGAAGAAGGTCACGGCGCGGCCGGCGCCGTCGAGCAGCGCGGCCTCGTAGATCTCGCCGGGGATGGAGCTCATGGAGGCGGAGAACAGCACCACGTAGAAGCCGACGAAGGACCAGCACAGCACGGCGAGCACGCACCAGACGGCCACCTCGCCGCCGAGCCAGCTCTCGCGCTCCCAGGAGCCGAGTCCGACGGCGCCGAGGCCCTCGTTGAGCAGCCCGGTGGGGCTGTAGATGCGGGCCCAGATGACGGCGATCACCGCGATGGAGATCACCTGGGGGAAGAAGTAGACGACCTTGTAGACGCGTGATCCGGGGACACCGCCGCCGCCCCCGCCGCCGACGCGCCGGCCGCCGACGTTGACCATGTAGGCGAGGAAGAGGCCGAGGGCGAGCGTGATCAGCGGGGCCAGGACGAGCAGCAGCAGGCTGTTGACCGTCGAGTCCCAGAACTTGTCGTCCTCGATCATGCGTTGGTAGTTGTCGAGCCCGGTGAAGGTGTAGGTCGCGCTGTAGCCGGTCCAGTCCGTGAGCGAGTAGAAGAACGCCTGCAGGAACGGCGAGACGACGAAGATCAGGTAGACCAGCAGCGGCAGGGCCAGGAACCAGGCGATGAACCGGCGTTGGTCGAGCTTCCGGTAGCGGCGGTCGCGCCGCACCCGGTCCGGGGTGAACCGGGGCGGCACGAGGAACGCCACCGTGAACAGCAGTCTGTCGCGGGGGGTCAGTCGCTCCTGGCCCCGCGGGGAGTCCTTCATACCGCCCCCTGGATGCGGGTCAGGTGTGCTGGAACTTCTGGATGGAGTCGTCCTGGGCCGTCGCGTCGGCGGCGCGCTGGCAGCGGTCGATGGCCTCGTCGGGCTCGATCTCGCCGGCCATCATGGCGGCCATGGCGCCGCCGATCTCCTCGTTGTTGAGCTGCCGGTACCAGTCGGGCAGCCGGGAGCTGACGAGGTTGTCGCCGGCGGCGCTGAGGATCTCGGAGGCGCTGGTGAGTCCTGGCGGCAGCGACAGGCCGTCGGCGGCGCCGCGCACCACGGTGAGCGAGGAGACCAGTTCGGTGAAGTTCCGCGCCGACTCGCGGCCGAGCATGGTGCGCAGGAACTCCAGGCCGCCCGGGACGTTGTCGGCGGCGGCCGGTACGAAGAAGGGCTCGCCTGGCGAGGTCCAGAGGGTGCCGAACGGCATGGCGTCCGAGGCGTCGAGCCCGGTGGGCGGGCCGACGGCCATGTCGAAGTCGTCGGGCGTGGTGGCCGCGGCCTCGTTCTCCACCCAGGTGGCGTTGGGGATGAACAGGGCGCGGCCCTGGGTCCACTCGGTCTGGGACTCCTCGTGGGTCATGCCGGGGCTGCCGCGCAGCACGTAACCGCGGGCGGTCAGCTCGTAGTAGGCCTCGAAGGCGGCGCGGACCGCGTCGTGGCGCCAGGCGTTGGGCTCCAGGTTGTCGAGGGCCTGGAGGACCTCGACACCGCCGATCTTGGCGATGAACGGGTAGAGGGTGAACTGGAGGTAGTAGGGATAGACGCCGGTGTAGGTCCAGCCGGCGATGCCCTCGCGCTTGGCGGCCTCGCAGACGGCCAGCATCTCGTCCCAGGTCTGCGGGTACTCGGCGCCGATCCGCTCCAGCGCGGTGCGCGAGTACCACTGGCCGTAGACGTGCAGCGCGTAGTTGAGGCGGTAGCAGGACTCGCTGCCGAACTGGCCCATCTCGACGGTGCCGGGCATCAGGGTGTCCCGGACGGTGACGGACGGGTCGTCGAGCGAGGGCGCGTCGAGCAGTTCGGTGAGGTCGTGCACCTGGTCGTTGCGGATCAGGGCGGCGATGTCCATCGCCTGGGCGCCGGAGTTGTCGATGACGTCCGGCGGGTCGCCCTGCACCATGCGGGGTTGGAGCAGGGACTGGATCTCCTGCGTCTTGGTGTGGTCGACGGTGCCGAACCGCTGCTGGTAGAGGGCCTCGGCGTCGATCGCGTACTGGTCGCCGAAGCCGCCGTCGAAGATGACGACCTCCAGCTCGGTGTCGGCGTCGACGCCGAACGGGTTGTCGGTGGTGCTCTCTCCGCGCTCGGCGCCTTCGCCGTCGTCGCTGCCGCCTCCGCTGGCGCAGGAGGTGAGCGCGCCGACCGCCGGGACGGCGAACAACCCCGCGGCGGCGGAGCCTCTGATCAGGGAACGGCGGTTGAGATATGGACCGGAATGCATGTTCAAGTCCTCGCCTTCGAGAGGGATCAGACGGTGGAGGCCGATCGGATCTCGACAGGTATAGTCCAATTCACTCGGGCTTGGAAGATCGCGTACCCCGATCGTGGGAGGCTTTTCCGAGTTGAGATCTCCACGACACACGACACGGGCCGCCCTCCGGAAAAAGGAGGGCGGCCCGTGCGTTTGACGACTTTGTGGCGACGGATGCGCCTATGTCGTCCGACCGATTGTCCGCGGTCGCCTGTTGATCTTGAATTGTGGATCTTGAATTGTCGATCTTACTTACGGATCAGGGAACGCAGCACGTACTGCATGATCCCGCCGTTGCGGTAGTAGTCCGCCTCGCCGGGGGTGTCGATGCGCACCACGGCGTCGAACTCCACGCCGGTGTCCGTGCCGACCCTGACGGTCTCCGGGGTGCCGCCGTCGTTGAGCGCGGTGACGCCGCTGAAGGAGAAGGTCTCCTCGCCGGTGAGGCCGAGCGAGTCCGCGCTCTGGCCGGCGGGGAACTGGAGCGGCAGCACGCCCATGCCGATCAGGTTGGAGCGGTGGATGCGCTCGTAGGACTCGGCGATCACGGCGCGGACGCCGAGCAGCGCGGTGCCCTTGGCCGCCCAGTCGCGGGACGAGCCCGAGCCGTACTCCTTGCCGGCCAGCACGACCAGGGGCACGCCGGCGGCCTGGTAGTTGCTCGACGCGTCGTAGATGAAGGAGACCGGTCCGCCGTCCCGGGTGAAGTCGCGGGTGTAGCCGCCCTCGGTGCCGGGCGCGATCTGGTTGCGCAGCCGGATGTTGGCGAAGGTGCCGCGGATCATCACCTCGTGGTTGCCGCGCCGCGAGCCGTAGGAGTTGAAGTCGCGGCGGACGACACCGTGTTCGGTGAGGTACTGGCCGGCCGGGGTGTCGGCCTTGATGGCGCCGGCGGGTGAGATGTGGTCGGTGGTGACCGAGTCGCCGAGCTTGGCCAGCACGCGGGCGCCGGCGATGTCGACGACCGGCTCCGGGTCCATGGCCATGCCCTCGAAGTACGGGGGCTTGCGGACGTAGGTGGACTCGGTGTCCCACTCGAAGGTGGAGCCGGTGGGGATGGCCAGCGCGTTCCACTGGGCGTCGCCGGCGAAGACGTCGGCGTAGCTCTGGCCGAACATCTCCTGGCCGATGGCGGAGGCGACGACCTGCTCGATCTCCTGCTCGGAGGGCCAGACGTCGCTGAGGTAGACGGGCTTGCCGTCGGGGTCGGTGCCCAGCGGCTCGGTGGTGATGTCGATCGTCATCGAGCCGGCGATGGCGTAGGCGACCACCAGCGGCGGGGACGCCAGGTAGTTCATCTTGACGTCCGGGTTGATCCGGCCCTCGAAGTTGCGGTTGCCGGAGAGCACGGAGACCACGGCCAGGTCGTTGTCGTTGACCGCCTGCGAGATCTCCTCGGGCAGCGGGCCCGAGTTGCCGATGCAGGTGGTGCAGCCATAGCCGACCAGGTTGAAGCCGAGCTTGTCCAGGTAGGGCGTGAGGCCGGCGCGGTCGTAGTACTCCATGACGACCTTGGAGCCGGGCGCCAGCGTGGTCTTGACCCAGGGCTTGCGGGTCAGGCCGCGCTCCACCGCCTTCTTGGCCAGCAGCGCCGCGCCCACCATGACGGAGGGGTTGGAGGTGTTGGTGCAGGAGGTGATGGCGGCGACGGTGACGGCGCCGTGGTCGATCTGGAACGTGCTCCCGTCGGCGGCGGTGACCGTGACCGGCTTGCTGGGCGCGCTGTTGCTGACGGCCGGCGCGTCGGAGGCGGGGAAGGACTCCTTGCCGGCCTCGTCGACGTCGGTGGCGGGCACGTAGACGCGCACGTCGTCGCTGAACTTGGCCTTGGCGTCGGAGAGCGCGATCCGGTCCTGGGGGCGCTTGGGGCCGGCGATCGAGGGGACCACGGTGGCGAGGTCGAGCTCCAGGTACTCGGAGTACTCGGGCTCGTGGGCCGGGTCGTGCCAGAGGCCCTGCTCCTTGGCGTACGCCTCGACGAGCGCGAGCTGCTGCGCGTCGCGGCCGGTGAGCCGCAGATAGCCGATGGTCTCGGCGTCGATCGGGAAGGTGGCCGCGGTGGAGCCGAACTCCGGCGACATGTTGCCGATGGTGGCGCGGTTGGCCAGCGGGATGGCCCCCACACCCTCGCCGTAGAACTCGACGAACTTGCCGACCACGCCGTGCCGGCGCAGCATCTCGGTGATGGTGAGCACCAGGTCGGTGGCGGTGGTGCCGGTGGGCAGCTCGCCGGTGAGCTTGAAGCCGACGACGCGCGGGATCAGCATGGAGACCGGCTGGCCGAGCATGGCGGCCTCGGCCTCGATGCCGCCGACGCCCCAGCCGAGCACGCCGAGGCCGTTGACCATGGTGGTGTGCGAGTCGGTGCCGACGAGGGTGTCCGGGTACGCCTGGCCGTTGCGGACCATCACGGTACGGGCCAGGTGCTCGATGTTTACCTGGTGGACGATGCCGGTGCCGGGCGGGACGACCTTGAACTCGTCGAACGCGGTCTGGCCCCAGCGCAGGAACTGGTAGCGCTCGCGGTTGCGGCCGTACTCGAGCTCGACGTTCTGCTGGAAGGCGTCCGGGGTGCCGAACTTGTCGGCGATGACGGAGTGGTCGATGACCAACTCCGCCGGGGCGAGCGGGTTGATCCGCGCCGGGTCGCCGCCCAGGTCGCGGACGGCCTCGCGCATCGTGGCCAGGTCCACCACGCAGGGCACGCCGGTGAAGTCCTGCATGATCACGCGGGCGGGCGTGAACTGGATCTCCTGGCTCGGCTGGGCGGTCGCGTCCCAGTCGCCGAGGGCGCGGATGTGGTCCGCCGTGATGTTGGCCCCGTCCTCGGTACGGAGCAGGTTCTCCAGCAGCACCTTCAGGCTGTACGGCAGCCGGGCGGAGCCCGCCACCTTGTCCAGCCGGAAGATCTCGTACGACTCGTCGCCGACCCGCAGCGTGCTGCGGGCGTCGAAGCTGTTCGCCGACACGACTGTCTCCTTCAACACATGTGTTCGCGCGTTTCTGCCGCAATGCTGCCGTCCGCACCCCGGGAAGGCTTGGTAAGGTGAGCCTAAGTAGCCTGCCCGGGCCGCGAGGCGGCACGCGCCGCGCCGTCACCAGATATCTCGATGTCGAGATAACTCTAGTACATGGCCGCGCCAGCGGCATGTACAGGCATGCCAGGACCGCCGAAACGGCATCGGCGGAGGGCCCGGCACGAGGCCCGGCACGGGGCTCGGCCTCAGCCGTCGCTCCGGTCGTCCGCGGCCAGCTGGTCGGTGAGCGAGACGAGGGTGGTCACGGTGCGCCAGTTGCGGGCGGTGGCGGTGACGTCGCGGCCCGGCCTGGACAACGCCTCGCCGAGCCTGCTGCGGCCCATCCCGTCGGGGAACCAGGCGAACAGTTCCCGCTCGCCGACCCGCAACTCGTCGGGCGCCCAGCGCTCCGGGTCCGTGTCCGCGAGCGGGTGGTCGGCCGCCGCGCGGGTGAGGAAGACGACCACGAGCCTGGCCGGGTCCAGTTCGGCGGCGGGGAACGGGCACCGCTCGACGGCGGCCCGCAGTTCGTCGCGGCCGAGCACCAGGCAGTCGACCCGGAATCCGAACCGCTCGGCGATCGCGTCCTCCAGCGCGCCGGACAACGCGGCGGGGTCGGTGGCCGGCGCGGTGAACACCGCGTTCCCGCTCTGCAGATGGGTGCGCGCCGCGCCGTGGCCGAGCCCGGTCAGCAGCCGCCGCAGCTCCGCCATCGGGACCTTGCGGTGCCCGCCCACGTTGATCCCGCGCAGCAGCGCGGCGTACGTCGCCATGCCGCCAGCCTAGAGTTCGGCACCGCGGGCGTCGGCCGGCCGCTCGGTGACGGCCAGGGCGCCCCGGAGCAGGGCCAGGAACTCCTCGTCGGTGAGGCCGAGTTCGCGGGCGTCGGCGACGAGCGCGCGGACGCCCTCGGCGAGCCGGGCCCGCTTCGCCGCGCCGGGGGCGGCGGTGACCACCGCGCCCCGGCCGCGCCGCAGTTCGATCAGGCCCTCGTCGCGGAGCCGCTGGTAGCCGCGCAGCACGGTGTGCACGTTGACGCCGAGCGACTCGGCGACCTCGCGGGCCGCCGGCAGCCGCTCGCCGGGGAGCGCCGCGCCGTCGGCGATCGCGCCCCGCACACAGGCCGCGATCTGCTCGCCCAGCGGCACGGGCGAGCGGGGGCTCACACGGAACAACATGTCAGCCGCGCGTCCCCTCGTGACGGTCGCGCAGCCCGTTGAGCAGCGCGGCGGCGGTGGTCGAGTCGTCGACGGTGACCACGAACTCGCGCCCGCCGGTCAGCCGGGCCGACAGCGCCTCGCCCGAGCGCAGCACCACCCCGCGTCGTCCCGGGCGGATCCGGTAGCCCCAACCACCGAAGTCCGCCGCCGCGTTGACCTCGACGCTGGTGGCGCTCACGATGCGGTCGAGCGGGACGGCGAGCCGGGGCCGGGGCAACAGCGTCGAGCCGACCGCCAGGCCGTGCCGGTCGACGGTGACCCGCACGCTGGCGGACACGGCGCAGAACAGGGCGACGACGAGCGGCACGAGCCCGGCCCACGGCGGGCCGAACAGCACCACCAGCATCCCCCCGAGGGCGCCGGCGCCGGCGGCGACGAGGACGACCCGGGAGACCATGGTCCGGCTCCAGGACGCCGACTCGCCCTCGGCCAGCGCCAGGGCGGGAACCGGCGGCTCCGCCGCGTTCGACGCGCCGGGCCCGACGACCCACCAGGCCAGACCGCCGACCGCGAGGCCGGCCAGCAGCAGCACGGCCACATGCCACATCGGCAGCCGTGCCGCCGCCGGGTCCGAGACGTCCGTGTTGATCAGCACGGTCATGACCAGCGGATACCCGAGTGTGACGGCCATGCCGGCGCCCACCGCCGCGGTCAGGCGCTGCCCGGAGGCATCCTTCGCCCGCAGCAGCATCAGGCTGAACAGCAGCCCCAGGCCGAGCAGCATGCCGCCGCCGAACCAGAGCGCGGTGGCCCGGCTCAGGTAGCCGTCGGCCTCACCGCCGCTCCCGAAGTGGGTGGCGAGCCGCTCGGGCAACCGGTCCTGGTTCGCCAGAAAGACGGCGCCGTAGGCCACGGCGGCGAGGCCGAACGGCACGGCGACCACGGCGACTCGTCGTGCGGTGCTCATGGCAGATCCCCCCTCTTGTTCGCATTAGGATAGAACAATCTAACCATACCCGGGGAGCCGCGCCCTCACTCGAACAGCCGATCTCGCGCGGCGACATCTCATATCTGAGATAGACTCGTGCACATGATCGACGACTACCTCGCCCGGATCGGACAGCTCATCCGGGACGCACGTCAGCATCGTGGCTGGACGCAACTCCAGCTCGCGGAGGCACTCGGCACCAGCCAGAGCGCGGTCAACCGCATCGAACGAGGCAACCAGAACATCAGCCTTGAGATGATCGCCCGCATCGGCGAGGCGTTGGACAGCGAGATCGTCTCGCTCGGCTACGCCGGCCCGATGCACCTGCGGGTCGTCGGCGGGCGCCGGTTGAGCGGGGCCATCGACGTCAAGACGAGCAAGAACGCCTGCGTCGCCCTGCTCTGCGCCAGCCTCCTCAACTCCGGCCGCACGGTGCTGCGCCGGGTGGCCAGGATCGAGGAGGTCTTCCGCATCCTCGAGGTGCTCAACTCGATCGGGGTGCGCACCCGGTGGATCAACGAGGGCGCCGACCTGGAGATCGTGCCGCCGGCCGAGCTCGACCTGGACGCCATCGACAAGGAGGCGGCGCTCCGCACCCGCAGCATCATCATGTTCCTCGGCCCGCTGCTGCACCGCATGGATCGCTTCAAGATCCCCTACGCGGGCGGCTGCGACCTGGGCACCCGCACCGTCGAGCCGCACATGATGGCGCTGCGCCGGTTCGGCCTCGAGGTCACGGCCACCGAGGGGATGTACCACGCCACGGTCAACAGCGGGATCGCCCCCGAGCGGCCGATCGTGCTGACCGAGCGCGGCGACACCGTCACCGAGAACGCGCTGCTCGCCGCCGCCCGGCACGACGGGGTCACGGTGATCCGCAACGCGTCGTCCAACTACATGGTCCAGGACCTGTGCTTCTTCCTGGAGCAGTTGGGGGTGCGGATCGACGGCGTGGGCACCACCACGCTGGCCGTGCACGGCGTGCCGGAGATCGACCGCGACGTGGACTACTCGCCCTCCGAGGACCCGGTGGAGGCGATGAGCCTGATCGCGGCCGCCGTCGTCACCGAGTCGGAGCTGACGATCCGCCGGGTGCCGTTGGAGTTCCTGGAGATCGAGCTCGCGGTGCTGGAGGGCATGGGCCTGGACCACGACCTGGGCCCCGAGTACAAGGCGGACAACGGCCGCACCCGGCTGGCCGACCTGACCGTGCGCCCCTCCAAGCTGGAGGCGCCGATCGACAAGATCCACCCGATGCCGTTCCCCGGCCTCAACATCGACAACGCGCCGTTCTTCGCCGCGATCGCGGCCTCGGCGCACGGCTCGACGCTGATCCACGACTGGGTCTACGACAACCGGGCGATCTACCTCACCGATCTCAACCGGCTGGGCGGCCGGCTCCAGTTGCTCGACCCGCACCGGGTGCTGGTCGAGGGCCCCACCCGGTGGCGGGCGGCCGAGATGATGTGCCCGCCGGCACTGCGGCCCGCCGTGGTCGTCCTGTTGGGGATGATGGCGGCCGAGGGCACCTCGGTGCTGCGCAACGTCTACGTGATCAACCGTGGTTACGAGGACCTGGCGGAACGGCTGAACTCGGTGGGCGCCCAGATCGAGACCTTCCGCAACATCTGAGCCGCCGGGCCGCCGGGTGGCCCGGTCGCCGGGCCTGAGCCGTCGGGCCTCAGCCGTCGGGCGGTTCGCCGGTGAGCAGTTCACCGGTGAGCACCCGGTCGGTCTCCCGGTCCACCACGCCGATCCGGATCGCCTGGCCGAGCGGGCGGTCCAGGTCGGCGGTGGCGTCCAGCGCGAAGACCACGGAGACCGGTCGCTCGCCGCCGCGGTCGGGGTCGGGTCGGGCGCCGGCGTAGTGCAGGATCCGCCAGCCGTCCTCCTCCCAGTGGTCGAGCAGCCCCGACCTGATCAGCGGCGCCGCCGTCTCCCAGGCGCGGGAGCGCTCCAGCAGCTCGACGGACGCGGCGAACGGCACCGGGCCGCCGGCCCGGGCGGGCGCGGCCGGCGGGCTGCCGAACAGCCGCCCCCTGAGCCGGCCGAGCGCCCGGCCGGCCGGGCGCCGGCAGAGCGGCGCGACGCCGAGGGCGAGCGCCGCACCGGCGGCGACCCGGTGGTGGGCGACCGCCGTCCACCAGGGCGTGGTGGCCAGCGCGGCGCCGGCGCCGGCGAGCGTCACGGCCCCGGCCCTGACGAACGCTCGCCAGGAGATCGGCGCCCGGTCGTTCGCGGCGCAGCCGCAGGACGACCCGGGTGCCGCCACCCTGGCCACGGTCAGATAGCCGAGGAAGCCCACGCCGAGCAGGGCCGTCGCCACGCCGGCCGCCGCCCGGCCGGGCCCGGCGAGCAGCCAGCACGCGAGGGCCAGCTCGGCGGCGCCGGTGGCGCGGAGCACGCCGGCGGCCCGGCGCGGCCCACCGACCAGCCGGGGCAGGGCGGTTCCGGCCGCCCTGGCGGGCAGCCGGCGGCCGGCGAACAGCTTGGCGGCGCCGGTCGCGGCGAGCGCCGCGGCGACCAGCGGCGGGCAGAGCGCCGCGACCGGCTCGATCCAGGACATGGTCGGCTCCCCTGCCTCAGTGGCCGACGGTGACGCGGATCACGTCGACCGAGCCGTCGCCCGGCCGCCAGGCGCCGAGCACCTGGGCGCGCTGGCCGATGCGCAGCCTGCCGAGGTCGGGCGTGAGCGCGCCGCCGGCGTAGCGGGCGGCGGTCTCCGGGCCGGTGTGGCCGACGAGTTCGCGGTGGTGGTGGACGAGGTGGATCCGGCTCCGCCGGAGGCCGCGGATCTCGGTGCGGAGGTTGACGATGTTGACCCAGACGGCGTCGGCGGCGACGGAGCCGTCCGGCATGGGCACGCCCCGCGCGTAGAGGCCGTCGCCGACCTCGACGGCGTCGGCGGTGGTGGGGCGGGCCTTCCAGACGCTGGTGGCGTTGGTGAGTCGGACGTGGTGGGTCGCGCCCGACCCGCCGGCCACGTACAGCAGGGTGCCCCGGACGGCGCCGATCCGGCCCGCCACGAAGACGCCGGTGACGGCCGGGTCGAGGGCGGGGCCGCGCGCCGCGAAGGCGGCGTCCGCGTCCAGGGCGCCCAGCGAGGAGGCGCCGACGATGGTGGCGCCGCCGAGCGCCGCCGAGCCGAGGAAGCCGCGCCGGCCGAGGCGGCGGGGCGGCGCGGTGTCAGGTCGGGATGTCGGGCTCACCATGACGGTTCGTCCCCCGCTACTCGGTGATGACGACGGGCAGCACGCCCGAGTCGAGGCTGCCGATGGCGGCGAAGGCGGCCGGGGTGAGGTCGAGCACCCGGTTGGTCAGGCAGACGCCGTCGCAGCACACCCCCTCGCCGCAGAACTCGTGGGTGCGGGGACCGCAGTCGCTGATCGTGACGGTGACGGCGGCAGCCGTGCACTGGTGGCTGACCGTCAGCACCGAGCCGCAGCCGCGCCGGGGGAGGTCGTGCTCGCCGCAGAGGTCGGGCCGGGTCAGCTCCCAGCACGACTCGGAGAGATGGGGCCAGGCGGCGTGGTTGCCGTCGGCCCGGCAGTCGCCGCAGGCGCCGCCGCCCGCCGAGCCGCAGGGGCCCCAGGACGGGCCGCAGCAGAACCAGGTGGACTCGCCGGCCCAGAGGGCGTCGGTCGCACGGGTCACGAGGGAAGTCCCTTCGGGAAAACCGGGTTCAACAGGGGAAAGGGGATCGCCGACATCCGTCGCGCTTCCCACGCATGACAACAGGACGCCAGGGAAGGACACGAGGTGATCACGTTCTCTTGCCAGTTCGCTCATGTTCGAAGCACCGCATGGAGCGGTCCGATCCGGGGGAGACAGTGATCACAGGACCGGTCAATCACCCGGCTGTGCAGAGGAGTTCCGTCATGGACCACGCGCTGGACAACAGGCTGGACAACAGGCTGGACAACAGGACCTCGCGGCGCACGCTGGCTCTCTTCGGTGCCACGCTGGTGCTCGCCGTGCTCGCCTCTCCGCTGTTCGCCATCTACGAACTGCTGATCGGCTCCCTCGGCCTGGTGGCCACCGGGTTGCTGGCCCGCCTGAGGGACGGCGCCGGCACGATGACGGCGACCGTCGTGTTCGCCGGCGTGCTGGCGGGCAGCCTGCCCTATCTGGCCGCCGCCCCCTTCGTGTTCTGACGGCCCCGTCCACCGCGCGCCCGGCCCCTCGCGGCCGGGCGCGCCGGCCGCCCGCCCGACCGCCGTTCACAGCCAGTCCTGCCGCTTGAAGGCGAAGAACAACAGCACCGTGATGACGACGATCAGGGCCGACGACGTCAGCAGCCCGACATGGTCGTCGAAGCCCGGATACGGCAGGTTCTGGCCGTAGAAACCGGTGATCGCCGTGGGCACGGCGATGATCGCCGCCCAGCTGGTCACCTGCTTCATGATCTCGTTCATCCGGTTGGCCTGGACGGCGAGGTTGGTCTCCATCACCGAGCCGACCAGGTCCCGGAGCGACTCCGTCCACTCGGTGGCCCGCAGCACATGGTCGTAGACGTCCTGGTAGTACGGCATCAGCGGCTCGGTGACGACGTGGAGCGTCGGCCGCATCAGCGTGTTGATGACCTCGCGCATCGGCAGCACCACCCGGCGGAACCCGACCAGCGACTTGCGCAGCTCGTAGGCGCGCCGCTGCACGTCCCTGACCACCCTCGGCCCCTCGGAGAAGAGCAGGTCCTCCAGGCCCTCGATGTTGTCGTCGAGCTGCTGGACGGCGACGAAGTAGCCGTCCACCAGGTGGTCGAGCAGGCCGTGGAGCAGGAAGCCGACGCCCTGCGCGGTCAGTTCCGGCGCGTCGTCCCAGCGGGCCAGCACGTCGCCCATGTCGATCCCGTCGTCCTTGCGGACGGTGATCAGCGCCTGGGGGGTGACGAAGACGGCGAGCTCGCTCGTCACGAGCTCGCCGCTCCGCTCGTCCATGGCGACGCCGTAGGCGCTCAGGAACTCGTGCGCGTGGTAGCGGTCGATCTTGGGCCGCTGCCCCTCCTTGCCCGCGTCCTCCAGGGCCAGCTCGTGGATGCCGAACGCCTGGCCGACCCGGTCGAGCACCTCGCGGCCCGGCTGGTGGAGATCCAGCCAGACCACCGAGTCGGGGTCGGCCAGGCACTCGGAGATGTCGTGTACTGGAAAGTCCTCCCGGACGAGGGAGCCACCGCGGTACAGCCGGGTGCGTGCCATGGGCCCGACTGTAGGGGCTGGTCCCCGCCAGGCCCGGTAACCGCCGGGCCAGGTCTTCTGGAGGCGCGGCGTCCTAGAGCCGCAGCGCGACCCGGTCGAGCACCGGGCGGTAGCCGATGCGCTGGTAGATGGCGTTGCTCGTCGGGTTGGCGAGGTCGGTGAACAGCACCACCTCGCCCGCCCCGGCGTCCAGCGCGCGCCGGCTGACGGCGGCGGTCAGCGCCGACGCGTAGCCGTGGCCGCGGTGTTCCGGCGGGGTGTAGACGTTGGCGACCCTGGCCTGCCCGGCGACCAGCCGGGTGAGGTGGGCCATGGCGACGGGGGCGCCGTCGGGCGCCGTCCAGATGTCGACGCCGCGGTGCGCGAGCCGGTCGTCGACGAGCGCGGCGACGGCCTGCGGGCTGGCGCCCGCGTCGCCGACGTCGTGGAGGAAGCCGTCGGTCCAGTCGATCAGCAGCGCCCGGTCCTCGGGCGTCGCGGCCCGGCTCCGGCCGGGCGGCGGCACCTGTGGCGGGCGGAGTGCGGCCAGCCGGTAGAGCCGTGTCTCGTGGTGGACGTCGGGCCGGCGGCCGGTGCGGGCGTGCCAGGCCGCGGCGAACGCGTCGCCGTCCTCGCGCGGCAGGAGTGCCTCGGCGGGCGCGGGATCGTCCGCCGCGAGCGCCTCGGCCAGGGCGGCCACGGCCTCGGCCGGCGCCCGGCTGACGTTCACCGGCCACGGCGGCGTCTCCAACACCGCGGCCGTCACCTCCCCCGCCG
>NZ_SMKI01000010.1 GCF_004348415.1 Streptomyces hainanensis
GGGCGGGGGTCGGCCCCGGGCCTCGTTGCTGCGGGGGGCTTCGCGTCGGTGGCGAGGCCCGCGAGAGGCAGTGTGCCGAGGGGTGCCGTGTATCCGCCATTTTCTGGAGCAGTCCGCAGGGAATTTGCGTCCTGGGCCCTCACGCTGCACGATTCTGGCCATGTTCGACGCCATGGACTTCGCGATCTTCAACGCGCTGCAGATCAGCCCGCGTATCTCGTGGGCGCGTCTCGGGCAGATCCTGATGATCGACCCGTCCACGCTCTCCCGCCGGTGGAGCCGGGTGACGCGCGAGCGGCGGGCCTGGTCGAGCTGCTTCCACGCGGTCAACGACCGGATGGAGGACCTGGCGACGGCGGTGGTCGAGATCCGCTGCCGGCCGGGCAGCCGGGAGCGCGTCATCGGGCTGCTCTCCCACGAGGCTCCGGTGGTGAGCATCCACTGCACGTCGGGGGCGCGCGACCTGGTGCTCACCGTCAGCCTGCCGAACCGGATCGCCGTGGACCGCTACGTGGACCAGGTCATCGGCCCGGTGCCCGGGGTGCGGCGGATGGAGACGAGCTACGTGCGGCACTTCTTCAAGGCGGGCTCCGACTGGCGCCCGCAGGCCCTCACCGCCGCCCAGGCCCGTGCGGTGGCGGCGACGCTGCCGTCCGCCGCCGTCGACCCGAGGCCCAACCCGGGCCTGCTGGAGCTGATCGGCGCGATCGGCGACGACGTCCGCCGCCCCCTCTCCGAGCTGCAACGACGCGTCGGCCGCTCGCTGTCGGCGGTCTCCCGGGGCATGGACACGCTGCTGGTGGCGAGCTGGGTGAACTGGCGCATCGACTTCAGCCACGAACTCGGCGGCTGGGAGGAGCTGATGCT
This sequence comes from Streptomyces hainanensis, assembly GCF_004348415.1. Classification (GTDB taxonomy): domain Bacteria; phylum Actinomycetota; class Actinomycetes; order Streptomycetales; family Streptomycetaceae; genus Streptomyces; species Streptomyces hainanensis. The sequence goes on from NZ_SMKI01000010.1 coordinate 868, forward strand.
CTGGCTGGACGTCCCGCAGAGCGAGCTGGACGACGTCGCGGCCACCCTGCGCCGCTTCCCGCAGCTGCGCTGGTGCTCCAGCCTGACGGGCACGGCCAACCTGATCGCGACGGTGTGCGTGCGCGACCTCACCGAGTTGGACGAGATCGAGGGCCGGCTGGCGGAGCGGTTCCCGGCGGCCCGCGTCACGGACCGGTGCCTGGTGCCGCGCATCGCCAAACGCATGGGCCACGTGATCGACCACGACAGCCGGCTGACCGGGTACGTGCCGTTCACCGCCGGTTAGGCCCTGTCCCGGGCCCTGTCCCGCCGGCTCGGGAAACGCGTTCTGCTCAGTGGACCGCCGGCCTCGTCGGCCGCGGAACGCCCGACCTATGGTGCTCACCCCGGCCCCTCGGGGCCATCGTCGGCGGCGATCCGTCGCCATCCGGAGGGACCATGGGCACAGCCAGGCACGCGCATCGGATCGGCATCCTCGGCAGCGGCAACATCTTCGCCCGGTACGTCGCCGGCATGGCGCGCTACCCGGAACTCCCCATCGTGCGGGTCGGCGACATCGACGTGGCGCGGGCCGAGAGGGCCGCCGTCGAGCACGCCGTCCCCGCCTGGGGAGACGACGCGGAGCTGTACGCCGACGAGTCGGTCGACATCATCGTGAACCTCACCCCGCCGGTGCACCACGCGCGCACCATCGTCCGGGCCCTGGAGGCCGGCAAGCACGTCTACGTCGAGAAGCCGCTCGGCACCACGGTCGAGGAGGGCCGGGCCGTCCTCGACGCGGCCGCCGCGAGCGGGCGGGTGCTCGGCTCGGCGCCCGACACGTTCCTCGGCAGCGCCGGCCAGACGGCACGCCGGGCCGTCGACGACGGGCTCGTCGGCACGCCCGTCGGCGCGTCCGCGTTCATCAGCCACAGCAGGGCCGAGACCTGGCATCCCGATCCGCGTTTCCTCTTCCAGCGCGGCGGCGGCCCGGTCATGGACATGGGCCCCTACTACCTGGCCATCCTGGTGAACCTCCTCGGCCCGATCGCGAGCGTCACCGCCGCGACCCGGATCGGGGCGCCGGTCCGGACGGTGACCGCCCCCGACCGGGCCGTCGACACCATCGAGGTCGAGGTCCCCACGCACGCCTCGGCGGTGCTCACCTTCGCCTCCGGCGTCATCGGCACGGCGCTGATGAGCTTCGACGTCTGGGACACCGAACTGCCCAGGATCGAGATCTACGGCACCGAGGGCACCCTCTCGCTGCCCAACCCGAACAACTTCGACGGCGACGTGCGGCTGCGGCGGCACGGCGACGCCGAGTGGACCGTGCTGGAGCCGGCGGTCGACCTGTTCGGCGCCGTCGACACCCGGGAGCAGCACCGGCGCGGCCTCGGCGTGCGCGACCTCGCGGACGCGGTCGAGGGCGGACCGCACCGGGCGAACGCCGCGTTCGCCTTCCACGTCCTGGAGGCGCTGTGCGCGGTCGAGACGGCCTCCCGGGAGGGCCGGGTCGTGCGGCTGGCGAGCGACTGCGCACGTCCGGCGCCCCGGTACACCGCCTGACGCGGCCGCCATCGCTGAGACGAGCCCGCCCCGGGCGGGTGAGCGGCCCGATCGGGCAGCGGGTGCGAAACCCGCGGTGCTCGGCGGGTCCCCGTGCGGCACGACGCGCTCCCGCGCGCACCTCGCCGAGGGTCCGGCTACCGAACCGCGACCCTGCTCGTCCCGGCTGGCCCGCGCCTACGATTCCCGGACCTGCTCGCCGACCCGAAGGGACACCCCATGTCCGGCCCGTCATCCCGCTCGCTCCCGGCGTCGCGCGTCGCCCTCAACCCGATCCACTGGATGGCCACGGACGACGGCTGGCTCGACCCGTCGTCGGCCCCCGAGCGCGGGAAGCTGCTGTCGCTGGTCCGGCAGGCCGGCTTCGGCTCCGTCATGCTGGAGGTGCCGGTGGACTGGTCGGTGGAGCGGTACCGCGACGCGGTGGGCGAGACCGGGTTGAGCCTGGCACCCGGCTACTTCGTCTGTCGCTCCGACGGCCGGGACGGCACGGAGGCCGAGGTGCTGGAGAGCGCGGCGAAGGCCGCGCGGATCCACGCCGAGCTGGGGCTGACGGACGTCGGTCTGGGCATGGGCATGAAGAAGGGGGCGCCCCGGGTGCTCAGGCCGGCCCAGGGCCACGAGAGCGACGCGGGCCGGCTCGCCGCCGTGACGGAGCTGGTCCGCCGGATCTCCGAGGTGATGCGGGCCGAGGGGGTCAGGCCGGCGCTCCACCCGCACGTCGGCACCTGGATCGAGACCGAGGACGAGGCGCGTGCCGTGCTGGGCGCCCTGGGCCCCGAGGAGTTGGGCTTCCTGCCCGACACCGGGCACCTCGCCTGGGCGGGTGGGGACGTGCGGGCCCTCGTCGCCGACCACGCGGAGCGGGTGCCGTTCGTGCATGTGAAGGACTGCCGGCTGAGCGTCGCCGAGCGCGGCCGGGCCGAGGGCTGGGACTACCAGCGGACGGTGGTCGAGGGCCTGTGGGCCGAGCCGGGCCGCGGCGAGTTGCCGTTGGCCGACATCCTCGGCGCGCTGCCGGGCGACTTCGCCGGCTGGCTGATGGTCGAGGTCGACCGGCCCGCCATCGCCGACCCGCTGGAGTGCGCCATCGCGTCGGCGGAGTGGATGAACGCCCGCTACGGCGGCGGCGCCACCGCCTGACCCGGCCCCACCCCGCCGCCCGCGGTCAGCGGTCGCCGGCGACGTCGATCACCACCTTGCCCGCCGCGTGGCCCGACTCGACGAGGGCGAGCGCCTCGCCCGCCGCGGCGAACGGGAAGACCCGGTGGACGCGCGGGTCGAGGCGTCCGTCGCCGAGGAGTTCGGCGAGGGCCGAGAGCGTCGCCGAGTCGCCGACGTTCACCAGGCGGTCCGCGCCGAACCGGGTGGCCAGCGGCTCCCCGGTGACGCCGAGCACCCGGGTGCGGTCGGTGACGACGCCGGCGGCGCCCAGCAGCGCGTCGCCGCCGACCAGGTCGAGGACGGCGTCGGCCCCGGCCGGCAGGAGTTCCCCGAGCCGGGGCTCGACGTCGTCCTCGTCGTAGGCGACGACCGTGGCGCCGAGCGAGGCGACGGCCGCGCGCTTCGCGGCGCTCGCGGTGCCCACGACGGTGACCCCGGCCAGGACCGCCAGCTGGGTGGCCATGGTGCCGACGCCGCCGCCCGCGCCGAGGATCAGCAGCGTTCCGCCGGGGGCGACGTCGAGGCGGGCCAGGCTGCCGTGCGCGGTGGCGGCCGCGACGGGCAGCGCCGCCGCGTCGGGGAACGTCGCCCCGGCCGGCATCGGCGCCGATCGTCCGGCCGGCAGCAGGGCCAGTTCGGCGTAGCCGCCGCTGCCGCCGACCGTGGCGCCGAAGACCCGGTCGCCGACGGCGAGGTCGACCACCTCGGGGCCGGTCCGCACCACGACGCCGGCGACCTCGCGGCCGAGCACCGCGGGCAGCACCAGGGGCAGGAAGGAGCGGTGCATGCCGGCGCGCACCTTCCAGTCGACGGGGTTGACGCCGGCGGCGTGCACCCGGACCAGCACCTCGCCGCGGCCCGGGGCGGGCACGGTCACGTCGAGGAACCGCTGGACGTCGGGGCCGCCGTAGGCGGTGAAGCAGTAGGCGAGAGACATGGCACCGACGCTAACCGGCGGCCCGCCGATTCCGCGCGCGCGGCGAACCGGTCAGCGAAACGGGAGCGGCGTGCGCGGGGTCCCCCCTCCGGCTCCGGGCGACCACGCCCCCCACACCGCACCACGGCGACGCCGACATCGGCCGGGCGCGGCGCCGCCACCCGGCCGGGCGCGGTGAGGGCGTCGACGCAGGGGGTGGCGGCGTAGCCGTGCCGCGGGTCGGCCGTCAGGGGCGGTCCGCCTCCCGGGCCACCAGGTCGAGCGCGACGTCCGTGATCATGTCCTCCTGGCCGCCGACCATGGCGCGGCGGCCGACCTCGACGAGGATGGCCCGGGTGTCGAGGCCGTGGCGGGCGGCGGCGGCCTCGGCGTGGCGCAGGAAGCTGGAGTAGACCCCCGCGTAGCCGAGGCTCAGGGTCTCCCGGTCGACGCGCACGGGCCGGTCCTGGAGCGGCCTGACCAGGTCGTCGGCCGCGTCCATCAGGGGGAACAGCTGGCAGCCGTGGTCCCAGCCCATCAGGTCGGCGACCGCGACGAACGCCTCCAACGGGCAGTTCCCGGCGCCCGCGCCCTGGCCCGCCAGGGAGGCGTCGACCCGGGTGACCCCGTGCTCGACGGCTACCACGCTGTTGGCCACGCCGAGGCCCAGGTTGTGGTGGGCGTGGATGCCGAGCTCGGTGTCGGGCGATAGCACGTCGCGGTAGGCGCGGAAGCGGTCCCGCACCCCGTCCATGGTGAGCCGGCCGCCGGAGTCGGTGACGTAGACGCAGTGCGCGCCGTAGGACTCCATGAGCTTGGCCTGGCGGGCCAGTTCGGCCGGCTCGGCCAGGTGCGACATCATCAGGAACCCGGCGACGTCCATGCCGAGGTCGCGGGCGGCCGCGATGTGCTGGGCGGCGATGTCGGCCTCGGTGCAGTGGGTGGCGATCCGCACCGAGCGGATGCCGAGGGCGTGGGCCCGCCGCAGGTCGCGGAGGGTGCCGATGCCGGGCAGCAGCAGGGTGGTGGGAATCGCGTCGCTCGTGGCCTCGACGACGGCCTCGATCCACTCCCAGTCGGTGTGGGCGCCGACGCCGTAGGTGACGCCGGAGCCCGACAGGCCGTCGCCGTGCGCGATCTCGATGGCGCGGACGCCGGCCGCGTCCAGCGCGGCGGCGATGGTGCGGGCCTGTTCGACGGTGTAGCGGTGCCGGACGGCGTGCATGCCGTCCCGGAGGGTGACGTCCTGGATGTAGAGGTCGGCGGTGGTCACCTGGCTGCCTCCTCCTCGGGGGCGTGGTGCCCGGCCAGCCGCTCCGCGGTGCGGAGCGCGGCCGAGGTCATGATGTCGAGGTTGCCGGCGTAGGCAGGCAGGTAGTGGGCCGCGCCCTCGACCTGGAGGAACGCCGACACCTTCACGGGCGCCTCGGCGTTCCTGGCGGCGGCGGGCAGCAGTGCCCGCAGCGGGTCGTCGGCGGCGATCCGTTCGCACTGCACCCGCTGCTTGAGGCGGTAGCCGGGCACGTAGGCCCGCACCCGGTCGACCATCGCCTCGATCGAGGCGGTGACGGCCGCCTCGTCGCACTCCCCGACGAGGCAGTGCACGGTGTCCCGCATGACGAGCGGCGGTTCCGCCGGGTTGAGGACGATGATCGCCTTGCCCCGGGCCGCGCCGCCGACCGTCTCGATGGCGGCGGCGGTGGTCTCGGTGAACTCGTCGATGTTGGCCCGGGTGCCGGGTCCCGCCGAGCGGGACGCGATGGAGGCGACGATCTCCGCGTAGTGCACGGGGGTCACGGCGGAGACGGCGGCCACCACGGGGATGGTGGCCTGACCGCCGCAGGTGACCATGTTGACGTTGGGACTCCCCAGGTGGGCTTCGAGGTTCACCGGCGGCACCACGTAGGGGCCGAGGGCGGCCGGGGTGAGGTCGACGACGGTGCGGCCGAGGCCGCGCAGCACCTCGTCGTGCCGGCGGTGGGCGCCGGCCGAGGTGGCGTCGAGGACGATCCGGACGTCGGCGAACTCGTCGAGCGCGACCAGCCCCCCGATGCCGTCGTGGGTGGTGGCCACCCCGAGGCGGCGGGCGCGGGCGAGGCCGTCGGAGTCGGGGTCGATGCCGGCCATCGCCGCCATCTCCAGGCGCTCCGAGAGCCGCAGCACCTTGATCATGAGGTCGGTGCCGATGTTGCCCGAGCCGATGACGGCGACCCTGGTGCGGGCGCTCATGCGTGGTCTCCCTCCGTGGCGAACTCGACGGCGACGCTGCCGAGTTGACTGATGCGGGCCTCGAACCTGTCGCCGGGGGCGGCGGGTGCCATCGGCCCCAGGGCGCCGGTCAGGACGAGGTCGCCGGCCCGCAGCGGATCGCCCGCGCCGGCCAGGGTCGAGGCGAGCCAGGCGGTGGCGTTCAGCGGGCTGCCGAGGCAGTCGGCGCCGGTCCCCTCGGAGACGGCCACGCCGCGCCGGGTCATCGTCATCCGGGCGCCGCGCGCGTCGAGGCGGGTCAGCGGCACCGGGGTGCCGCCGAGGACGAACAGGCCGCTGGAGGCGTTGTCGGCGACCGTGTCGACGATGGTGATGTCCCAGTCGGCGTTGCGGCTGTCGACGATCTCCAGCGCGGGCAGCGCGAACTCGGTCGCGCGGAGCACGTCGACCACCGTGCAGTCGCGGTGCGGCAGGTCGGCGCCCAGGACGAGGGCGATCTCCGCCTCCGCCTTGGGCCGGATGAGCCGGCCGGCCGGCACGGTGCCGCCCTCGGGGATCGCCATGTCGGCGAAGAGCGCCCCGAAGTCGGGTTGATCGACGCCGAGTTGGGCCTGGACGGCGGGCGAGGTCAGGCCGATCTTGCGGCCGACGAGGCGCCGCCCGGCGGCGGTGCCGCGTGCCACGTTCAGCCGCTGCACGGCGTAGGCGGCCTCGAGGTCGCCTTCGGGCAGCAGCGCCCGCACCGGCGGGCACGGGGTGCCGGTACGGGCGGCCTCCCACAGCGCGTCGGCGGCCGCCGCGACCTCCGCCGCGACCCCGGTCGCGGTCATCGGGCGGCGCCGGGCAGCGCGCCGGCGAACGGGGTGTCCACGCCCAGCGGTCCGAGGGGTCCCGCGCCGCCCGGCAGGCCGAGCGGGGCGTCCCGGCCGGGCAGCGGTTCCTCGAAGAAGCGGCGGTTGTCGGCCCGGAGTTCGGGGTCGGCCTTCCGGTCCACGGTGATGGCCTCCATGGGGCAGGCCACCTCGCAGGCGCCGCAGTCGATGCACTCCACCGGGTTGATGTAGAGCTTGCGCCCGCCCTCGTAGATGCAGTCGACGGGGCATTCCTCGACGCAGGACCGGTCCATGACGTCGACGCAGTCCGCGCCGATGACGTAGGCCATGTCAGTTCTCCTTCTCGGTGGAGTGCCCGGGGAACAGGGCGGCCTCCGGGTCGATGACGGTGGCCGCGTTGTTCACGGCGGTGGCGACCTCGCCGAACCCCACGGAGATCAGGCGCACCTTGCCCGGGTAGTCCGTGATGTCCCCGGCGGCGAAGACGCGCGGCAGGTTGGTGGCCATCCGGGTGTCCACGGCGATCCGGCGGGCCGCCAGGGCGAGGCCCCAGCGCTGGATCGGGCCGAGGTCGGCGACGAAGCCGAGGGCGGCGACGACGGTGTGCGCCGGCAGCGTCCGGGTGGCGCCGGTGGTCCGGTGCCTGACCGTCACCCGCTCCAGCCTGGCGGCGCCGTGCAGCGCGGCGACCTCGGAGTCGGTGACGATCTCGACGCCGAGGCCGCGGACCTTCTCCACGGTCGCCCGGTGCGCCCGGAAGCGGCCGGTGCGGTGGACCAGGGTGACCGAGCGGGCGATCGGGAAGAGGGTGGCCGCCCAGTCGAAGGCGCTGTCCCCGCCGCCGACCACCACCACGTCCTCGCCGGCGTGGGCGGCCGGGTCGGGCACGAAGTAGACCTGGCCGCGGCCGAGGTACGCCTCGCCGGCCGGCAGCGGCCGCGGCGTGAACGTGCCGACGCCGCCGGTGATCACGACGGCCCCGGCGACGATCGTCGTCCCCCGGTCGCCGACCACGACCGGGCGGCCGTCGGGCCCGTGGGACAGTTCGACGGCCCGCTGGCCGAGGAGGTAGCGGGGGCCGTAGGGGTCGGCCTGGGCGACCAGGTTGGCCACCAGGTCGCGGCCGCGCACCGCGGGGAACCCGGCGATGTCGAAGATGGGCTTCTCCGGGTACATCGCGCTGACCTGGCCGCCGAGTTGGGGCAGGACGTCGATGACCGCGACCCGCAGGCCGCGGAAGCCCGCGTAGGAGGCGCCGTAGAGGCCGGCGGGGCCGGCGCCGACGATCAGGACGTCCGTCTCGATCGCGGCCGCCTCGGTCGGGGCCGCCTCGGTCGGGGCCGGCGCGTCCGTGCTCGTCGGCACGTCGGGGAGAACACTCATGGCCCCGGAGCGTAGGGACGCCCACGGCGCCGACCCACCGGATCGTTCCGGTGAGCAGGACGTTCCCTCCCGGCCCCGGATCACCGCAGCGCCCGGCCGATCCCCAGGGCCGCGGTACGCAGCGCCGCGGCGTGCGAGGAGGCGTCCATCCGGTAGCCGGGGGCGGTGACGGACAGGGCGCCGACGAGGACGTTCTGGCCGCTGAAGACGGGCACCGCCATGCTGACGTAGCCGAGGCGCACCTCCTCGGCCTCGACGGCGAAGCCCTCCGCCCGCACCCGCTCCAGCTGGGCGCGGAGCCGGCCGGGCGAGGTGACGGTGTGGCAGGTGACGCGGCGCAGCCCGTCGCCGACCACGGCGGCGAACAGCGAGCCCGGCGAGTAGGCCAGGATCGCCTTGCCGGTGGCCGTGCAGTACAGCGGCAGCCGACCGCCGTCCCTGGACTCCTCGTTGAGGCCGCGGTGCGGGTAGATCTTCTCCAGGTAGACCACGTCGAGGCCGTCGTGGATGGCGAAGTGGATGGTCTCGCGGGTGACCAGCAGCAGGTCCTCCATGTACGGCTGGGCCGCCTCGCGCAGCACCCGCTGCCGGTGCACGCGCTGGCCGATCTCGAAGAGCCGCAGCCCGAGCCGGTAGCCGGATCCCGCTCGTTCCAGAAGCCCCCAGAGCACCAGTTCCTGCGCGAGGCGGTACACGGTGGCCTTGGCCACCCCGGTGCGGCGCACCAGCTCGGCGAGGGAGAGCGCGGCGTCGTCGGCGGTGAACGCCTCCAGGATGGGCCGCACCTTGCCGAGCACCGAGTTCGTCGGGTCCGATGCCGGGTCCGGGGCCGGGGCCGAGTCCGGGTCGTCGTGTTCGGCGGGGTGGAGCGTGGTGACCGTCACGGCTCCGTCCCCCGCGCCGGGTCGACGACGGCGACGGCCATCCCGGTGAGCCACTCGGGCAGTTGCTCGTAGGCGAGGCGCCGGCCCGGGGCGTGGTCGAGCAGCGCCGCCATCAGCAGCCAGGACCGCACCTCCTGCGCCCCGTTGCCGGCGGCCTCCTCGATCTCGGCGGTGCTGAGCGACGTGAGGCGGCGCAGCTCGCCGTGTTCGAGGCGGGTCAGGAACTCCTCGTCGAACCCGGGCGAGATGGCGGCCTCGGCGGCCCGGATGATCTCGCGGCGGCGGGCGTCGTACGCGCGGGAGTTCTCCCGGCCGTCGAGCCAGGCGCCGACCATGAACTCCTCGTCGTCGCCGTGCGGGTCGCGCCAGTCGGGCCAGGGCAGGCGGTGCGAGAGGCCGCCGGAGCCGATCACGGCGACCCGCCGGTCGCCGGGGAACGCCAGCACGGCGTCCCTGACGGCCGCGCCGAGCCGTTCGCAGCGCTCCAGGGTCGGCAGCGGCGGCGCGAACATGTTGACCACCAGCGGCACGATCTCCACGTCGAGGCCGTCGAGCAGGTACTGGATGGCGTGCGACTGGCCGTGGTCGATCCGCAGCCTGGCCGAGAAGGCGATGTCGAAGCGGCCGCTCTCCACCAGCGAGTCGGCGATGTGCCTGGCCAGCTCCACGTCCACCGGCTGCGGGCCCCCAGGGGTGCCCGACTCGCCGTTGGCGACGCACTCGCCGACGCCGAGGGTGAACGCCGGGATCAGGTCGAGCCAGAAGCCCCGGAAGTGGTTGGAGCCGACGAGGACCACCGTGTCGGGGCGGGCCGCGGCGAGCGCGTCGCGCGCCGCGCCGAGCGCGTCGCGGAACCGCTCGGCCCGGTCCCGGTGGAAGGTCTCCTCCCAGTGGGTGTTCATCAGCGTGCTGTGCGAGGCGCCCACGCCCAGGACGATCTCGGTCATGCGGCTGCTCCCTCCGGTCCTTCGAGTTCGGTGCGCGACCGGGTGACGGTGTCGACGGCCGTGCGGATCAGGTGGCGCGTCAGCTTCGCCATGGCCGCGACCGAGACGGTGTTCATCCCCCGGGCGAAGTCGATCGGGAACGGCGCCCGCTCCTGGGGGACCTTCGGCATGCCGACCCGCACGGTGGGGATGCCGCGGCCGCGCAGGATGTTGGCGTCGGTGGCGCCGCTGTTGCCGAGGACGACCTCGTGCGGGCGCCCCTCGAACGCCTCCCAGCCGGCCGCCGCGCTGCGGAGGATCCAGCTGCCCGGGTCGGTGCGCGTGCCGGGGATGGCGAGGACCAGTTCGGCGGTGACGTCGAGGCCGGGCCGCGCGTCGGCGAGCGCCCTGAGGGCGGCGGTGAACTCCCGTTTGGCCCGCATGGGGGTGGTGTCGGGGCCGATCCGCAGGTCCACCACGAGGGTGCAGGCGGCCGGGGTGACGGCCGCCGTCCGGGGCCAGCCGCCGCGCACCGAGGCGACGACGCCCTGCGGGGCGACCGTGCCGACGGTGTGCCGGCGGGCGTACTCGGCGAACCACTCCTCCAGGTGGCGGGCGACCTCGCCGGCCCGGGCGACGGCGTTGTCGTACGGCAGCCGGTGGCGCGAGCCGACGTAGGTGTGGGTGCCACGGACGGTGACCTCGAACCAGACCAGGCCGACCTCCTCCCAGGAGACCGTCCAGCCGGGCTTGGCGATGACCGCGTAGTCGGTCCACACGCCCTGTTCCAGCAGGAACGAACAGCCCACACCCTGACCGGTGTTGGCCCGGGCGCCGAGGGGCCGGGCGTTGGTGGGCATGCCGCCGGCGCCGAACGCGGCGACCAGGTCGCCGGTGAGCGGGACGCCGGCGCGGGCGACCGCCTCGGCGGCCATCATCACGCAGGCGGCGTGGCCCTTCGGGTTGGAGGCGCCGAGGCCGGTCACCAGGTCGTCGTCGACGACGGTGGCACGCGGCCGCATGTCCTCGCGCAGCTCGGGGCCGATCCAGGGCAGGTCCTCGCGCTCGTCGCCCACCGTCAGGGTGTCGATGGGCGCGTAGAGCATGAGGTCGGGCCCGGTGCCGTCGCCGTCGAGCCTGGCCCAGGCGTTGGCCTGCAGGTCGTCGAGCGGCTGGGTGCGGGCGCGGCAGCCGGCGGCGGTCAGGGTGGCGGCGATGTGCTCGGCGAGCGGCGCCTCGTCGCCGGTCGGGCTCGGCACGTCGACCAGGCCGACGACCAGCTCGCGCAGCCGGTCGGCGGTGACGTGCCGCCACGCCTCGGCGACCCAGGCGCGCCGCCGGTCGTCGAGCCCGGCCAGGCCGTCGGGCTCGTCCGGGCCGTCGGCGGTCACTGGTTGATCCTGTGGACCTGGGTCATGGTGGTGCGCGCGAGGCGCCGCCTGGCGAGCGGGACGCCGACGGCGATCAGGACGCCGGCCAGCAGGGCGAGGAGGATGCGCGGCATGGTCAGGCCTTCTTCTCGTCGGTGGGTGCCTGGGGTTTCGCGCCGACGGCGGCCAGCTTCCCGCCGTACTCCTCCTCGCTGAGGTTCCGCCAGGCGGTCAGCGAGATGTCGGGGCGGTAGAGCTTCTCCGGCGGCGCGTCGGTGACGTCGACCATCCAGGCGTCCTGGGCGGAGAACTGGCCGTGGAAGAGCCAGCGGATCGCGCCCAGGTACTTGGCGTAGAACCGCAGGGTCTCCCAGCCCTCGGTGAAGTTGACCATCACGCCGACGTAGCGGTGGTGGTCCGCGTCGACCGGCACGTAGAACTCGTAGTGGATGAACTTGGGGTAGGCGATGCGCAGCACGCCCGGCATCGACAGCGAGGCGAAGCCGGGGAACTCCTGGGCCTCGATCGTCGGGTCGACCGTGTCGGCCTTCCCGGTGTTGCCGATGTTGAAGGTCTCCCTGGGCGGCCGCTTCTTCCACCACCGCTTGTTGGACCAGCGCCCGACGCCGGGGAAGTCCGCCTCCCAGTGCACCTCGTCCTGGACGCGGTAGATCCACCGGTCGCGCGGCACGATCCGGGTGATGTTCCAGGTCGGCATGGGCTTGAACAGCCGCCACAGGGCCGTGCGGTGCAGGTACTTGGCGTGCCCCTCGTCGAAGCCGTTCTCGCAGGCGAACCGCCAGTTGCCGCCGCGCGGTTCGATGCGGCCGCCCATCACGAACGGGTTGTCGACCAGTTCCTCGGGCAGCTGCGAGTCGACGGGGTGCGGCTCCTCGTCGGCCAGCGGGATGTACACCCAGACCATGCCGAGGCGTTCCTCGACGGCGTAGGTGCGCACCGCGACCTTGCCGACCAGTCGGCAGCCGGGGCCGTCGGTGATGACGGCGGCGAGCCTGCCGGTGGGCAGGTCGAAGGTCCAGCCGTGGTAGGGGCAGCTCACGGTGCCCGGGAACTGCTGGTCGCCCTCGGACAGCGGCACGCCCCGGTGCGGGCACCGGTCGTGCAGGGCGTAGGCCGTGCCGGCGTCGCGGATCAGGGTGATCCGCTCGCCGCAGATCGTGAACGGCCGCGGCTTGTCGGTGACATGGCTCGACCAGGTCGCCGGGTACCAGTAGCCGCGGAAGCCCTCGGCCGCCCCGTCGTAGTGCGGCCACGACGTCCAGTCCTGCCGGCCGGGCGCCTCCGCCGGGGCGCGCCCCGCACGGGCCCGGCCCGTGGAGGCGAGTGGGCGTTCACCCGTCGTCATCGTGCGTGACCTCCTGCGCTCTCGGTTCCTGGCGTCGAGCATCGGTGGCGGGCGGCGGTTCGCCTACGTGCCTGTTCCGTTGAACAGACCGGGAGGGCCGGTCCGACCCCCGGGAGGTACCGCTGAGCAGACCGGGCACTTGATCGCGGCCCCGACGCGAGGCAGCATCCGCACATGGCGCACCTGGAATCCCCGGCCCCGGCGGCCACCGTGCCCGAGCTCGTCGAGACGGCGGCCGAACGCTTCGGCGAGCGGCCCTTCCTGCGCCTCGGCGGGGTGACGCGCGACTACGCGGCGACGAGAACGGCCGCCGCGGGCATGGCCGGGGCGCTCGCGGCCCGCGGCTGCCGGCCCGGCGACCGGGTCGCGGCGCTGATGTCGAACCGGATCGAGCTGGTCGACCTGATCCTGGGCTGCGCCTGGCTCGGCGCGGTCGCGGTGCCGCTCAACACCGCTCTCGTCGGCGGCTCGCTGCGGCACGCCCTCGACGTGGCCCAACCGCCGTTCCTCTACGGCGAGGCGCCGCTGGTGGCACGGGCCCGCTCGGTCGGCTACCGGGGCACGGCCTGGGTGGTGGGCGACGCGGACGCGCCGCGGGCCGGCGCGGCCGAGCCGGTGGCCGCCGGCCAGGTGCGGCCGGGGGACACCGCCGCGGTGCTCTTCACCTCGGGCACCACCGGTCCCTCCCGGGGCGTGCGCTGCCCGCAGGCGCAGTTCGCCTGGTGGGGCCTGGCCGTCTCGGAGGCGCTGCGCCTCACCGCCGACGACGTGCTGTACAGCTGCCTGCCGCTGTTCCACACCAACGCCGTCAACATGCTGGCGCAGGCCATGACGGTCGGCGCGAGCTGCGTGCTCGACGGGCGGTTCTCCGCCTCCCGGTACTGGTCGCGGGTGGCCGAGGCCGAGGCGACGGTGGTCTATCTGCTGGGGGCGATGGTGCCCATGCTGCTGGCCCGGCCGCCGGGTCCCGGGGACCGGGCCCACCGGGTGCGGCGCGGCCTGTCGCCGGCCACCCCCGGGCCGGCGTGGGGGCCGTTCCGGGAGCGGTTCGGCGTCACCCTGGTCGACGGCTTCGGCTCCACGGAGACGAACCTGGTGATCGGCGCCACGCCCGAGGAGTCCCGCCCCGGCCTGATGGGCACCGTGCGCCCGGGCTTCGCGGCCCGGGTGGTGGACGAGACGCTGGCCCCCGTGCCCGACGGGACGGCCGGCGAACTCCTCGTCCGCAGCGACCGGGAGCACGCCTTCGCGACCGGCTACCTGGGGCACCCGCCGGAGCCGGCCGGAGCCTGGCGCCGGACCGGCGACCGGGTGGTCCGCGAGCCCGACGGCTGGTTCCGCTTCGTCGACCGGATCAAGGACGTCATCCGGCGCCGGGGCGAGAACATCTCCTCCCACGAGGTGGAGTCGGCGGTCCGTTCCCACCCGGCGGTGGTCGAGGTCGCGGCGTTCCCTGTGCCGTCCGAGCTGGCCGAGGACGAGGTCATGGTCGCGGTCGTGCCGCGCCCCGGCCGGGTGCTTGACCCGGCGGAGCTGGCGCGGCACTGCGCGCGGGAGCTGCCCGCGTTCGCGGTGCCCCGGTACATCGAGGCGGTGCCCGCGTTGCCGCTCACCGAGACCGGCAAGGTCCGCAAGTCGGCGCTGCGGGAACGCGGGGTCACCGTCGGTACCTGGGACCGCGCGGCCGCGGCGCCCGTCGCGTCGGTCACGTCGGTCACGTCGGGCGGACGACCGCCCGGCCCCTGACCCGGCCGGCCCGCAGCGCGTCGAGCGCCGCGGCCGTGTCGGCCAGGTCGAACGTCTCGACGGGGAGCCGGAGTTCGCCGGCCGCCAGCCGGCGGACGAGTTCCGCGGACACCTCCCGCGCGCGACGCTCCTGCCTGATCATGTTCACCGGCAGCAGCGCGACGTCGTCCAGCAGCCAGGACGGCAGGTCGAGTTCGACCCGCGGCCCCGCCACGTAGCCGATCACCACCGCGCGGCCGCCCTGCCGCACCCACCGGCTGCGGCCGACCAGGTCGGCGCCGCCGAGCGTGTCGACCAGCAGCGAGGCCGAGCGGACCGCCGCCAGGCGGCCGGCCGCCGCCGGGTCGGTTCCGTCGACGGCCTCGACGCCCTCGGGCACCCGGGCCACCTGTTCGGCACGGCCCACCACGCCGAGCACCGTGGCGCCGGCGGCCAGCGCCTGCTGCGCGACCATCGAGCCGACCGCGCCTGCCGCGCCCACGACGATGACCTCCTCGCCCTTCGCCACCCTGCCGACGTCGTGCAGCGCGACGTGGGCGGTGGTGGCGGGGACGAAGAAGCTGGCCGCCACCTCGGGGGGCAGCGGCGCGGCGAGTGGCGTGACGGCCTTGCGGGGCACGCTGACCCGCTCGGTCCAGGTGCCGTCCCGCAGCAGGCCGAGGCCGGCGCCGCGCAGCAGGACCTGGGTGCCGGGCGCGAGCCCGGAGTCGGCGTCGCCCGCGTCGGCCTCCAGCACGACGCCCGCGCCCTCGACGCCGCCGACGTAGGGCAGGTTCGGCCTCATCCCGAAGGCGCCGGAGGCGACGCTGACGTCGAGGTGCGCGACGCCGGCGGCCTGCACGGCCACCAGCACCTGGCCGGCCTCCCTGGCCGGCTCCGGCACCTCGTCGAGCACCGGCGGGGTGCCCCAGGCGTGGAACCTGGCCGCCCGCATCAGGCCACCGCCCCGCGCAGGAAGGCGAGGCTGAGCGCGTTGTACCGCTCGGCCTGCTCGTGCTGCGGCCAGTGCCCGCAGGCGTCGAAGAGCTCCAACCGGGAACCGGGGATCGCCTGGTGCATCGCGGCGGCCTCCGGCACCTCGCCGAACGGGTTCTGCCTGCCCCACACGATGAGGGTGGGCTGGACGATCCCGGCCAGCTGCTCGGGCCGCAGCAGGTTGCGCTGGCGGCGCTCCATGTCCTGGAGGGACAGCAGGTTGTCGACGTTGGCCACGAAGTCGGGCTGGTGGTAGATCGCGTGCCGGACCTCGACCAACTCCTCGGTGGCGTCGGCGTCGTCGGCCATCAGCAGCCGCAGCCGACCGCGGGTGAGGTCGACGTCGTCGCTGGCCACGGCGTTCCTGGTGCTGGTGCGGATCCGCTCCATGATCGCGGGGTTGGCGACGGTGCCGCCGGAGCACAGCAGTTGCAGGCTCAGGACGCGCTGCGGGCTGTCGATCGCGGCCCGCGCGCCGACCCAGCCGCCGAGGGACTCCCCCACGATGTGGGCGGCCCGGACGCCGACGGCGTCCAGGTAGTCCAGCAGGTGTGCGACGTAGTCGGCGATCTCGTAGGGCCGGTTCGGCTTGCCGGTGTAGCCGTGGCCCAGCATGTCGACGGCGTGCAGGTCGAACTCGGCGTGGGCGCCGATGTTGCGGGTGAACGCCTCCAGGTGGCCGCTGGTGCCGTGCAGGAAGACGACGGCCGGCGCCTGCGGATCGCCGGCGCGCAGCGTGCGGGTGCGCACGCCGCCCGCGTCGACGTACTCGACGCGGAAGGGGGTCGGGCTCAGTTCGGTCCAGATGCTCACGGGCGGTGCTCCGGGGTGTGACGGGGGGCGATCGAGTCGAGGAAGCCGGTGACCACGGCGTGGTACGCCGCCGGGCGTTCCTCCTGGGGGTGGTGCGAGACGTGGTCCATCACGTGCAGGTTTCCGTTCGGCACCATGCGGGCGAGCATCAGCGGGTAGTCCGGGGTGAGGAACGCGTCGTGCATGCCCCAGACGAAAAGGGTGGGCGCCTGGATCCGCGCCAGCTCCTCGGTGAGGTCCTGCCAGTCGCCGCGGGGCGAGTCGGACATGGCGGCGAGCGCGCGCTCGCCCTCGTCGAGGCTCTGCTCGTACCGCAGGTCGAGGGTCTCCTCGGGCAGCTTCGCGCCGTCGTACCACTCGAGGCGGGTGATCAGCTCGCGCATCTTCTCGCGGGTCGGGCCCTCGCCGCCGTAGTAGACGTCGCGCGCGTTGCGGCCGCGGCGACCGCCCTCGGGGAGCGGGGCGAGCGGGCCGTGGAAGACGGGCATGCTGCCGGTGACCACCAGCGAGCGGACCCGGTCCGGGTACCTCGCGGCGAGGGCGAGGGCGATGGTGCCGCCCCAGGAGTTGCAGACGAGGTCGGCGCGGTCCACGCCCAGGGTGTCCATCAGGCCGACGGTCTTCGCGGCGTGGTGGTCCCACATCGGCCCCTCGATGCGGGACTTCTCCGACCTGCCGTACTGCTGGATGTCCACCAGCAGGCAGCGCCGGTCGGCCGCGAACAGCGGGGCGACCGGGCCGAAGTCGCTCCACGCCGTGCAGCCCGGGCCGCCGCCGTGCAGGAAGATCGCGTCGGGGCCGGCGCCGAGGTCGTGGTAGTGGTAGCGGATTCCGCCGCCGTCGGCGTAGTGGCTCTCCGGTGGTGCTGTCATGCGGGTCCTTCCGTCGCTGCGGCGTCCTGCCCGGCAGAGCCCACCACCGGCCGGCGCCGGAGGCCAGGACGGAGGTCCGCTGGGCGGACTGCCGGCGCGGCGGGTCGGCGCCGGCGCGGCAGGTCGGCGGGTCGGCGCCGGTGCGGTCAGCGGCCGGTGAAGGCCGCGGCGCGCTTGTCGAGGAACGCCTGGAGGCCCTCGGCGGCGTCGGCGGTCCTGGTCAGCTCCCGGACGCCCTTCTCCTCGCGGCGCAGCGCCTCCTCGACGGGCAGCCCGAAGCCCTCGTCGACGACCCGCTTGAGCAGCCCGATGGCCGCGGTGGGCTTCGCGGCGAGGCGGTGGGCGTGCTCGGCGACCACGGCGTCGAACTCGGCGGCGCCGGCGACGACGTCGACCAGGCCGAGCTCCCACGCCCGCCCGGGGGTGAGCCGTTCGCCCTCGATCATGAGCCGCTTCGCCAGGTGGGGCCCGACCAGCCGGGGCAGCCGCTGGCTGCCGCCGGCGCCGGGGAACAGGCCGAGGGCGATCTCGGGGAAGCCGAAGGTGGCGTCGGCGTGCAGGATCCGCAGGTCGCAGGCGAGCGACAGCTCGGCGCCGCCGCCCAGGGCGTGCCCGTTCATGGCGGCGACGACGGGTTTCGGCGCGAGTTCGAGCACCCGCTGCACGTCGATCCAGCGCCGCATCCTGGCCTGGTTCTCGTCCGACAGGTCCCGCATCACGGCGATGTCGGCGCCCGCGACGAAGAACCGGCCGGTGCCGGTGACGACGAGGCAGCGCACCGTCGGGTCGGCCACCAGGGGCGGCAGGACGGCGAGGAACTCCTCGATCATCGCCGGGTCGACGGCGTTCGCCTTGGGCCGGTCGATCCGGAGGGTGGCCACCGCGCCGTCGCGGACCACGTCGAGCACCGAAACCGTCATGGGGAGCCTCCTCGTTCACTGCTTCTCTCGGTCACTCCAGCACGCCGGCGGCCGCGAGCTGCGCGCACCGCTCCTCGCTCAGCCCGAGCAACTCCCGCAGCACGGCGGTGGTGTGCTGGCCGAGCAGCGGCGCCGGGGCGGTGAGCGCGCCCGGCGTGGCCGCCAGCCGGGCCACGACGCCCTCGTGGCGGACCGGCCCGGTGAGGGGATGGTCGAGCTCCTGGTAGAAGCCGCGGGCGGCGAGCTGTTCGTCGGCCTCGACCAGGTCGCGGCCGGTCGCCACGACCGCGGCGGCGATGCCCTCGGCCTGGAGTCGGGCGGCCAGCGCGGCGGCGTCCTGGCCCCGGGTCCAGGCGGCAAGCGCGGTGTCGATCGCGTCCTCGTGGGCGCGGCGGGTCGCCAGGTCGCCGTCGCCCGGCAGGTCGACGAGCGTGGTGAGGGCACGCCACCCCGCGTCGTCCCGCACCGCTATCGCCACCCAGCGGTCGTCCCCGGCCGCCGGGTAGACGCCGTGCGGCACGGCGCGGGGCGAGCGGTTCGGGTGCTCGGCGGTGCGCGGGTCGGGTCCCGGCCGGCCGAGCGCCGGTTCGAGGACGGCCGGCCCCATCGTCGCCGCCATGGCCTCCAGTTGGGAGAGGTCGACGTGCCCGCCCCGGCCCTCGGCCAGCAGGTCGAGGGCGGCGAGCACGGCGGCGTTGGCCGCGACCATGTCGCCGAGCCCGAAGGTCAGGCCCTGCGGCGGGCCGCCCGGGTCGCGGGTCTCGCTGGACAGGCCGGACATCGCGGCGAGCGTGTCGGCGAAGGTCACGGCGTCGCGCCAGGGCCCGGTCCCGCCGACGCCGGCCATCGACACGAGGATCACGTCCGGGTTGAGCTTCCGCAGGTTGGCGTGGTCCATGCCCCACCGGGCGAGCACCCCGGGGCTGAAGTTCTCCACGACGACGTCGCAGTGCGGCACCAGGTCGCGCAGCAGCCGCTGTCCCTCGGGGGTGCGGAGGTTGAGCGCGACGCTCCGCTTGTTCCGGTTGAAGTTGAGGAAGTAGCCGCTGTCGTCGGGTCCGGCGTCCGGGCGCAGCCGCATGGACGGGGCGAATCTGGTGGGGTCCTGCCGGTGCCGGGACTCGATCTTGATCACGTCCGCGCCGTGTTCGGCGAGTTGCTTGGTCGCGTAGGGGCCGGCCAGCACCCAGGTGAGGTCCAGTACCCGCACCCCGCTCAGCGGGCGGGCGCCGCTCCGCGCCCGAAGTCCGCGCGGCCGCCCGTGGCGCCAGGGCGCCGCCGGGGGCGCCTCGTGCACGGCGTCGAGCGTCACCGGCCGGGGCCTTGGCGACCAGGGGAAGCCGACGTCCTCGACCCCGCCGGCCGGCAGCCCGTCGCCGACGACCGTCACGAAGTAGCCGCGGTCCCGCAGTTGCGGGTTGTCCGGCAACCGCTCGGGCGCCACGACCTCGGCCCACGGGAGGGCGCGGGCCCGGCCGCCCTCGGCGATCCCGGCGGCCGTCCGCCGGGCCGCGAACCGGGCCACGATCGCGTCGACGTGCGGGCGGCCGCGCCATCGGAAGGCGGCGTCGCCCCAGCGCTCGTCGTCGAGGTCGTCCGCCTCGCCGACCTCGACGAGCCACGCCAGCAGGTCCGTCCACATCCGGTCGCTGCCGGAGTAGCCGCCGGCCACGTGGCCGTCCACGGCCTCGAAGATCCGGTGCGCCACGTGCTCGTACACCCCGCCGTTGCGCACCGGGTGGCGGCCGGCGTGGATCCAGGCGACGGCGCCGGTCTCCAGGGTGGCGGCGGTCGCCTCCTGCACGGAGACGTCGACGAGTTGACCGGTGCCGGAGAGCACGCCGAGCAGCGCGCCGATCGCGGCGTGGGCGCCGGCCACCCCGAGCGCCTGTTCGCGGGGCGGCGGTTTCGGCTGCCCGTCGGGCCGGCCGCCGAGCCAGGTCATCCCGCCGGCCGAGGCCAGGACCAGGTCGTCGCCCGCCCAGTCGCGCCGTGGCCCGGTGAGCCCGAAGGGCGTCACGACCACGTGCACCGCGTGCGGCCAGCGCGACGTGCCGTCCGCGCGCAGCCCGCGCAGGGTGGCGAAGGGGCCGCTCTCCAGCACGATGTCGGCGCCGGCGGCCAGTCCGTCCAGCTCGGCCGGGTCGCGTGCCGGTGTCCAGCGCTTCCCCGCGTGCCAGTGCGTCCGCTCCGCCGGCGCCGCCCCGTCACCGGGGTCGATCCGCAGGACGTCGGCCCCGAGCCCCACCAGCGAGCGAGCGCCGTGGAAGGCGAGTTCGTCGGTGAGATCGAGCACGCGCAACGGCACAGGGCGCCCTACCAGCACGGTTCCTCCTCGAGCGTGTCGCACCGCCTCACCCTCGCCCGGTGCGGGGCGCTCGGCCAGCGGCACGTTCCGCTCATCAGACCGCCGGCGGAACGTCGTCAGAGCGGCGCGCGGCCCGGGGAGCCGGCGGTGGCCCTTCGTGTCGTCGTCGGTGCGGCGGGCGGGCGCCGGTCCATCGCCCGCGCGATGCCGGCCGCCGTGGCGCGCAGTGGGGGCAGCAGGCGTTGTGCCGTGACCTGGGCCACGGGTGCCGTGGCCGAGACGGCCGCGTGCACGGTGCCGTCCTCCCCGATCACGGGCACGGCGAGGCTGCCGTAGCCGGACAGGGTCTCCCCGGCCTCCAGGGCGAAGCCCCGCTCGGCGACGACGGCGAGTTGCCGCCGGAGCGCGTCGGCGGAGACGACGGTCCGCTCGGTCAGTGACGGCAGCCCGGACTCGGCGAGCCGCTCCACCTGCTGCCGGCTGGCCGGCGACCCGGCGAGCAGCACCTTCCCGGTCGCGGTGCACCAGGCCGGCAGCCGCCCGCCGATCTGCGAGTGGCTGTGGATGTTGGCCCGGCCGGCGATCTTCTCCAGGTAGAGGACGTGCGTCCCGTCGAGCACGGCGAGGTGGATGGTGGCGCGGGTGCTGGTGTACAGGTCGGTGAGCGGCGGGCGCGCGACGGCCCGCAGCGACGCGGAGGCGAGGACCCGCTCGCCCAGCTCGAACATCCGGATGCCGAGCTGGTACGACTCGCCCCGGCGCTCCAGCAGGCCCCACCGCACGAGCTCCTGCGCGAGCCGGTAGGCCGACGCCTTCGGCACCCCGGAGCGCCTGCTCAGCTCGGTCAGCCGGAGCTGGAAGGGACCGGACTCGAACGCGCCGAGCAGCAGTTGCGCCTTGCCCAGGACGGAGTTGGGGCGTTCGGTCTCCTCGTCGGCGTCTGCCACCATCGGTGTTCTCCTCACTCCGCTGCCCGGCCGTCCGTACAGGTGGCCGGCCCCCCGGACGTCACCGGCAGTGAACCAGGGACAAAGGCCCACGAACACCCCCTGGTGACCATGACTTCCACGGACGGACACGGAAAGTGGATCAACGGGACGTTTCGTCCGGGAATCCCCGTGTAAACATCAGATCACCGCGTGAACACGCCACCATCGAGGGCCGGTCGGCGCACTCTCCCGAGGTGGGGAGTCGGGTGGCTACCATTCCCTCCATGCGCCGCGTCCTCGCCAGGTGTGCCTCGCCAGCCGCCCTGCTGGCCATCATGGCGCTGCTGGCGTGCGTCTACAGCAGCGAGACGACCGGGTTGCTGCCCCACCACGTCCCGGCTGTGGCGCATTCGATGTTCGGCAGCGCCCCGGCGGCGAGGACGACCGACGCGGCCGCCGACGACTCCGCGGGTCGCCGCCACGTGGTGAGCGACGACGGGCGCGAGTCCCACGTCGAGGGCATGGGGAGATGCGCCGAGGAGTCCGGCCACTGCCTCCTGACAGCCGCTCAGCCGAAGTCCTCGATCGTCATCGACGCGTCGTCCGCACCGGCCACGGCCCTCACCACCGGGCGTGGTGGGTCGGCCGAGGCGTCGGGGCCCGAGCGGGTGTCGTCCGTGCCGTTCGTGTCGGGCGAGGGCGGCTACGACACCTACCGGGTGCCGGCCGCCATCACCACGCAGGACGGCACGGTGCTGGCGTTCGCCGAGGGGCGGGTCGACGGGGCCGGTGACAGCGGCGAGATCGACGTCGTCGTGCGGCGTTCCCGTGACGGCGGCCGCACCTGGGGCCCGATGGACGTGGTCGCGCACGGCGACGGGGACACCCGGGGCAATCCGGCGCCGGTGATCGACCCGGAGTCCGGCCGGGTCGTGCTGCTCACCTGCTACAACAGCGGCGAGGTCACCGAGGACGAGATCGTCAGGGGCGTGGTGACGCCCGAGCAGAGCCGGCGGGTGTTCGTGCAGTACAGCGACGACGACGGCCGCTCGTTCAGCGACCCGCGGGAGATCACCGAGGACGTCAAGGCGGACGACTGGCGTTGGTACGCCACCGGTCCCGGGCACGCGCTGGCGCTCGCCGAGGGGCCGCACGCCGGGCGGCTCGTGGTGCCGGCCAACCACTCGGCCGCGCCGCCGGACGGCTCGGCCGACACCGGCAAGGAGCCCAGGTACTACGGCTCGCACGCGCTGATCAGCGACGACGGCGGCCGGAGTTGGCGCGTCGGCTACGTCGACGCCGACTACGAGGGCGTGATCAACTCCAACGAGTCGTCCGCCGCCGAACTCCCGGACGGCCGCGTCTACTTCAGCGCCCGCGACCAGCACGGCACCAGCGTCGGCAACCGGGCGGACGCCTTCTCGACGGACGGCGGCGAGAGCCTGGAGGGCGGCACCTTCGCCATCCAGGAGAGCCTGAACGACGTGCCGGTGGTGCAGGGCAGCGTGCTGCGGCCGGCCGGCGACGACGACGCGCCGCTGCTGTTCTCGGGCCCGTCGAACCCGAGCAGCCGCGAGGCCCTCACGGTCTGGCGCAGCGACGACGACGGCACGTCCTTCACCCGGGTGATCACGCTCTCCGCGCTGCCCGCCGCCTACTCGGACCTGGTCGAGTTGGACGACGACACGGTCGGCGTGCTGTACGAGACGGGCGACGAGGGCCCCTACGAGCGGATCGAGTTCCGCCGGCTCGGGGTGCGCTGACCGTCAGCCGAGGCCGGCGGCAGTGAGGCGCTGGGCGACCAGCGCCACCTCGTCGTCGGTGAGCGGGATCTGCGGCTCGGCCGTCGTGGCGTGGTCGATCACGCCACGCAGCCGCAGCGCGGCCTTGAAGGCGCCGATGGCGGCCGAGCCGCGGCCCATCCGGGCAGGCGGGGCGGCGTCCACCATGCCGAACAGGCCGAGTAGCCGCTCCTGTTCGGCCCTGGCCCGGCCCCACTCGCCGGCCGTGGCGTGCTTCACGAGACGGACGTAGCCGTGCGGGTCGACGTTGCCGAGGCCGGGGACGACGCCGTGGGCGCCGAGCAACAGGGCGGTGTCCACGAGGAGTTCGGAGCCGGTGAGGACGCTGAAGCCGGTGGGGGCGCTTATGGCGATGGTGCGGAGCGTGGCCTGGTCGCCGCTGGAGTCCTTGAGCCCGACCAGCGTGCCGTCGGCGGCGAGGTCGAGCACGAGGTCGGCGTCGAGCTTGCTGTGCACGGAGGAGGGCAGGTCGTACGCGACGAGCGGAGCGCCGATCTCCTTGGCGATCCGCTGGAAGTGGCGGGCGATCTCGGCCGGGTGGGTCCTGGCGTAGAACGGGGCGGTGGCCACCACGGCGTCCGCGCCGGCGGCCAGCGCCGTCTCCGCGTGGTCCAGCACGCGGGGGGTGGTCATGTCGATGGCGCCGGCCAGCACGGGGATCGCGCCCGCCACGTGCCGGACGACGGTCTCCACGACGAGTCTGCGCTGGTGGTCGGTCAGGTAGGCGGCCTCGGAGCTGGAGCCGAGGACGAAGAGGCCGTCGACGCCGGCGCCTGCCAGGTGGTCCACCAGTCGGACGAGGGAGCGGGTGTCCACCGCGCCGTCCGGCGTGAGCGGGGTGCAGACGGGCGGGATCACTCCGGTCAGCCGGCCGGCGGGCAGGTTCATGTGCGCTCCAGGGAGGTGACGGACGGGGCGCCGCGCGCCGCCCGGGCCTGCTGGACCAGGCCGCTGGTGGACTCGTCCCCGGGCACCGGGTGGTGGCAGCGGTACCGATGGTCGCGTTCGTCGGTGACGAAGTCCGGCATCGACGCGGCGCACGCGTCGTCCGCCTTCCAACAGCGGGTGCGGAACGGGCAGCCGCTCGGCGGCCTGATGGCCGACGGCAGCGGCCCGACCAGCGGAATCGGCTGGATCGGGTCGAGCAGTCCCGGCGTCGCCGAGAACAACGCCCTGGTGTACGGGTGTCGGGCGTGCGCGGTGACGCGCGCCGCGGGCGCCTCCTCGACGATGCGGCCGAGGTACATCGTGATGACGCGGTCGCTCATCCGGCGCACGGTCTGGATGTCGTGCGACACGAACACCAGGGCGAGGCCGAGGCGTTCGCGGAGGTCGAGGAGGAGGTTGAGGATCTGGGCGCGGACGGAGACGTCGAGCGCGCTGGTCGGTTCGTCGGCGATCAGCAGCTCGGGTTCCAGCGCGAGGGCGCGGGCGATGGCCACGCGTTGCCGCTGGCCGCCGGAGAGTTGGCCGGGCAGCGCGTCGGCGAGCGAGGCGGGGAGCCCGACCAGCGACATCAACTCGCGTACCCGCTCGTCGCGTTGCGCGGGGGTGCCGCGGCGGTGGACGTCGAGCGGGTCGCGCAGCACGCGGCGGATCGGCATGCGGCGGTTGAGCGCGGTGGACGGGTCCTGGAAGACCATGCCCAGCCGGGTGCCGACGGTGACGCGGCGCTCGGCGGGCGGCATCGCCCACA
The DNA here is from genome assembly GCF_004348415.1 of Streptomyces hainanensis. Classification (GTDB taxonomy): domain Bacteria; phylum Actinomycetota; class Actinomycetes; order Streptomycetales; family Streptomycetaceae; genus Streptomyces; species Streptomyces hainanensis. The sequence goes on from NZ_SMKI01000010.1 coordinate 25,527, forward strand.
GGTCGCGGCCGCGGTGGGCCACGGTGCCGCTGGTCGGGCGCTGGACGCCGATCAGGACGCGGGCCAGGGTGGACTTGCCGCAGCCCGACTCGCCGACGATGCCGACGGTCTCGCCCGGCGCGACGGTGAGGCTGGCGCCGGTGAGCGCGTGCACCCGGTCCGACCTGAACAGGCCGCCGGTTCTGGCCGGGAAGACGACGTGCGTGTCGGTGACGGTCATCAGGGCCGTGGTCGCGTCGGGTTGCCGGTCGGTCGTCGCCGTCATGGCGCCACCTCCTCGGGTGCGAGGCTCGCGGGACTCGGTGGGCTGGCCGGGTGGTGGCAGAGGACGAGGTGCCCCGCTCCCTCGCCCGGGCGCTCGGGTGGCGTGGCGGCGCAGTCCGCGTCGGCGAACGGGCAGCGGTCCGCGAACCGGCAGCCGGGCGGGAAGGCGGCCGGCGACGGCACGACGCCACGGATCTGGATCATGCGCTCGGCCGTGGACTCCAGGGAGAGCACCGCGCCCAGCAGGCCACGGGTGTAGTGGTGGGCCGACGCGCCGAGCAGGTCGGCGGTGACACCGGTCTCCACGATCTGCCCGCCGTACATCACGGCCACCCGGTCGGTGACGTCGGCGATCAGGGCCAGGTCGTGGGAGACGAGGACCAGCGCGAAGCCGAGTTCCTCGCGGAGCCGGAGCAGCAGCTCTATCACCTGGGCCTGCACGGTGACGTCGAGCGCCGTGGTGGGCTCGTCGGCGACGATCAGGCGCGGGTCGCGGGAGAGCGCCATGGCGATGAGGACGCGTTGCCGCTGACCGCCGGAGAGTTCGTGCGGGTAGCTGCGGAGCACGCGTTCCGGGTCGAGGCCGACGAGTTCCAGCAGTTCGGCGGGGGTACGGCGGCCGCCACGGCGGACCAGCTGGCGGAGCTGGGCGCGGATGGACATCGCGGGGTTGAGGGAGGAGAGCGCGTCCTGGTAGACCATCGCCATCTCGTGCCCGAGCAGCCGGCGGCGCTCGCGGGCCGACATGCCGATGAGCTCCCGCCCCTGGAACCGGACGCTGCCGCGCACCCGGGCCTCGCGGGGCTGGAGCCCCATCACGGTGAGGGCGGTCAGCGACTTGCCGCAGCCCGACTCCCCGACGAGGCCGAGCACTTCGCCGGGCCGCACCTCGAAGCTGACGCCGGCCACGATGTCGATCCCCGCGTGCCGGCCCTCGAACCCGACCGCCAGATCGGTGACGGCCAACACCGGCTCCGCGCCGTCCGCCACCCCCCGCCGCAACCGCCGCGAAGCGGCCGCCAACGCGGCCCCGTAGGGGAACGGATCCCCGCCGGCGCCGGCGCCGGCGCCGGCCGGGCCGGAGGCCGGCTCGGCGTCCGCCGGTTCCGGCTTGGCCGTCGGGCCGTCGCCCGGGCCGACGTCCCGGGAGGCCGCGTCGGCCGCCGCCGTGGCCGAACCGGCGGCGGAGCCGTCGCCCGGGCCGCCCGCGCCAGCGGCACCGGCTTCGCCGCCGGCCGCCTCGGCGTCGGCCGGCACGCCGGCCGCGGGCCCAGCCGCGCCCCGGAGGGCCGCGCCAGCGGCCCCGATGCCATCCGCAGGTGCCCGCGCAGCGGGCACGGCCACCCCACGGGCACCGGCGGCGGAGCCGCCGGCCGGGTCCGGGCCGGCGGCCCGGGTGGCACCACCCGCCGCCGCCGCGCCGGTGCCCACGCCGCCCGCACCGGCGGCGGAGTCGTCGGGTCGGCCGGCCGCCAAGGCCACGGTGTCGGAGATGCCCTCGGAGAGGATGTTGAGGCTCAGGACCGTCAGCAGCATCAGCAGGCCGGGGAAGACCGTGGCCCACCAACCGCCCAGCAGGACCATGTTCTTGCCGTCGGCGATGACGCTGCCCCAGGACGGCTCCGGCGGCCGGACGCCCGCGCCGATGAAGGAGAGGGACGCCTCGAAGACGATGGCCTCGGCCACCATCACCGTGCAGAACACCAGCACCGGCGCGGCGCAGTTGATCGCCACGTGCCGGATCAGGATGTGCGGTGTGCGGGCGCCGATGATGCGTTCGGCCGTGACGTAGTCCTCGCCGTACTGCGCCATCACGTTGGCCCGCACCACCCGTGCCACGGGTGGGATGTTGAGGAAGGCGATGGCGCAGACCAGCACGGGGATGCCGCCGCCGAAGACGGAGATCAGCACGGCGGCGAGCGCGATGCCGGGGAAGGCCATGACGACGTCGAGGCCGCGCATCACCGCCTCGTCGACCGCGCGCCGCGAGGTGGCCGCGACGGAGCCGAGGACGGCGCCGACGAGCAGCGCGAGCAGCGTGGCGCCGAGCCCGATGGCCAGCGACCACCGCGCGCCGTACATCAGCCGGCTGAGGATGTCGCGGCCCAGGCTGTCCTGGCCCATCCAGTGGTCGGCGGACGGGCCCTCCACGGTCGGCGCCTGTGTGTAGGGGTCGTGGGGCACCAGGATCGGGGCGAGGAGCGCCGTGAGGACCACGATCCCGAGCATGCCGAGTGCGATCCGCGACGCCAGGGGCAGCCTCCGCAACAGCTTCATGTCGCGCTCCTGAGCCGGGGGTTGATCAGCAGGTAGAGGATGTCGATCACCAGGTTCACGACCACGAAGCCGACGGCCGTCGTCAGCACCACGCCCTGGACCACCGCCGGGTCGCCGTTCCGCACCGCATCGATCATGAGCTTGCCCATCCCGGGGAGGGCGAAGATCGTCTCGATGACGACGGCGCCGCCGAGCAGGTAGCCGACCCGCAGGCCGAGCACGGTCAGCGGGTTGATCAGCGCGTTCCGCAGCACGTTGCGTCCGACGACGACCACCGGCGGGAGGCCGCTGCCGACGGCGGTGCGCACGTAGTCCCGGTCGAGTTCCTCGACCACCGCGGTCCGCACGATGCGGGTGAGTTGGGCGGCGACGGGCAGCGAGAGCGCCAGCGCCGGCAGCGTCATCGTCTCCAGCCACCCGCTGAAGGAGTCGTTGGGGTTGATGTAGCCGCCGGTCGGGAACCAGCCGTGGTCCACGGCCGCGTACTGGATCAGCAGCAGGGCGAGCCAGAAGGCGGGCGCGGCGACGCCGGTCAGCGAGACGACGCGGATCAGCTGGTCGGGCAGCCGGTCGCGGTAGACGGCGGCGGTGACGCCGAGCAGCAGCGAGAGGACGACGGCGAAGCCCAGGCCCAGGAAGGCCAGTTGCATGGTGAGCGGCAGCGCGGTGGTGACCTGGTCGACCACCGGTGCCCTGGTCAGCACGCTGATGCCCATGTCGCCCCTGACGAGCTCGCCGACGAAGTCGGCGTAGCGGACCGGCAGCGGGTCGAGCAGCCCGTTCTCCTCGCGGAACTGGTGCAGTTGCTCCTGGGTGGGGTTGGCGCCCTGGAAGTAGGCGGAGGCGGGGTCCATGTCGGAGAACCGCATGACCAGGAAGACGAAGAGGATGATGCCGAGCAGCAGCGGCACCAGCAGCAGGACGCGGCGCAGCACCATCCGGGCGACGAGGATCACGACGACGCCCTCGCCCTTGCCTGGAGCAGGTTGAGGCCGGGGTAGGGCTGGGCGCGGACGCCGACGATGCGGTCCGGATCCCAGGCGGTGAGCAGTTCGTTGTGCACCACGGGGTAGAGGACGGCCTGTTCGGCGATGACGTCCAGGTACTCGTGGACGAGTTCGAGCTTGCGGTCCGGGTCGGGCTCCTCGGTGGCGCGGTCCATCCGGGCGAACAGGTCGGTGGCCTCGTCGCTGGTGTCCCACCCGGTGTAGGCCATCCACGTGCCGCCGGCGGTGTAGTTGTAGCGGAGGATCAGGTCGGGGTCGACGCCGAACTGGTTGGGGTTGGAGACGGCGGCGACCACCTGGTAGTCCTGGTTCTGGTCCATCTTGGTGAAGAGCGCCGAGGTCTCCTGCGGTTCGAGCGTGGTGCGCACGCCGATCGCGTCCCAGCCCTCCTTGATGGTGGGCAGGCAGTCGACGGCCCAGCTGACGTTGACGGACATCAGGTTGACGCTGAGGTTCCCGACGCCGGCCTCGTCGAGGAGTCGGCGGGCGCGGTCCGGGTCGTAGGAGTAGACGGTGGCGGCCGGCCGGTGGGCGGGGTGGTCCTCGTTGAGGAACGAGGTGGCGGGCCGGCCGTTGCCGCGGAGCGCGACGTCGACGATCTGCTGGCTGTCGATGGCGTGGAACAGCGCCTGCCGCACCCGGACGTCGTCGAAGGGCGGGTTGGCGGTGTTGAACATCAGGAACAGGTGGTTCATGCCGGCGCCGCCCGCCACCTCGAGGCCGTCGCCCCGGAGTTGCTCGACGTTGGCGTAGGGAATGTTGTCGGCGATCTGGGCGTCGGCGCTGCCGCCGGAGATCCGGGCCACGCGGGGCGCGGCGTCGACGACGGTCAGCCAGTTCATGGAGCGGAAGGTGGGCGGCCGGGGGCCGTTGTAGCCGTCGTACGCCTCGAAGACGGTGTTGGACTTCGGGGTGTGGGAGGCCTGCCGGTAGGGCCCGGAGCCGAGGGCGAAGCCGCCGGCCGCGTCGTCCCAGGCGCCGTCGCGGCCGAAGACGTGCCGGGGCATGATCTTGGCGATGGTGAGCCGGGGGGCGGCCTCTGGGAACGGGAAGCGGAAGTCGAGTTCGACGGACAGGTCGCCGGTCTTCCGCACCTCGGCGAGCCAGGTGACGAAGAAGGAGCGGGTGAGGGGGTTGGCCTCGGCGTCGAGGATCCGCTCGAAGGTGAACACCACGTCGTCGGCGGTGACCGGTTCGCCGTCGTGCCAGGTGGCGCCGTCCCGGAGGGTGAACTGCCAGGTGGTGGCGGTCTGGTCGAGGGGGAGCGCGGTGGCGAGCGCCGGGTAGGGGGCGCGGGTGATGGGGTCGGTGTCGAGCAGCCCCTCGTAGATGTGGTTGTTGCCCGCCATGCCGAACGCCGAGGCGGTCATGGTCGGGTCCCAGCTGCCGTCGTTGCCGTAGCCGATGACGGCGGTCAGGTCGGTGAGGCCACCGCCGCCGCGGCCACCGCCGGGGTCGATGGTGGAGGGCGGCCCGGTGCAGGCGCCGAGTGACGCGGTGATCGCGCCCGCGGCACCCAGCGCGCCGGTGATCCTGAGAAAGTCCCTGCGGGCGAGGGCACGGTCCATCGACGCCTCCTGGCGACTCCGGCGGGAGGTCCTACGTTCTACGTCCGATGTCACGGTAGGAGCGGCCGCGAAGGGTGGTCAAGACCTGTGCGCCTGGGCTCATTTGACCGGACGTCCCATGTCCTATCTCCTGGCAGAATGTGGCTGCGAATGGTTTGTCGGGGGGTGGGATGTCAGGTGCGTGAGGGAAGGGACACGGCCATGGCACGCCGGATGATGGCGGACGAGGTACAGCGGCGGATCAAGCAGCTGATCCTGGACGGCCGGCTCGCCCCCGGTGACCCGTTGCCGACCGAGAGCGAGCTGATGGGTCGCTTCGACGTCAGCCGCAACTCGGTGCGAGAGGCGTTGAAGGCGCTCCAGGCGGTCGACATAGTCGACATCAGACACGGCTTCGGTACCTATGTCGGCGGGCTCAGCCTGGACTCGTTCGTGAACGGCATGGTGTTCCGCGCCGCGGTGCTGCACGGCCGGGGCGAGGCCGGCCTGTACGAGCTGCTCGAGGTGCGGGAGGCGCTGGAGGCCGGCCTGATCGTGAGCGTGGCGGGGAAGGTGCCGGCCGAGGACCTGGCCGTGCTGCACGAGCTCGTCGCCACGATGGAGCGGGAGGCGGCGGTCGACCGGGTGACGGCGGCCACCGACCGGGCGTTCCACCTGGCGCTCTACCGCTCGCTCGGCAACCACCTGCTGAGCGAGGTGCTCGACGCGTTCTGGGCGGCGTTCCACGCCGCGTTCCAGGGGGTCGGCGACGAGCCGCGGGAGGACCACGGCGACCCGCCGGCGCACACGGTGAGCCGGCACCGCGACATCCTGGCGGCGCTCGAGTCGGGCGACGGGCGGCGTGCCGCGGAGGCGATGCGGCACCACTTCGCGGGCCTCCGCCGGTTCCTCGCCGAGACCGCGCCCGACCGCACGACGGACCACACGGCCGACCGCGGCACCGACCGCGGCACCGACCGCGCGGCCGACGAGAACCTGACGGCGCCGGCGTGACCGGGGCCGACGGCCGGCGCCGGCCGTTCGTCGGTCCGGGCCGCGCCCCCCGCGCGGCCCGGACCGATCGGGCGCTCACGCGCCCACCCGGTGAAGCGAGGTAGTATTTCCCGTTTCCCACGTATGGCGTACGGAGCCGGCCGGCGGAGGTGTGCGTGTCCTGCCTGATCGTCCAGAGTGACAAAACCCTGCTGCTCGAGGTGGACCACGAGCAGGCGGAGGACTGCCGACGGGCGATCGCCCCGTTCGCCGAGCTGGAGCGGGCGCCCGAGCACATCCACACCTACCGGGTGACGCCACTCGGCCTGTGGAACGCGCGGGCCGCCGGGCACGACGCCGAGCAGGTCGTGGACGCGCTGATGACCTACTCCCGGTATCCGGTGCCGCAGGCGCTGCTGGTGGACGTGGCCGAGACCATGGCGCGCTACGGGCGGCTGACGCTGCTCAAGCACCCGGCGCACGGCCTGGTGCTGCAGAGCAACGACCGCGCGGTGCTGGAGGAGGTGCTGCGGTCGAAGCGGATCGCGCCCCTGGTGGGGGCCAGGATCGACGACGACACCGTGGTGGTGCACCCGTCGGAGCGTGGGCAGATCAAGCAGGCGCTGCTCCGGCTCGGCTGGCCCGCCGAGGACCTGGCCGGCTATGTGGACGGCGAGGCGCACCCGATCGAGCTCCGGCAGGAGGGCTGGGCGCTGCGGCCCTACCAGGAGCAGGCGATCTCCGGCTTCTGGCACGGCGGCTCCGGCGTCGTGGTGCTGCCGTGCGGCGCCGGCAAGACACTGGTGGGCGCGGGGGCGATGGCGCAGGCCGCCTCGACCACGCTGATCCTGGTGACCAACACCGTCTCGGCGCGGCAGTGGAAGGCGGAGCTGGTGCGCCGCACCTCGCTGACCGAGGACGAGATCGGCGAGTACAGCGGCACCCGCAAGGAGATCAGGCCGATCACCATCGCCACCTACCAGGTGCTGACCACCAGGCGGAAGGGTGTCTACCCGCACCTGGAGCTGTTCGACTCCCGTGACTGGGGGCTGATCATCTACGACGAGGTGCATCTGCTGCCGGCTCCCGTGTTCAAGTTCACCGCCGATCTCCAGGCCCGCCGCCGCCTCGGCCTGACCGCCACGCTGGTCAGGGAGGACGGCCGCGAGTCCGACGTGTTCTCGCTGATCGGGCCCAAACGCTTCGACGCCCCCTGGAAGGAGATCGAGGCACAGGGCTACATCGCGCCCGCCGACTGCGTCGAGGTCCGGGTGGACCTCACCGAGTCGGAGCGGCTGGCCTACGCCATGGCCGAGCCGGAGGAGCGCTACCGGTTCTGCGCCACCACCGACTCCAAGCGGCGGGTGACCGAGACCCTGGTGCGCCGACACGCCGGGCAGCAGACCCTCGTCATCGGCCAGTACATCGACCAGCTCGACGAGCTCGGCGAGGTGCTCGACGCCCCGGTGATCAAGGGCGAGACCAGCAACGCGCAGCGCGAGAAGCTGTTCGACGCGTTCCGCGCCGGGGAGCTCCAGGTGCTCGTGGTCTCCAAGGTGGCGAACTTCTCGATCGACCTGCCGGAGGCCACGGTCGCGATCCAGGTGTCCGGCACGTTCGGCTCCCGGCAGGAGGAGGCCCAGCGCCTCGGGCGGGTGCTGCGGCCCAAGGCGGACGGGCACGAGGCGCGCTTCTACTCCGTGGTCGCGCGGGACACGATCGACCAGGACTTCGCCGCGCACCGGCAGCGCTTCCTGGCGGAGCAGGGCTACGCCTACCGGATCATGGACGCCGGGGAGCTGACCGCCACGGACGGTGAGGAGCTGGACGGCGTCTGAGCCGGCCACGCCCCGCCGCGCCGCTCGGCGCGGCTCAGTACAGCCTCCGGCGGACTATCGCGCCACGCTCGTCGACCCGGCCGAGCACGGCGACCTCGAAGGCGGCCCCGACCAGCACCCGGACCGCGCGCAACGCGTTCCCCACGAGGTGCCTGGGATGGTTCTCGTTCCCCGAGGCGGTGGCCCCCGGGTGGACAGTTACGGTGCTCATGGGTACAAGGGTGCCGCCGCGCACCCGCCCGCGTCATCGGTCCAAGGACTGAGAGTAGTGGGCCGCCCCTCCCCCCTCGGGCTGATCGTCCCCTAGGGAGAGGGGATGACCCGCCCCTGACGAACGTGCGGACGGCGGATGGCCGGAAGCCGACGGCGGGCGGAAATGATTTGCGTGCCTCGGGGACCCCGGCCTAGGCTCCCTGCCTTGCCTCCACCCGGGACGCCGCGCGGGACGCGCGCGGGCGCTGGGCTGGAGCCGGCCGGACGGCAACCGGTCGGCGTTCCGACCGCTCGTCGGTCACACCCACCGTGCTCCCCTACTCATCCCGGAGGCTTCGCCGTGTCCGCCCCTGAGTCGACAGAACCCTCGCCGCTCGAGGACGAGCGGGCCCACCTGGCCTCGTCCCGCTCCGCACTGCGCGCCATGCGCGCCGACGCCGAGTCCCTCGACATCGGCGACGTCACCGCGAACTGGGTGAACGCCGAGGTCCTGCGGTCCGAGCTCGACCTGCGGATCAAGTCGCTCGCCGACCTGGTGGACACCCCGCTGTTCTTCGGCCGCCTCGACTACCTGCACGACCTCGACGCCGAGGGCGAGCACGGGCACCGCTTCTACATCGGCCGCCGCCACGTCCACGACGCGCACGGCGACCCGATGGTGATCGACTGGCGCGCGCCCGTCTCGCAGCCCTACTACCAGGCGACCAAGCAGAACCCGCGGGACGTCGGCCTGCGCCGCCGCTTCGGCTACGACGGCGGCGAGCTGACGGCCTACGAGGACGAGCACCTGTCCGACCCGACGGAGGTCGAGACCAGCAGCCGGCTGCTCCAGCGGGAGATCGAGCGGCCGCGCGTCGGCCCGATGCGGGACATCGTGGCCACCATCCAGCCGGAGCAGGACGAGATCGTGCGCGCCCCGCTGACCGGCAGCGTCTGCGTCCAGGGCGCGCCGGGCACCGGGAAGACGGCCGTCGGCCTGCACCGCGTCGCGTACCTGCTCTACGCCTACCGGGAGCGGCTGGCGCGCGCCGGCACCCTGGTGATCGGCCCGAACCGCTCGTTCCTCCGCTACATCGAGCAGGTGCTGCCCGCGCTCGGCGAGCTGGAGGTCAAGCAGGCCACGGTCGACGAGCTCGTCGCCCACGTGGAGGTACGGGGCGCGGACGGCGCGACCGCGGCGCGGCTCAAGGGCGACGCGCGGATGGCCGAGGTGCTGCGCCGGGCGGTGCGCGCCGGCGTGCGGATGCCGGCCGAGCCCCTGATGGTGGTCCGCGGCTCGCGACGCTGGCGGGTCCCGGCCCACGAGCTTTCCGAGCTCGTCCAGGAGCTGCTCGACCGGGACATCCGCTACGGCGCGGCCCGCGAGGCGCTGCCGCAGCGGATCGCGCACTCCGTGCTGGTGCGGATGGAGCAGGCCGGCGAGGCGCCCGACGACCGCACGCAGAACGCGGTGGCCCGGACGCCCGCCGTCAAGGCGGTCGTCAAGGAGTGCTGGCCGGCGGTCGAGCCGGCGAAGCTGGTGCTGCGGCTGCTGTCCGACGCCGACTTCCTGGCCGAGATGGCGGAGGGGATCCTGAGCGAGGAGGAGCGCAAGGAGATCCTGTGGGACCGGCCGGCGCGGAGTGTGAAGTCGGCCCGCTGGTCGCCGGCGGACGCGGTGCTGATCGACGAGGCGCGCGACCTGGTGGAGCGCACCGGCTCGCTCGGCCACGTGGTCCTCGACGAGGCGCAGGACCTGTCCCCCATGCAGTACCGGGCGGTGGGCCGGCGCTGTTCCACCGGCTCGGTCACCATCCTGGGCGACATCGCGCAGGGCACCACGCCGTGGGCCACCGAGAGCTGGGCGGCGGCGCTGGCGCACCTGGGCAAGCCGGAGGCGGTGGTCGAGGAGCTGACCCAGGGCTTCCGGGTGCCGCGCACCGTGATCTCGTACGCCTCCCGGCTGCTGCCGGCGATCGCCCCCGAACTGTCCGAGGCCACCTCCGTCCGGGACTCCCCCGGCTCCTTCGAGGTGCGGGCGGTCTCCCCGGCCGAGCTGGACGACGCGCTGGTCACGGCCTGCCGTGCGGCGCTCGCGCGGGAGGGCTCGGTCGGCCTGATCACGGCCGACGCACGGGTGCCCGTGCTGTCGGCGGCGCTGGTCGCGGCGGACCTCGCCCACCTGGCGCCCGGGCAGGAGACCTCGCGCGGCGCGCGGCTGACGCTGGTGCCGGCCTCGCTGGCCAAGGGCCTGGAGTACGACTACGTGGTGCTGGACGACCCGGCGGCCGTGGTGGACGGCGAGCCGGACGAGCGCACCGGGCTCCGCCGCCTCTACGTGGCGCTGACCAGGGCGGTGTCCGGCCTGACGGTGGTGCACGCGGCGCCGCTGCCGGGGCTACTCGCGGCCGCCGGCTGAGCCACGGGGCGGCCCGTCGGCGTCGTCGCCACCGCCCGCGCCGCCCCCGCCCCTGTCGTCGGCGCCCGTGTCGTCGGCGCCCGTGTCGTCCTCGGCGTGCTCCTCGTCCGCGGACCGTCTGCCCTGCAGGGTGAAGACGGTCCAGCAGACCCAGCCGATCGGCTGGAGCAGCCAGTAGCTCCAGAACCGGTACAGCAGGGTGCCGGCCAGCGCCTGCCCGGCCGTCAGCCCGTACACGCTGAGCAGGGCGGCGAGGCTCGCCTCGACGACGCCGATGCCGCCCGGCGTCAGCCGCAGGCTGCCGGGGATCTGCGCGAGGGCGTAGGCGATCAGCAGGCCGTGCCACGGCACGCCGATGTCCAGCGCCCACAGGCAGGCGACCAGGCAGGCGGCGTCCAGCACCCAGTTCAGCTGGGCCAGCGCGAAGGGGTGCAGCCAGGGGCGGATGCCCGGCTGCACGCTCTGGGCCTGCGCCACGAGCTCGCGCACCGCCTCCTCGCCGCGGCGCGCCCGCGCGTGGCGCTCCCGCACGCGTTCCCACCAACGTCGGCAGGCGGCCCTGACCCGGGCGAACCTGAGCAGCACGAGGATCAGCAGCGCGAGCAGGGCCAGCACGGCCAGGCCGCGCCCGATCAACGCGCCTGGACCGCGCGCCCCGGTGGTGAGGAGGCCGAGGACGATCATCACCAGCAGGCCGAGCGCCGACAGCGCGCCCGCGACGACCAGCACGGCGGCGGCGAGCGCCTGCCCGACGCCGCGGCGGCGCAGCTGCCGGTAGATCCAGGCGGCGGAGAACGCGGCGCCGCCCGGCAGCGCGCCGGCCACCGCGTTGGCGGCCAGGGTGAGGCCGAGCATGCTGCCCATCCCCAGCCGTATCCCGCCGGCGAACAGCAGCCAGCGCTGGACGGCGGCCAGACAGAGCAGCGCGCCGGCCTCGCAGACCAGCGCGACGGGCAGCTTGACCAGGCTGACCCGGGAGAGCACGTCGAAGGCCCGGCCGAGCTCGTCCCGGCGCGAGATGGCGATGAACACCGCACCGGCCACCAGCAGGACGGCGACGGGCCACCAGGCCCGCCCGGCCCGCCGGGCCGACGTCGAAC
>NZ_SMKI01000110.1 GCF_004348415.1 Streptomyces hainanensis
CGTCCCGCCCACCCCCCGTGACGGTGGGCGGGACGGGCACCGTGCCCCGGTGTCAGGGCCGGGCCGTGGCGTGTTCCCTCGTCGGTTCCGAGGCGACCGCGGTCGGGGCCTCGTGGAGGCCGAAGCGGTCGTGGAGGGGGCGGAGCCAGGCGGGGAGCCACCAGAGGGCCGTACCGCCCAGGCGCATGGTGGCGGGGAGCAGCGCGCCGCGGATCAGGGTGGCGTCCATCAGCACCGCCAGCGGCAGGCCGATGCCGAGGGCCTTGAGGAAGACGATGTCCGAGACCAGGAAGGCCAGGAAGACGATGGACAGCGTGGCCGCGGCCGCCGTGACGATGCGGCCGATGCGTTCCAGGCCCAGGGCCACGGCGGTGGTCGGGTCGCCCGAGTGGTCGTACTCCTCGCGGATCCGGGAGAGCAGGAAGACCTGGTAGTCCATGCCGAGGCCGAAGGCGACCGCGAACAGCAGGATCGGCACGGTGCCGACCACGTTGCCGGTGGCGGTGAAGTCCAGGAGCCCGGACAGGTGGCCGTCCTGGAAGCCCCAGACCAGCGCGCCGAAGGTCGCGGTGAGGCCGATCGCGCTGAGCACCATGGCGAGCAGTGGGAGCAGCACGCTGCCGGTGAGCAGGAACAGCAGCACGTACATCACGACGAGCAGCGTCAGGCCGGCGGTGGCCAGCCGGTCGGTGATGGCGTCGAGGCCGTCCATGGCGATGGCGGTCGGTCCGCCCACCAGGGCCTCGGCGGGGGCGTCCAGGGCGCGGACGGCGTGGACCAGGTCCTGGGTCTCGGGGGTGGGCAGCGGCTCGGGGACGACCGTGAGATGGACGCCGCCGTCGGCCGCGAAGGAGCGGTGGTGGTCGTCGGGCGGGGCGACCTGGGTGCCCTGGGCGTAGCTGCCGGTGCTGGTGTCCACCCGGGCGACGCCGGGGAGTTCGGTGAGCGCGGTGGCGTACCGGGCGACCGCGTCGGGGTCTTCGGGGGCTTGGGGGAGCACCACGCTGAGGGCCTGGCTCTCGCCCGACTCGTAGTCGGCGCGCAGGGATTCGGCGACCTGCCTGGCCGAGCTGGACGCGGGCAGCACCCGCTCGTCGGCGGCGCCCATCTCGATGCTCAGGAAGGGCACGCCGAGCAGCAGCAGTCCGCCGGCCACCAGGGTGGCGACGGGCACGGGGCGGCGCATCACGAAGGACGAGAGCCGGTGCCAGAAGCCGTTCGCCAGGTCGGTGTCGCGGGCCGGGGCGGAGGCGCGGCGCGGCAGCGGGAGGCGGCCCTTCTCGATGCGCGGGCCGAGGACGGCGAGCAGTGCCGGCAGCACGGTGAGGGTGACCACGGCGGTGAGCAGGGCGACCGCGACGCCGGCGTAGGCGATGGAGCGGAGCGCGAGTAGCGGGAACCAGGCCAGGCAGGCGAGCGTGACGGCCACGGTGACGGCGGAGAAGAGCACGGTGCGGCCGGCGGCCAGCATCATGACGCGGATCGCGGCGCCGGTGTCCCGGCCGGCGGCCAGCTCCTCGCGGTAGCGGCTGACCATCAGCAGGCTGTAGTCGACGGCGAGGCCGAGACCGAGCAGTGTGACGACGTTCAGCGCCAGGACGGAGATGTCGGTGACGGAGGACAGGACCCAGAGCAGGCCGACCGAGAACAGGATGGTGACGGCGCCGATGACCAGCGGCAGGGCGGCGGCCACCAGGCTGCCGAAGATCAGCACCAGCACCAGCAGCATCACCGGGAAGGCGATCGTCTCGCCGCGCACCGCGTCCTCGACGCTGAGCTCGCCGAGCTCCTTGTTGACCATGGCGGCGCCGCCGATCTCGACGGTGAGGCCTTCCTGGTCGCCCTCGTAGGCCGGCTGGAGGTCGGTGAGCCGCTCGGTGGCCTCGTTCTCGTCGCCGTCGATGGAGGCCATGATCAGCGCCGACTCGCCGTCGCCGCCCCGCAGTTGGGGGGCGCCGGTGGCCCAGTAGGAGGTGACGTCCGAGATCCCGGGCTCGGCGGCCAGGCGGTCGGTGAGCGCGGCGCCGGCCGCCGCCGCGGCCGGGTCGTCGACGCCCTCCGGGGCGCGCACCAGCAGCGCCAGGTTGAGGTCGTCGCGGCCGAACCGGTCGGTCAACTCCGTGGCGGCGCGGCCCGACTCGGAGCCGGGGTCGTCGAAGCCGCCGGCCTTCATCCGGTCGAGCCCCATGGAGCCGACGACGCCGGCGGCCAGCGCGAGCAGCACCGCGACCAGCAGCACCAACCGGCGTCGTGTGAGGAGGAGATCCGACAGTCTGGTGAGCATGGTCTTCCCTTCGTCCATGGGCGTTGGAAGGGAGACGGCACAGGGCTCCGGAATGTGACATCCACGCTCTGGGCGGGTACATGACATGCAACACCGGAGGGGGCTGTACGCGGACCTATGGGACGGTCCGCGTGTCCGGCGGGACTTCCACCTGCCACGGAGAGCAGTCCAATGAGCCGATTCGCCCGACGAGCCAGCCTGCTGTGCTGCGCGCTGCTCGTCACCCTGCTTTCGCCCCTGGGAGCCGCCCAGGCCGACTCCGCCGACCCGACGAACGCCGCCGACCCGGTGCGCGTGATGCCGCTCGGCGACTCGATCACCGGATCGCCCGGCTGCTGGCGCGCGCTGCTCTGGCGCGACCTCCGGAACGCCGGCCACACCAACGTCGACTTCGTCGGCACCCAGGCCCCCCAGGGCTGCGGCTTCGCCTACGACGACAACCACGAGGGCCACGGCGGGATCCTCGCCACCACCATGGCCGACCAGAACCAGCTGCCGCCCTGGCTGGCCGCCACCGACCCGGACGTGGTCATGATGCACCTGGGCACCAACGACGTCTGGAGCAACCGCTCGCCGGCCACCATCCTGAACGCGTTCGGCCGGCTCGTCGGCCAGATGCGCGCCAACAACCCCCAGGTCACCGTGTTGGTGGCGCGGATCCTGCCGATGAACGCCGCCAACTGCGCCGAGTGCGGGCAGCGCGTCGTCGACCTCAACGCGGCGATCCCTGGCTGGGCGGCGGGGATCTCCACCGCCCAGTCACCGGTCGTCGCCGTGGACCAGTGGACCGGGTTCAACCCGGCCACCGACACCTACGACGGCGTGCATCCGAACGACGCGGGCAACGTGAAGCTCGCCGCCCGCTGGTACCCGGCGCTCGTGCCCTACCTGGGCTGAGCAGTCCTGTCGGGGCCGGAGTGGCACCGCGCCCGCGCCCCGGAAAGGGGCGCGGGCGCGTGACATCAGGCGGCTCCGCCGCGCGGGCGCGACCAGCCACAGCCGGCCCACGGTTGCCCGTCCGCGTTTCCGGTGGCCCGCTCAGCGGGCCGACGTGCCGGTGGGCACGGGCCGCTTCGCGGGTGCCGGCGGCGGCGCCGGCGCCGGCAGCGGCCGCTGGCCCACCGGCACCACCACATGGGTGGGCAACGGCGCGGAGCGGTCGATCTCGGCGGTGAACTCCTTGCCGTCGTCCCGGCAGACGAAGTGCATCACGTGCCGGCCGGCCGCCGCCGCCCTGATCAGCCCGCCGGTGGTGGCCCACACCCCCGAGACGTAGAAGTTCCGCAGCCCCGGCAGCCCGGGACCGTGCTTCTTGATCTGCTCCTCCATGGTCTCGCCGCTCTCCACGAACGGCTGCCACCCCAGCACCGTGCCGTCGTAGTTGCCCGTGTAGCGGACCTGGGTGAGCGGCGTCGACACGTCCCGCACGGCGATCTCGTCCCTGATCCCCGGGTAGCGCTCCTCCAGCCAGGCGATCAGCGCGGTGCGCGCCCTGCGCTTGGCCGCCAGGTACTCCTTGGACCGCCGCACCGGCAGCGTGTGCATCTCGACGCCGCGGCGGGTGCGGCTGCTCTGCTCGGGACCGTCGTGCAGCTCGCGCCAGGGCGCGATGTCGCAGAAGTAGGTGGCGTAGACGACGGAGGTCTCGTCCGGCGACAGCTCCGGGTAGTGCATGCTGCGGAACTGCACGTTGATGCTCGGGTGCCTGATCCCCGGCAGCTTCGCCGCGTCCGCCTCGGAGAGCAGGTGGGTGGTGCACGGGTCGCCGTCGGGGAACTTCCGGCGCAGGCCGAGGAAGAGCGTGAAGTACCCGGGGAAGACCATCCCCTCCTCCTTGATGGTCTCCGTGTACAGGTGGCGGTAGGTGTCGTCCGTGTACCGGCCGCCGAGGAACCGCATCATCGTGGTGTAGCCGTCGCAGGCCGAGACCACGATGTCGGCGCGGAACTCGCGGCCGTCCGTGAGCCGCACGCCCACCGCCCGGTCGTCCTCGACCAGCACCTCCTCGACCTTCGCGTTGTACGTCACCTCGCCGCCGAGCCGCAGATAGCGCTGCTCGATCGACCTGGCGAGCCCCAGCGAGCCGCCCTCCGGCACGCCGGCCGACAGGTTGGCGTGCGAGGCGAGCTGGAAGTAGAAGGGCAGCACCGGGAAGTTGGGGTGCTTCTCGTAGAGGATGAAGTTGAACGCCTCGCGCAGCAGCGGGTCCTTGAACTTCGCCGAGTACTCCGTCATCAGCACCGTGATCGACTTGCGGATGGTGTTGAAGTAGGGGACGAACGAGGCCAGCATCCGCCAGCGCTCCCACCGCCCCATCAGCCCCACCGGCTTGAGGAACGGGTAGACGTTCAACGCCTTCCGGAACGAGCGCAGCCCGTTGCAGAAGCTCCTGATCCGGCGGGCGTCCGCCGGCGAGAGGGAGATCAGGTGCGCTTCGAGGCGGTCGGGGTCGGAGTAGAAGTACACGGCCCTGCCGTCCTGGCCGCGCACGATGTTGAAGACGTCGAAGTGCCGCATCTCCTTGCCCTGCAGGGCGCCGAGCTCCAGCCAGATCTGGTGCATCTCGTTGCCCGGGCCGTTCCCCAGGAGCCAGCTGATGCAGCAGTCCAGCGTGTAGTCGCCGCGGTCCCAGGCGGTGCAGCATCCGCCGGGGATGTCGTGCATCTCGAGGATGCGGGTGTCGTAGCCGTTCATCTGGCCGTAGGCGCCGGTGGAGAGCCCCCCGAGCCCCGCGCCGATGATGATCATGGTCTTGCGCGGTGGGGTGGGCTGTGACATGGGCTGTGGCACGGTGTGTCCTCCGGCCGTCCGCTAGGACCGCGTGTCGAGTCTGACGGGCTTGTCGAGTTGGGGGAGATGGCCGAGCAGGCCGGGGTGCCAGGCCTCGCGCTCCTCGCTCTCCCAGGCGCGGAACGGGACGCCCAGCTCGTCGCAGAGGAACTGCACGGCGAACCGGCCCGAGGCGGCGGCCGAGATCAGGCCGCCGGAGTGCACCCACTGGCCGGCCATCGAGAAGCCGGCGAGCCCCGGCAGCCGCATCCGGTCCTTGTTGACGACCTTGGTCAGCACGTCGTCGGCGTCCGAGAACGACTTCCAGCCGAGGATCGAGCCGTCGATGGTGCCGGTGTACCGGTGGTGGGTGGCGGGCGTGGCCACGTCGAGCACCTCGACGCGCTCGGCCAGGCCGGGGTGCTCGCGGTCCAGGAAGTCCCGGATGAACTCGGCGACCTGGGCCTTGCGGGCCCGGTACTCGCGGCGGCTGTCCTGGCGCAGCGACTTCCAGTAGGCGTAGTCGCTGAAGTAGGTGCAGTGGATCACCGAGTGGCCGGGCGGCGCGAAGCCGTCCGAGTAGCGCGACCGCAGCTGCACCACCAGGCTCCGCTGCAGGACGCCGGGCAGCCGCTCGACGTCCTCCGGGCGGAGCAGGTAGGTGGTGCTGTGCGGCGCGTCCGGCGCGACGTCGCCGCGGAACCCGACGAACGCGGAGACCACGCCGTGGTAGATGGTCTGCGGCCGGTGCATCAGGTCGGTGTACAGCCGGGTGATCCGCGGCCCGGTGTACCGGCCGCCCAGCAGGTCGTAGATCATGGTCCGGCCGTCGCAGGCGCCGATGACGTGGTCGGCGAAGTGGCGGGTGCCGTCCCTCAGCTCGACGCCGACGGCGCGGCCCTCCTCCACCAGGATCTGCCGCACCCGGGCCCGGTAGCTGATGTCGCCGCCGAGCTCCAGGTAGCGCCGCTCGATGGACCGGGAGAGGCCGAGCGAACCGCCCTGCGGGAAGCCGGCGTTGTCGTGGTACGCGGCGGCCAGGTTGAACAGGTAGGGCAGCAGCGGGAACGTCTCGTGGTCCTGGAAGAAGATGAACGGGAACGCCCGCCGCAGCAGCGGGTCCTTGAACCGCTCGGTGAACGACTCCATCTGGGTGGTCGCCGTGCGGTAGAACAGGCCCATCGCCGGCAGCAGCGTGCGCAGGGTGCGTAGCTTCTCGCGCGGCGTCAGCAGCGCCTTCGGCTTGAGGAACGAGAACAGGCCCTCCAGCTCGGTGAACCGCCGCAGGTAGCGGCAGAAGGCGCGGATCGGCTCGGCGTCCTCCGGGGACAGCTCCAGCAGGTGCCGCTCCAACCGGTCCGGGTCGCGGTAGAACGTGACGGCCCGGCCGTCCTCGCCGACGACGCGGTTGAACATCTCGAAGTTCCGGACCGACTTGCCGTCCAGCGCGCCGAGCTCCCGCCACACCTGGTGCGCCTCGTTGCCGGCGGCGGTGCCGAGCAGCCACTCGATGCAGTAGTCGAAGACGTAGCCCTTGCGGGCCCAGGCCGTGCAGCCGCCGCCCGGCAGCACGTGCCGCTCGAAGATCCGGGTGTCCATGCCGCTCATCTGGGCGTAGCAGCCCGAGGCCAGCCCCGCGATGCCGCCGCCGACGATGATCACCCTCGGACGCCCGGTGCCCCGCTCGCTGGTCCCGGGGGGCCGTTCACGTGGCATGGGAGCCTCCGCTGTCGCTGTTCTCCGCCTCGCCGGCGGAGCGGGAGTTGAGCTGGCGCAGCGCCTGGGTGTCGAGTTGGGGGAGGTGGCCGAGCCTGGCCCGGTGCCACCGGCCGCCGCCCCCGTCGCTGAGGGAGGGGCGGAACGGCAGCCCGAACTCGTCGCAGAGGAACTGGGCGGTGAAGCGGCCGGTGGTGGCGGCCCGGATCAGGCCGCCCATGCCGACCCACTGGCCGGTCATGGAGAAGCCGGCGAGCCCGGGCAGCCGCATCCGGTCCCTGTTGATCAGCTTGGTGACCTCGTCGTCGGCCGGCGAGAACGGCTTCCAGGCGAAGATGGTGCCGTTGTGGTTGCCCGTGTAGCGGTGGGCGGTGACCGGGGTGGCGATGTCCGTGACCTCGATCCGCTCGGCGGTGCCGGGGTAGAGCCGGTCGAGGAATCCGCGCTGGAAGTCGGCCACCCGGCGTTTCGTCGACCAGTACTCCCGGCGGTCGTGCGTGCGGAGCTTCTTCCAGGCCTCGTAGTCGCTGAAGTAGGTGCAGCGGACCACCGACTTGCCGGGCGGCGCGAAGCCCTCCCAGTAGTGGTTGAACAGCTGCACCACCATGGTGTGCTGGAGGCCGCCGAAGAGCCGGGCCCCCTCCTCGGGGCGCAGCAGATAGGTGGTGCTGTGGGGGTCGTCGGTCTCGACCGGCCCGTCGATGCCGAAGTAGGTGGAGACGGCGGCCGGGAACAGGTTGTCGGAGTCGTGCAGCATCTTCCGGTAGAGCCGGTCGATCCGGGGGCTGCGGTACCGGCCGCCCAGCAGCCCGTTGATCGTGGTGTTGCCGTCGCAGGCGGAGACCACGTGGTCGGCGAGAATCCGGGTGCCGTCCTTGAGCTGGACGCCGACGGCCCGGTCGTGCTCCACCAGGATCCGGTCCACCCGGGCCCGGCAGGCGAGTTGGCCGCCGAGCGCGGTGTACCGCTCCTCGACGGAGCGCACCAGGCCGAGCGAACCGCCCTCCGGGAAGCCGGCGTTGCCGTTGTGCGCCCGGGCCATGCCGTACAGGTAGGGCAACACGGGGAAGCCCACCGGGTCCTGGAGGATGATGTTGGGCAACGCGCGGCGCAGCAGCGGGTCCTCGAACCGCTCGGCGAATTCCGCCATCTGGGTGGTGGCGGTGCGGTAGAACAGCGGCAGCAGCGGCAGGGTGGCCAGCGCCGTGCTCAGCTTCTCGCGCGGCGACTTGAGCGGCGGCGGCGTGAGGATCGGGTAGGGGTGGGCGTCCGCGAAGCCCCGCAGATAGCGGCAGAGCCGCCGGATCGGCGCCGCGTCGCCGGGGGAGAGCTCCAGCAGGTGGCGCTCCAGCCGGTCCGGGTCGTTGTAGAAGGTGACGGCGCGGCCCGTCTCGTCCATCACCCGGTTGAACATCTCGAAGTGCGCGATCTCCTTGCCGTCGAGCGCGCCCAACTCCCGCCACACCTGGGCCGCGTCGCCCGACTCGCCGGTGCCGCTCAGCCAGTCGACGCAGTAGTCGAAGAGGTAGCCCTTGCGCGCCCAGGCGGTGCAGTAGCCGCCCGGCAGCACGTGCTTCTCCAGGATCAGCGTGTCCATGCCGCTCATCTGGGCGTAGCAGCCGGCGGCGAGACCGGCCACGCCGCCGCCGATGATGGCGACCCGGGGGCGGCCGCCCGGCGACGCCGGGCGGCTCCAGTCGGTGAGGCGCTCAGGCGGCACGGGACTCACCTCCGGTGAGCACGGACCGGGTCAGCAGCGCGTTGTGGACCAGGGGACCCTCGTCGAGCATGTCGGCGTGGACCCCGGCACCGCGCAGCACGACGGAGTGGGTGGTGGAGGTGGCGTGCCAGCTGCCGTGCTTGCCGGCCGCGTAGAACGCCACCTTCTCCTCGTCCGAGATGACCGTGACGGCGGCCGCGACCGTGCCGGTGTTGGGGGTACGGCTGCAGAAGTCCAGGTAGTCCCTGGCCTGTTCCAGCGTCTCGTCGGCGACGATGTCCGAGCCGAGGTGCTTGCGCAGGTGCTCGCCCAGCTCGTGCTCGAACGCCCGGAAGTGCTCGGGGCCCATCTCGAAGGCCTCCGCGATCCGGTACGAGTCCATGATGATCACGTCCGACACCTCGCGGCCTCTGGACTCCAGCTCCTTGGCGACCTCGAACGCCAGGTTGCCGCCCAGCGAGTAGCCGAAGAGCACGTAGGGACCGCTCTTCCGGAGCGACTCCACCAGGTCGGCGTAGCGGGCCACCTTGTCGTCGCCCGCCAGGTAGTTGAAGGACACGAACCGGTACTCGGGCAGCCGCGCGGCCAGTTGGCGGTACACCAGGCCGTGGCCGCCGGCGGGCGGGAAGCAGAACAGCGGGCTGCCCTGCTCCCCGTTGAAGGTGCCCTCGTTGAACGTGAGATGCGGCTGGGCGCCGGCGATCCGCCCCGTGGTGATGTCCTCCACGGTGCGGGCCATCCCGTGCAGGGTGGTGACCCGGAACAGCTGGCTCACCTGGATCGAGATGTTGAACTCCTGCTGGAGGTGGTGGATCAGCTCGATCAGCCGGATGGAGCTGCCGCCGACCTCGAAGAAGTCGTGGTGCAGGCCCACCGACTCGATGCCGAGGAGCGCCTTCCAGTGCTCCGCCATCCGCACCTCGAACAGCGTGGTCGGCGGCTCGGCCGCCTCCTCGTCGAGGTCGGTCGGCGGCGCCGGCAGCGCCGCCACGTCCACCTTGCCGTTCGGGGTGAGCGGCAGGGCCTCCAACTCCACGAAGACGGAGGGGATCTGGTATGTCGGCAGGTAGCCGGCCAGGTGGCGCCTGAGCTCCCGGGTGTCGAGCGGGGTGCCGTCGGCCGGCACGCAGTAGGCGCACAGCGTCGCCTCGCCGCGGGCGTCCCTGCGGACGGTGACCACGGCCGAGGCGAGCCCCGGCCAGGCCGTCAGCTGGGACTCCACCTCGCCCAGCTCGATGCGGTGGCCGCGGACCTTGATCTGCGAGTCGGACCTGCCGAGCAGGTGCACCCCGCCGGCCGCGTCCCAGTGGGCCAGGTCGCCGGTGCGGTAGAGCCGCACCGGCGCCGCGCCCGGCTCCCGGCTCAGGGCACGGGTGACGAACCGCCGCGCGGTCTGCTCCGGGTCGCCCGCGTAGCCCAGGGCCACGCCCGAGCCGCCGATCCACAGCTCGCCTGGCACACCGGCCGGCACCGGCTCGCCCTGCGCGTCCAGCACGTAGAGCGCGCTGCCGGGGAACGGACGGCCCACGGGCACCATCCGGCTCGGTTCGAGGCCGGTGGCCGGGCCCTCGAAGTAGGCGCTGTCGATGGTGGCCTCGGTGAGCCCGTACGAGTTGACCACCCGGGTGTCGGGGCCGCAGCGGGCCCGCAGCCGCTCGTACTCGGAGACCTTCCAGGCGTCCGAGCCGACGACCACCAGACGCATGAAGTCCAGCCGGACGTCGACCGCCTCGCAGTGGTCGAGCAGCCCGCGGACCACCGCCGGCACGAACTCGCCGGCGTCCACGCCCTGCTCGCGCATGGTGTCGTAGAGCCGGGCCGTGTTGAACAGCAGCTCCCGGCCGATCAGCACCAGGGTGCCGCCGGAGCACAGGGCGCGCACCAGGTCGCCGGTGAAGACGTCGAACGAGGGCGCCGCCATCTGGAGGTGGACGCCGACCTCGCTGTCGAGGCGGTACTCGGCGCGCCAGCCGGCGTAGGCGGCGGCGAGCGAACGGTGGCTGACCCGGACCGCCTTGGGGCGGCCCGTGGAACCCGAGGTGTAGATCACGTAGGCGGGGGAGTCGAGGTCGACCACGGTGGCCGCGGCCGGCGGCGCCGCGGCGCCCTCGGCCCGCAGCTCGTCGGGCGAGACGGCGGGCGCCTTCGCGCCGGCCAGCCGCTTGGCGCCGCGCTCCTCGGCGATCACCAGCGCGGCGCCCGCGGTGTCCGCCATGTAGGTGAGCCGGCCCGCCGGGTGCTCGGGGTCGAGCGGCAGGTAGGCGCCGCCCGCCCTGAGGACCGCGAGGAGCGCGGTCACCAGACGGGGCGACTTCTCCAGGCAGACCGCCACCACCGAGCCCTCGCCCACGCCCCTGGCCCGCAGCCCGCGGGCCAGCAGCTCGGCGCCGGCCTCCAGCTCGGCGTAGCTCAGCCGCTCGGCGGGACCGGACTCGGCGGGGGCCGACAGCGCCACCACGTCCGGGTGCTCGCCGGCGACCTCCGCGATCAGCTCGTGCACCGGCCGCGCCACCGGCTCGACCCGGGTCGCGCCGCTCCACTCGGTGAGACCGCTCCAGTTGTCGAGAATATGCCGCCGCTCGTCGGCGCCGAGCATCGCCAGCCCGTCGATCGGCTGGTCGCCGGGCGAACCGGTCAGCTCGGCCAGCAGGTTGACGTAGTGCCCGGCCATCCGCCGCACCGTGTCCGCCACGAACAGGTCGGTGTTGTACTTGAACACGCAGTGGAAGCGGCCCTCGGACTCCTCCTCGTACGCCGACAGCGTGAGGTCGAACTGGCCCTCCTCCTCCGGCAGTTCGATGTAGTCCAGGCGGTAGCCGTACTTCTCGGTGGCCACCTTGTGGTGCAGCAGGATGAACATCGCCTGGAAGACCGCCGACCGGCTGGGGTCGTGCTGGAGGCCCAGCTTCTCCACCAGCAGTGTGAACGGGTACTCCTGGTTGTCGAGGCCGCCGAGCACGACGGTGCGCACCTGGTCGAGCAGCTCGGCGATCGACGGCGCCCCCGCCAGGTCCGCGTGCAGCGGCAGCGGGTTGACGAAGTAGCCGTAGACGCTGGCGAACTCCTCCTGGGTGCGGCCGGTGACCGGGCTGCCGACGATGACGTCGTCCTGGCCCGAGTACCGGTGGAGCAGCACGTAGTAGGCGGCCAGCAGCACCATGAACACCGTGACGTTGTGCTCGCGGGCCAGCGCGTGCACCCGGGAGCTCAGCTCCTCGTCGAGGACGAAGAACTCGGACGCGCCGTTGTGCGTCATCACGGCCGGCCGCGGCTTGTCCGTCGGCAGGTTGAGGATCGGCACCTCCTGCGGCAGGTGCGACGTCCAGTACTCCAGCATCCGCCGCGCCTCGGGCCCGGCCAGGAACTCGTTCTGCCAGTTGAGGAAGTCGAGGTAGCGGGCCGGGACGGGCGGCAGCTCCACCCGGCGGCCCCGCCGCAGCCCCTCGTAGAGCGACAGCAGCTCCTCGATGAAGGTGAAGGTGGAGATGGCGTCCGAGACGATGTGGTGGACGGCCTTCATGATCAGCCACCGGTCGGGCCCGCGCCGGAAGAGCCGGAACCGGAACAGCGGGTCCCGCTCCAGGTCGTACGGCGCCCGGTACTCGTCGATGATCGTCTGGTAGATCTCGTCCCACGAGCTGTCCTCGACGTCGAACAGCTTCAGGTCGACGTCGACCTCGGAGGAGATCCGCTGCACCGGCTGCCCGTCCGCCAGCAGGAAGTTGGCCCGCAGGCTCGGGTGGCGGGCCACCAGCGCCCGCACCGCCTCGAACATCAACTCCGGGTCGAGCTCGACCCGGACCTCGACGGCGCCGCCGATGTTGTACGCGAAGCCGTCCGGGTGGAGCTGCTTCAGGAACCACTGCGCCTTCTGGTTCTGCGTCAGCGGATAGCGCGACGCGTCCTCGAAGCGCTCGACGACCGCGCCGCCGCCCTCGCCCGCGCCGTCCGCCACCAGGCCGAGCAGGCCGTCGTGGGCCTGCGCGACCAGCTCGCTCATCGGCGCGCTGCTCAGCAGCGCCACCACCGGCAGCGCCACCTGGAGCTCGGTCTGCACCCGGGAGCGCAGCTCCATCGCCAACAGCGAGTCGAGGCCGAGCGAGCCCAGGCTGACGGCCGGGTCGACCCGCTCCGCCGGCACCCGCAGCACCGTGGCCACCAGGGCGGTGAACCGCTCGGTGAGCAGCAGCGACCGCTTCTCCTCGCCGGCCTCCCGGAAGGCGTCGAGGAAGCTGCTCGCCTCGCCGGCCGCCGCGCCGCTGCCGGCCGCCGCCAACTCCGCCACCAGCGGCGGCGGCACGTCGTACCAGGCGAGGAACGTGGGCCAGTCGACGATGGTGGCCACCACGAGCCGCGCCCGGTCCTGGCCGATCACCCGCTCCAGCACCGCCATGCCGGCCTCCGGCGCGAGCGAGCTCATGCCCCGGCTGTTGCGGTAGTGGTCGATCAGCCCCAGGTCCTCGATCATGCCGGTGGCCCACGGGCCCCAGTCCAGGCTGAGCGCCGGCAGCCCGGCGGCCCGCCGGTGGTGCGCCAGCGCGTCGAGGAAGGCGTTCCCCGCCGCGTAGTTGGTCTGGCCGGCGGTGGTCAGCACCGAGGCCACCGAGGCGAACAGCACGAAGTGCTCGAGCGGCTCGTCCGCCAGCACCCGGTGCAGCACCGTCGCCCCGGCCACCTTCGGGTCGTAGACCCCGTCGAAGGTGGCCCGGTCCATCTCCGGCACCCGGGTGTCCCGCACCTGCCCGGCCAGGTGGAACACGCCGCGGATCGGCGGCGCGTCGCTCCGCCGGTACTCGTCGAGCCAGCCGGCGAACGCCGCCTCGTCGGTGACGCTCAACCGCACCACCACCGGGTGGGCGCCGAGTTCCTCCAACTCCTTGACCAGCGCCACGTTGCGGGCGGCCGGCGAGCCGGGGGCGAGGTCGCGCCACTCGGCGCGCGGCGGCAGCGGCGTGCGGCCCACCAGGATCAGGCGACGGGCACCGCGTCTCACCAGGGTGCGGCAGAGCAGTCGACCCAGCGCGCCGAACGCGCCGGTCACCAGGTAGCCGCCGTCGGCCCGCAGCCGCAGCGGAAGCGGTCGGCTCAACGCCTCGGCCCGCCGCAGCCGGCTGGTGTACCGGCGGCCGCCGCGCAGCGCGATCTCGTCCTCGTCGGTGGCGGCCAACTCCCGCAGCAGCGCCCGGGCCTCGGCCTGCCTGGCCGCCGGATCGGCGCCGCCGCCGAGCTCCAGGTCGAGCAGCTTCCCCTGGTGCCCCGGCAGCTCCTGGTACCACAGCACCCGGCCGATGCCCCAGGCCGGCGCCCCGAGCGGCTCCACCGGGGCGCCCTCGACCGCCGCCTGCGCGCCCCGGGTGACCACCAGCAGCCGGCCGGGGTGCCCGCCGTCGAGCAGCGCCTGGGCGAGGGTGATCAGCGAGAACCCGCCGAGCGTGGCGTGGTCGCCGAGCGCGGCGCGCTCGCTGGCCTCGAACCCCGGCAGGTCCAGGTTCCACAGGTGCACGATCGCGTCGAACGGGCCGCCGGCCGCCGTGAGTTCGGCGAGCAGCCGGCCGAAGTGGCCGGCCGAGCCCGGGTCGACGGTGGACTCGTCGCGCCCCGCGCCCAGCGCGTAGCGCTCGCCGGCCCGCACCAGGTGGCAGCTGCCGCCGTGCGCCCGCGCCGCGGCCGCCAGCTCGTCGCCGAGCCCGGACTCGTCCGCCAGGATCAGCAGCCGGCCCGGCGCCTGGTGGACCCGCTCGGCCAACTCGGCGGCGAGCGGCGCCTCCTGCCAGGCGACGTCCGTCAGCCAGCCGTCGATCGTGGACAGGCCGACCGAGGTGGCGGCCTTCTCCACGTTGGCCGCCCGGAATCCGGAGATCCGCCCGAGGGGCGCGCCGTCCTCGTCGTAGACCGTGATGTCGCCGATCAACTCGTCGTCGCCGCGCCGACCGATGGTGGCGTGCACCCACAGCGGCTGGTCGCCGACGGCGTCGAAGCGGACCTCGCCGATGGACAGCGGCAGCCGGATCCCGGTGTCGGCCGGGTCGTCCGGGCCGCCGTCGAGGAGTTGCGGGGTGAGCAGCGTCTGGAAGCAGGAGTCGAGCAGCACCGGGTGCAGGTGGTGCCGGGCGGCGTCGTCCCCGATGGCCGCGGGCGGCCGGACCAGCGCCAGCGCCTCGTCCGCGCCGATCCACACCCGCTCGATGCCCTGGAAGGCCGGGCCGTAGTGGTAGCCGAGGTCGGCGAGCGCCGCGTAGCAGTCGGGCCCGGCCAGCTCGCGCGCGGCGCGCCCGGTGATCGCGGCCCGGTCGAGCGCGACGCCCAGCCGGCGCCGCTGCCCGGCGCGGACCACGCCGCTGGCGTGCACCACGCGCTCCTGGGTGCCGCCGCGCGGGACGCTCGCCACGGTGAACCCGGCGCCCTCGCCGGAGAACGACAGCTGCACGGTGTTGGCCTCGCCGTCGGGCAGGAACAGCGCCTTGCGCAGCTCGACGTCGGCCAGCGCCGCGTCCGTCGAGCCGGTCAGCGCGCGCACCGCCTGGGTGGCCATCTCCAGGTAACCGGCGGCCGGGAAGAGCACGTTGCCCTGGATCCGGTGGTCCTCCAGGTACGGCAGCGCCTCGGCGTCGAGGCGGGCCTCCCACACCGGCTCGGCGGACGCCAACCGCCGCCCGAGCAGCGGGTGTTCGAGCCGGCCGAGCCTGACCTGCGCCACCGGCGCCGGTTCCACCCAGTACCGGTCGCGGCGCCACGGGTAGCGGGGCAGCGTCACCGGGGAGCCGGTGGGGTGCTGTGCCCGCCAGTCGATGTCCACGCCCAGGTTGTGCAGCGTGGCGAGCGACATGGCGAACCGCTCGGGCTCGTCCTCCTGGCGGCGGATCGACGGCACGGACACGCCCCTGGCGCCGCGCTCGTCGAGGCACTCGCGGATCGAGTGGCCGAGCACCGGGTGCGGGCCGATCTCCAGGAAGACGCCGTAGCCGTCGGCCGCGAGCCGGTCGACGGCGGCCCGGAAGTGCACCCGCTCGCGGACGTTGAGGTACCAGTAGTCGGCGTCCAGCTCGGTGCCGAGCGCGAGGGCGCCCTCCCGGGCGGTGAGGTACAGCGGCACCTGGGCCGGCCGCGGCTTGAGGTCGGCCAGCGAGCTCAGCAGCTCCTCCCTGATGTCGGCCATCCGGGCGCTGTGGTACGGCACCTTGACCGTGAGGAACTTGGCGAACACCTGCTCGGCCCTGAGCTCGGCGGCCAGCTGGGCGAGCGCGTCCTCCTCGCCGGCGAGCGTCATCCCGGTCGGCGAGTTGACCGCGGCGATCGAGACCCGGTCCCCGTAGGGGCGGACCCGGCGGGCCGCGTCCCGCTCCGACAGGCTCACCGCGAGCATGGTGCCGGTGCCGACCATCTGTTGCTGGAGCCGGCTGCGGTGCACCACGACGCGCGCCGCGTCCTCCAGGGTGTAGACGCCCGCCTCGTGGAACGCGGCGACCTCGCCGGTGCTGTGGCCCACGACGGCGTCGGGGGTGATCCCGCGGCTGCGCCAGAGCGCGGCCAGACCCACCTGGACGGCGAAGTTGGCCGGCTGGGCCAGCCAGGTCTCCGCCATGTCGGAGTCGGCCTCGTCGGCCGCCATCTCGGCGATCAGGGACCAGCCGGTGAGCTTGCCGATCTCCGCGTCGACCCGCTCGACCGCCTCCCGGTACACCGGCTCCGTCTCGAACAACTGCCGGCCCATGGCCCACCACTGCGGGCCCATGCCGGTGAACACCCAGACCAGGCGGCGCTCCTCGGCGTCGAGCCGCTGCCCGGTCAGCACCCGCGGATGCTCCTCGCCGCGCTCGAAGGCGGCCAGCGCCTCGTCGAGCGAGGCGCGGGACGAGTACACGACGGAGAGCCGCGACTCCAGGTGCTGCCTGCGGTGGGCCAGGGTGTGCCCCAGGTCGTCGAGGGAGACCGGCGGCCCGCCGTTGACGCCGGCCAGCTCGCCCCGGATGCCGGTGACCAGCTCGGGGAAGGCCACCGGGTCGCGGGCGGTCAGCGGCAGGACGGCGTACGCCGGCCCCGTGGCGGCCTCCTCGGGCGGGGCGGCGGCCACCCGGGCCGGCGCCTCCTCCAGCAGCACGTGGGCGTTGGTGCCGCCGAACCCGAAGGAGTTGACCCCGGCGCGCGCCGGGCCCTCGTGCGCCGGCCAGGCGGTGAGCTCGGTGGGGATCCGGAAGGGCAGGTGCTCCCGGTCGATCTTCGGATTGAGCTCCTCCAGGTTGATGTGCGGCGGGATCACCCGGTGCCTCAGGCACAGCACGGTCTTGATCAGGCCGGCGATGCCGGCGGCCGACTCGGTGTGCCCGATGTTGGTCTTGACCGAGCCCACGTAGCAGGGGGCGCCTGGTGCTCGCCCGACGGCCAGGGCCCGGGCCAGCGCGTTGGCCTCGATCGGGTCGCCGACGGGGGTGGAGGTGCCGTGCGCCTCCACGTACTGGAGGGAGCCGGGGGTGATCCCGGCCTCCGCGCAGACCCGCTCGATCAGCGCCACCTGGGCGTCCGCGTTGGGGACGGTGATGCCGTTGGTGCGGCCGTCCTGGTTGACGCCGGAGCCGATGATCACCGCGTGCACCGGGTCGCCGTCGCGCAGCGCGTCCTCCAGGCGCTTGATCGCCACCACGCCGACGCCCTCGGCCCGCACATAGCCGTTGGCCGAGGCGTCGAAGGTGCGGGACCTGCCGTCGGCGGAGAGGAAGCCGCCCTTGGTCTCGGCGATGGTGTACTGCGGCGCCGAGTGCAGCAACGTGCCGCCGGCCAGGGCGAGTCGGGTCTCGCCGCGGGCCAGGCTCTGGCAGGCGAGGTGGACGGCGACCAGCGAGGAGCTGCACGCGGAGTCGAGGGAGACGCTGGGGCCCCGGAAGTCGAAGCAGTACGAGATCCGGTTCGACACCATCGTCATCATCGTGCCGGTGGCGGTGTGGGCGGCCAGGGTCTCGAAGCTCAGGTCGGCGAACTGGATGATCTTGTAGTCCAGGGTGAAGGCGCCGACGAACACGCCCACGTCCTGGCCGGCCAGTTCGCCGGGTTTCTGGCCGCCGTCCTCCAGGGCCTCCCACGCGACCTCCAGCAGCTTCCGCTGCTGCGGGTCCATGTGTTCCGCCTCGCGCGGGGAGATCCCGAAGAAGGCCGGGTCGAACTCGTCGAAGCCGTCGATGTAGCCGCCGCGGCCGCCGATCAGCCGGCCGGGCTTCGCCTGGTCCCGGCTGCCGAGCGTCGTCACGTCGTAGCGGTCGGCCGGGGTGGGGGTGAGGCAGTCCTTGCCGGCGACCAGGTTCTGCCAGAAGGCGCGGTAGTCACTGGCGCCGCCGGGCAGCCGGCAGCCCATGCCGATGATGGCGAACTTCTGCGGGGTGGACCGGGGCGGAGCGGACGGGGGCGTGGT
>NZ_SMKI01000111.1 GCF_004348415.1 Streptomyces hainanensis
GCCCACCCCGCCCCCACCGCCACGACGTGTGGATCGCGTCGGCCGGCCTGGCCGGCGGCCTGTTCGGCGCCGTGTTCGGTATGTACATGTTCCCGGGCCGGCCGCACGGCCCGCTGGTGCTGGTCGGGCTGCTCGTCATGTGCGGCGCCGAGTTGCTGCGCCGCACCAGGCCCGAGGTCGCCCTGCCGCTCTCCGTCGCCGCCCTCGTGGTCGACGTCGCCTTCGGCGGTCTGCTGGCCGTGCTGCTGATGTTCACCGACGTGGTCTACGCGGCCACGCTCTACGGCCGGCAGCGCTTCGGCAGGATCGTCACGCACGGCAGCGTGGCGCTCAGCATCGTGGTCACCGTCGTCGCGGTGGTCTGGCTGCGCGCCCCCGAGGCCGTCACCCTCGGCGTGGCGGCCGCCGCCGTCACCGCGACCCCCGCGTGGACGGGGCTGATGCTCCGCCACCACCGGGACACGGCGGCCGCCGAGCGGCTGCGGGCCGAACAGACGGCGCTGCTGGCCGAGATGGATCGGGTGCAGGCGGTGGCCGGCGAGCGGTCCAGGATGGCCAGGGAGCTGCACGACATGGTGGCCAACCACCTGTCCGCGATCGCCATCCACGCCACGGCCGCCCTCACCCTCGACGAGCGGGCGGCCACCCGGCAGGCGCTGTCGGTGATCCGGGAGAACAGCACCCAGGGCCTCACCGAGATGCGGCGGCTGATCGGCCTGCTGCGGGAGTCGGGCGCCGGCGGCGAGCCGGAGGCGACACCGAACCTCGACGGCCTGCCCGCGCTGCTCCGCCGCGCGGGGGACGGCGGCGCCGGCCGGCTCCGCTTCACCGCGAGGGACGAGCGTCCGGCGGGCGCCGCGCTGCCCACGCCGATCGAGCTGGCCGCGTACCGCATCGTCCAGGAGTCGCTGACCAACGCGGTCAAGCACGCCGCGCCCGGCGAGGTCGAGGTGGGCCTGGCGCAGGACGAGGCCGTGCTCACGGTCACCGTCACCAGCCCCTACGGGGTGGGCGCGCCGAGCCGCGCGCCCGGCTCGGGGGCCGGCCTGATCGGGATGCGGGAGCGCGTCGAGCTGCTGGCCGGCGCGTTCGCGGCCGGTCCTGAGCCCGGCCTCGACGGCGCGCCCCGCTGGCGGGTGCGCGCCCGGCTGCCGCTGCTCGACAGCCCGGCCGCCGTCCGGGAGAGCGCGTGACCGTCCGGGTGGTGGTCGCCGAGGACCAGGCGGCGGTGCGGCAGGGCCTGGTGCTGATCCTGGGCAGCGCGCCCGACATCCGGGTGGTCGGCGAGGCGGCCGACGGGGAGCGGGCGATCGCCCTCGCCCGCGAGCTGCGGCCCGACCTGGTGCTGATGGACATCCAGATGCCGGTGCTCGACGGGGTCTCGGCCACGGCGCGGATCGTCGCCGAGGAGCTGGCCGAGGTGCTGGTGCTCACCACCTTCGACTTCGACGAGTACGTCTTCGGGGCGCTCCGCGCCGGCGCCGGCGGCTTCCTGTTGAAGGACAGCGACGCCCCGTCGCTGATCGCCGCCGTGCGCACGGTGGCGGCCGGCGAGGGCACCATCGCGCCCGCCGTCACCCGCCGGCTGATCGCCGAGTTCGCCCGCAACTCCCCGGCCCCGCGGGGCCCTTCACCGGACGCGGGCCGGCTGGCCGCACTCACCCCCAGGGAGCGGGAGGTGCTGGCGCACGTGGGCGCCGGGCTGTCGAACGCGGGGATCGCGGAGCGGCTCGGGATGGCGGAGGCCACCGTGAAGACCCATGTCAGCCGGATCCTCAACAAGCTGGGCCTGCGCAGCCGGGTCCAGGCGGCGGTGCTGGCCCAGGAGGCGGGCCTCGCCGGCGGCCGGGCCTCCTGAGGCCTCCCCCGGGAACGGCGCCGCCAGGCCCCAAGTCGCCGGTGGTACAGACCTCTTGACCGTTGGTCTGGACCATTCTACTCTCACGGCTAATCGAGCGCGGTCGATGCACCGCTCCACGGCACGGACCCGGGCCCCTCGCGGGCCTCCCCACATCCCCACCGGCCGACCCAAGGAGCCCTCCTTGTCACGCGTCAGACGCCGAATCACCGCCGTTCTCGCGGTGTTCGCCCTTCCCCTCGCCTGGATCGTGGCCGTCGCGGGCCCCTCCCAGGCCGCCACCGCCACCGCGACCTACGCCAGGACCACCGACTGGGGCACCGGCTTCGAGGGCCGGTGGACCGTCAGCAACACCGGCACCGAGACCATGAACGGCTGGACGCTGGAGTGGGACTTCCCCGCCGGCACCGCCGTCAGCAGCTCCTGGGACGCCCGCGTCAGCAACAGCGGCACCCACTGGACCGCCCGTGACGCCGGCTGGAACGGCACCCTGGCCCCCGGCCAGACCGCCAGCTTCGGCTTCAACGGCAGCGGCGGCGGCGCCCCCGCCAACTGTCTCCTCAACGGCCAGCCCTGTGACGGCAGCGGCGGCGGTGGGGACGACGGCGGTGGCGGCGACGACGGGGGCGACGACGGAGGCGGTGGCGACGACGGCGGCAGCGCCCCGCCCGACGGCCAGGTCAACCTCGGCTACTTCGCCGAGTGGGGCGTCTACGGCCGCGACTACCACGTCAAGGACATCGTGGACTCCGGCACCGCCGACGAGATCACCCACATCAACTACGCCTTCGGCAACGTGACCAACGGCGAGTGCGCGATCGGCGACAGCTACGCCGCCTACGACCGCGCCTACAGCGCCGCCGAGAGCGTCAGCGGCGTCGCCGACACCTGGGACACCGGCGCGCTCCGCGGCAACTTCAACCAGCTGCGCCAGCTCAAGGAGCGCTACCCGGACATCCAGATCCTGTGGTCCTTCGGCGGCTGGACCTGGTCGGGCGGCTTCACCGAGGCCATGCGTGACCCGCAGCGGTTCGCCCAGTCCTGCTACGACCTGGTCAACGACCCGCGCTGGGCGGGCGTCTTCGACGGCATCGACCTGGACTGGGAGTACCCCAACGGCTGCGGGCTGAGCTGCGACAGCAGCGGCCCGCGGGTGTTCGGCGACATGATGCGCGCCTTCCGCGGCGTCTTCGGCGACCAGCTGGTCACCGCGGCCATCACCGCCGACGCCTCGCCGGGCGGCAGGATCTCCGCCACCGACTACGCCTACGGCGCCCAGTACGCGGACTGGCTCAACGTGATGACCTACGACTTCTTCGGCGCCTGGGCGGGCACCGGCCCCACCGCCCCGCACTCGCCGCTGACCTCGTACAACGGCCTTCCGACACAGGGCTTCACCTCGGAGGCGGCCATCAGCGCGCTCCGTGCCCAGGGCGTCCCACCCGAGAAACTGCTGCTCGGCATCGGCTTCTACGGCCGCGGCTGGACGGGCGTCAGCCAGAGCGCACCGGGCGGCAGCGCCACAGGACCGGCGCCGGGAACCTACGAACAGGGCATCGAGGACTACAAGGTGCTCGCCACCCGCTGCCCGGCGACCGGCACCGTGGCCGGCACCGCCTACGCGCACTGCGGCAACCAGTGGTGGAGCTACGACACGCCGGCGACTGTCGTCGCCAAGATGCAGTGGGCCCGCCAGCAGGGCCTGGGCGGCGGCTTCTTCTGGGAGTTCTCCGGTGACAGCTCCAACGGCGCCCTGGCCCACGCCATAACCCAGGGGCTCGGCGGCTAGGTCGAACAGGGCCCAGGTCCTGTCCGATCCCCGGCCGGCACGCCCCACTTGGCGGCCGGGGACGAAAGACCGCGGCCGGGACGGCTGACGAATCGCCGTCCCGGCCGCACTCAGTTCTTCGTCCCGAGTCTCACGGTCCCGGAATCACGCCACGTTGACCCGTTGCCCGGGCGGCGCCGCCTCCAGCCAGGCCAGGAAGCCGGTGAGGGCGTCCTCGCTCATCGCCAGCTCCACGTCCCACTCGTCGTGGCGGCAGCTCAGCACCACCGCGCCGGGCAGCAGCGCCAGCTCCTCCTCGCCCACCGGCTGTCGCCGGTCCCGGACCTGGATGCGGTCCCGCTGGAGCGTGCGGCGCGGCCGCAGCGCGTAGGAGAAGACCCGGAACCACTCCACGTGGTCGCCGTTGTACCTGGCCACCCCGTAGAGCCAGCCCTTGCCCTGCGACTGGCCGGCGCGCGGCGGGGTGAAGCGCGCGCTGCAGTCGAAGGTGCCACCCAGCCGCTGGATCAGCCGCCGGCGCATCCCGAAGCCGAAGAGCCCGAGCACCAGCAGCGCGAGCACCGCACCCGACACAAGCAGAGCGAGGACCAATCCGATCGACCTCCTCGCCTCGTGCCGTGTTCCGTGCCGGCTGCCCCGATGACGCCCGCGAATACGCCTGCCGAAGATTGATGGCCGGCCGCTGGCGGCCGGCCGCGCGTCAGCGGCTCGCCGCCACGGCCCGCAGCCGCACGTCGGCACGCCGCTCGGCGGGCGTGTCCGCCTCCGACCTCGCCCGTTCCAGGGCTCGCTCGGCTCGCTCGACGTCGATCTCCTCGGACAGCTCCGCGATCTCCGCGAGCAGCGACAGCTTACCGTCCGTGTAGGAGACGAAACCGCCGTGCACGGCGGCCACCACGGTGCCCTGGCCGGTCTCGCCGGCCGTGCGGATGGTCACCGGGCCCGGCTGGAGCACCGCGAGCAGCGGCTGGTGGCCGGGCATGATGCCGATGTCGCCCGAGGTGGTGCGCGCCACGACCAGGCTGGCCTCGCCAGACCAGACCTGCCGGTCCGCGGCGACCAACTCGACGTGCAGCTCAGCCACGATGGCTCCCCTCTCTCCTTGCTAAAGAATAGTTGGCGCCCCCTGGCACCCGTGGGGCGGGGTGCCCACCCGGTCCTGTCAGGACCTGGGCCACCCCGCCCCACCAGCTGACCAGGATCAGGAGACGCCCAGCTTCTTGGCCTTGGCCTTCAGGTCGTCCAGGCCACCGCACATGAAGAACGCCTGCTCGGGGAAGTGGTCGAACTCGCCGTCCGCGATGGCGTTGAACGCCGCGATCGACTCGTCGAGCGGCACGTCCGAGCCGTCCATGCCGGTGAACTGCTTCGCCGCGTGGGTGTTCTGCGACAGGAAGCGCTCGATCCGCCGCGCCCGCTGGACGGTGAGCTTGTCCTCCTCGCTCAGCTCGTCCATACCGAGGATCGCGATGATGTCCTGGAGGTCCTTGTACTTCTGCAGGATCCCCTTGACGCGGGACGCGCAGTCGTAGTGGTCCTGCGAGACGTACCGCGGGTCCAGGATGCGGGACGTGGAGTCCAGCGGGTCCACCGCGGGGTAGATGCCCTTCTCCGAGATCGGGCGGGAGAGCACCGTCGTCGCGTCCAGGTGGGCGAAGGTGGTCGCCGGCGCCGGGTCGGTCAGGTCGTCCGCCGGCACGTAGATCGCCTGCATCGAGGTGATCGAGTGACCGCGGGTCGAGGTGATGCGCTCCTGCAGCACGCCCATCTCGTCCGCCAGGTTCGGCTGGTAGCCCACCGCGGACGGCATGCGGCCGAGCAGCGTGGACACCTCGGAACCGGCCTGGGTGAAGCGGAAGATGTTGTCGATGAAGAACAGCACGTCCTGCTTCTGGACGTCGCGGAAGTACTCCGCCATGGTCAGGCCGGCGAGCGCCACCCGGAGGCGGGTGCCCGGCGGCTCGTCCATCTGGCCGAAGACGAGCGCGGTCTGCGGGAGCACGCCCGACTCGTCCATCTCCGCGATCAGGTCGTTGCCCTCACGGGTGCGCTCGCCGACGCCGGCGAACACGGAGACGCCCTCGTGCAGCTTCGCCACACGCATGATCATCTCCTGGATGAGCACGGTCTTGCCCACCCCGGCGCCGCCGAACAGGCCGATCTTGCCGCCCTTGACGTACGGGGTCAGCAGGTCGATGACCTTCAGACCGGTCTCGAACATCTCGGTCTTCGACTCGAGCTGGTCGAACGCCGGGGCCTTGCGGTGGATGTCCCACCGGTCGGTGACCTCGGACTCGGCCTCCGGCTCGTTCAGGATCTGGCCCAGGGTGTTGAACACCCGGCCCTTGGTCACGTCGCCCACCGGCACGGAGATACCCCGGCCGGTGTCGGTGACCGGCGCCTGCCGGACCAGACCGTCGTTGGGCTCCAGGGCGATGGTGCGCACCAGGCCCTCGCCCAGGTGCTGCGCGACCTCGAGGGTCAGCGTCCTGGTGGTGCCCTTCTCGGCGGGGTCGTCGACCTCCACCGTCAGGGCGTTGTAGATGTCCGGGATGGCGTCGACGGGGAACTCCACGTCGACGACCGGACCGATGACTCGGGCGATCCGGCCCGTGGCCGCGGCCTTGCTGGGGGCCGCCTCAGCAGCAGTGGTCATGGTTAGCGTTCACTTCCCGCGGTCGCGTCGGCCAAGGCGCTCGCGCCACCGACGATCTCGGTGATTTCCTGGGTGATTTCGGCCTGGCGGGCCGCGTTGGCAAGCCGGGTGAACGACTTGATGAGTTCCTCGGCGTTGTCCGTCGCCGACTTCATCGCCCGACGGGTCGCGGCGTGCTTGGAGGCGGCCGCCTGCAGCAGGGCCGTGTAGATCCTGCTCTCCACGTACCCCGGCAGCAGCGCGTCGAGCACCTGCTCGGGCGACGGCTCGAAGTCGTAGAGCGGACGTGGCGCGCCGTCGCGCTTGAAGACCTCGGCCGACTCCTCGGCGGAGTCGACGATCTCCATCGGCAGCAGCTGGCGCTCCACCGGCGTCTGGCTGATCATCGAGACGAACTCCGTGTACGCGATGTGGAGTTCGTCGATGCCGCCCTCGTCGGTGTCCTTCCGGATGGCCTCGATCAGCGGCGCCGCGACATCCTTGGCGTCCGCGTAGGTCGGGTTGTCCGTGAAGCCCGTCCAGGAGTGCGTGATCGGACGCTCACGGAACCCGTAGTACGCCACGCCCTTGCGGCCGACGATGTACGTGTCGACCTGCATGCCGGAGGCGACCAGCTCGCCCGTCAGGTGCTCGCCCGCCTTGATGGCGTTGGACGAGTACCCGCCGGCCAGGCCGCGGTCCGAGGTGATCAGCAGCACCGCGGCACGCCGCGGCCGCTCGATCTTGGTGGTCAGCGGGTGCTTCACCTCGGAGCCGTACGCCACCGCGGTCACCGCGTTGGTGATCTCGTCGGCGTACGGCGTGGCCGCGGCGACCCGGCGCTGCGCCTTGATGATGCGCGAGGCCGCGATCATCTCCATGGCGCGGGTGATCTTCTTGGTCGCCGAGACCGACTTGATCCGCCGCTTGTAGATCCGAAGCTGGGAGCCCATGGATCAGCCCTCGCCCAGCAGCTTGCCGTCCGCCGTCTCGAACTGCGACTTGAACTTGTTGACGGCGGCGCGGACGGCCTCGACGGTGTCGTCCGACATCTTGCCGCCCTCGCGGATCGACGTCATCAGGCCCTTGTGCTCCCGGCCCAGGTAGTCGAGCAGCTCGCGCTCGAAGCGACGGATGTCGCCGACCGGGATGTCGTCCATCAGGCCGTTGGTGCCGGACCACACCGAGACCACCTGGTTCTCGGTCGGGAACGGGCTGTACTGCTCCTGCTTCAGCAGCTCGACCATGCGCTGGCCACGGGCCAGGGCCGACTTGGAGGCCGCGTCCAGGTCGGAGCCGAAGGCGGCGAACGCCTCGAGCTCGCGGTACTGGGCCAGGTCGACGCGGAGCGAACCGGTGATCTGCCGGATCGCCTTGTGCTGCGCGGAGCCACCGACGCGGGAGACCGAGATGCCGACGTTCAGCGCCGGGCGCTGGCCCGCGTTGAACAGGTCGGACTCCAGGAAGCACTGACCGTCGGTGATGGAGATCACGTTGGTCGGGATGAACGCGGAGACGTCGTTGGCCTTGGTCTCGACGATCGGCAGGCCGGTCATCGAGCCGGCGCCCATGTCGTCGGAGAGCTTGGCGCAGCGCTCCAGCAGCCGGGAGTGCAGGTAGAACACGTCGCCCGGGTACGCCTCACGGCCCGGCGGGCGGCGCAGCAGCAGGGAGACGGCGCGGTAGGCGTCGGCCTGCTTCGACAGGTCGTCGAAGATGATCAGGACGTGCTTGCCGTCGTACATCCAGTGCTGGCCGATGGCCGAGCCGGTGTAGGGCGCGATGTACTTGAAGCCGGCCGGGTCGGACGCCGGGGCCGCCACGATGGTGGTGTACTCCAGCGCGCCGGCCTCCTCCAGGGCGCCACGCACCGAGGCGATGGTGGAGCCCTTCTGGCCGATCGCCACGTAGATGCAGCGGACCTGCTTGTTCGGATCGCCGGAACGCCAGTTGTCGCGCTGGTTGATGATCGTGTCGACCGCGAGCGCCGTCTTGCCGGTCTGCCGGTCGCCGATGATCAGCTGACGCTGGCCACGGCCGATCGGGGTCATGGTGTCGACGGCCTTGTAGCCGGTCTCCATCGGCTCGTGCACCGACTTGCGCTGCATCACGCTGGGCGCGCGCAGCTCCAGGGCGCGACGGCCGGTGGTCTCGATCTCGCCGAGCCCGTCGATCGCGTTGCCCAGCGGGTCCACGACCCGGCCGAGGTAACCGTCGCCGACGGCCACCGAGAGGACCTCGCCGGTGCGGCGCACCGGCTGACCCTCCTCGATGCCGCTGAACTCACCGAGGACGACGACGCCGATCTCCCGCTCCTCGAGGTTGAGGGCGAGGCCGAGGGTGCCGTCCTCGAACTCGAGCAGCTCGTTCGCCATGGCCGAGGGCAGCCCCTCGACCTTCGCGATGCCGTCACCGGCAACGCTGACCGTCCCGACCTCTTCGCGCGAGGCCGCGTCCGGCGTGTACGACTGGACGAAGTTCTCCAGTGCGTCCCGGATCTCATCCGGCCGGATCGTGAGCTCCGCCATCTGGGTTCCCTGCTCTCCTTGTTGGGCCCGTAAGTATGTCCACTACGGCCCAACTCGGGCCGCTAGTACTGCTTCTTGAGTTGGTGGCGCCCGCAGGCGCGCCGGCTTCCCCCGGACTTCGCCCGGGAGGTGCCCCCAGGCCGGTCAGCCGGCCATCCGCCGGTTGACCTCGTCCAGCCGGTCGGCGATGGTGCCGTGGATGACCTCGTCGCCCACCCGCACCGAGATCCCGCCGATGACCGTCGGGTCGACGTCCAGGTTCAGTTGGATCGGCCTGTCGTACAGCCGGGACAGCGCGTCGCCGAGCCGCTGTCGCTGAGCGTCACTGAGCGGTACCGCCGAGGTGACGACGGCGACCGATCGGCCCCGCCGCGCCGCGGCCAGCGAGCACAGGGCGTCGAGCCCACTGTCCAGGCTACGTCCCCGCGGCCGTTCCACCAGCCTGGTGACGAGCCGGATCGTGACCTCGTGGGCCCGGCCGCCCAGCAGCTCGCGGATCAGCCCCGCCCGGGCGGCGATCCGCGCCGCGTCGGTGTCCTTCGCGCTGAGGGCCGCGCTGAGGGCCGGCGAGGTGACGACGATCCGGCCGAACCGGAACAGCTCGTCCTCCACCGTGTCCAGCGCGCCGGCCTCTTCGGCGGCGATCAGATCGGCCGCCTCGGCCAGCTGCTCCAGCGCGTCGACCAGGTTCCGCGACGCGGACCAGCGGGACCTGACCATGCCCGAGACCAGGTCGACGGCCTCGCCGCTCACCTGTCCGGTGAGCAGCCGGCCGACCAGCTCGGCCTTGCGCTCGCCCGACTGCGCCGGATCGGTCAGCAGCCGCCGCAGCGCGGTCTCGCGGTCGAGCAGGACGGTGACCGCGGCCAGGTCGGCGGCCAGGTCGGCGGCGTCCACGCGGGTGTTGTCGGTCAGCGCGTCAAGGCGCTCACGCGCGGCCTCGACGGCCTCTCGGCTCGCGCCGATCATCTGGTCACTCCCTCTCACACTCGCTGCTCACGGGCCGGACGCCGCCGGGCACCTGCCCGGCGGCTCGACCCGTTGCTGGTGGAACTCATCGACCGGCCTCGGTACGGCTCGGGACCGGGCCGTCGGCCTGCTCCTCGAGCTCGTCGAGGAAACGGTCGATGGTGCGGCTCTGCCGAGCGTGGTCCTCGAGAGACTCCCCGACCAGCCGGCCGGCGAGCTCGATCGCCAGCTGGCCCACGTCCTGCCGCAGCTGCTCGGTGGCCTGCCTGCGGTCGGCCGCGATCTGGGTGTGGCCGGCGGCGATGATCTCCTCGCGCTGCCGCTGACCCTCCGCGCGCATCTCGGCGATGAGCGAGGCACCCTGCTCCTGCGCCTCCTGGCGCAGCCGGGCGGCCTCGTGCCTGGCCTCCGCGAGCAGCTCCTTGTAGCTGTCCAGCGTCTGCCGGGCCTCGGCCTGGATGGACTCGGCCTTCTCGATGCCGCCTTCGATGGACTCGCGGCGCTCGTCGAGCGTCTTGTTGATGTTCGGCAGCAGCTTCTTGTAGAAGGCGAAGAAGATGATGCCGAAGCAGATCAGACCGATTCCGACCTCAGGCCACACGGGCAGCAGCGGGCTGTTGGGCTCCGACGCCGCCAGTTCGATCATCTCGATCATGGTGGTGGACCTCTCGTCTAAAGAGCGTCGGGGCCGATCACGGGTTGGCGAAGGCGAGCACGAAGCCCATCAGCGCCAGCGCCTCGATCACCGCGAAGCCGAGCAGCATGTTGGTACGGATCAGGCCGGCGGCCTCGGGCTGCCGAGCCATGGCCTGCACGCCGTTACCGAAGACGATGCCGACGCCGATGCCGGGGCCGATGGCGGCGAGGCCGAAGCCGATGGTGTTCAGGCTGCCCTTGATCCCAGAGGCGGCGGCAAGGGTCTCGAAAGCTGCGGACATGTCCGTTCTATCCTTCTCTGTGGTGGGCCGGTGGGATGTGCGCCCACCGGGGGGTTGTTGCTTGGGGCTCTCAGTGCGCTTCTTCGAGCGCCTGGGAGAGGTAGTTGGCCGTGAGGACGACGAAGACGTAAGCCTGCAGAGCCTGGATGAAGAGCTCGAAGCCGGTCAGGATCAGCGCGAACACGAACGCCGGGATCGCGTAGAGCGTGCCGCCGAGGGTCCCCAGCATGTACCAGGTCGCGGTGATGAAGAGCAGCAGCAGCAGGTGGCCGGCGAACATGTTGGCGAAGAGCCGGACCGTCAGCGTGAAGGGCCGCAGGATGACGTTCGAGAAGAACTCGATGGGCGTCAGGATCACGTAGATCGGCTTGGGCAGCCCGCTGGGGACACAGAGGTTGCGGATGCCGCCGACGAAGCCGTTGGTCCG
The DNA here is from genome assembly GCF_004348415.1 of Streptomyces hainanensis. Classification (GTDB taxonomy): domain Bacteria; phylum Actinomycetota; class Actinomycetes; order Streptomycetales; family Streptomycetaceae; genus Streptomyces; species Streptomyces hainanensis. The sequence continues at coordinate 11,145 of NZ_SMKI01000111.1, forward strand.
GAACGTCACCGTCATGTAGGTGACCCACACCACTGCGGCGAGCACGGCCGGGAAGGCGATGGCCGAGGTCACGGGGAACTGGGCGAACGGAATGACCGCCCAGATGTTCATGACCCAGACGAAGAAGAACAACGAGACGAGGAGGGGAACGAACGGCTCACCCTTCTTGCCCATGATCTCGCGGGCGACGCCGCGCCGGACGAAGTCGTAGCCGGCCTCGGCCACCATCTGCAGCTTGCCGGGCACCACCTTCGGGTTGGCGAACGCGGCCCAGAAGAAGGTGAGGATCAGCGCGGTGCCGAGCAGCGCCAGCAGCATGATCTTGTTGAACTCGATCGGACCGACCGTGAAAATCGGCTCGAAGAGGAACGACCACACCGACGGGGCGGGGAAGCCGCAGTCTTGGAACAGGTGGCAATCAGTCTCGAAGGCGAGCACCTCTTCGTTACTCACCGTGAGCTCCCTCGGCGTGACGCATGAATACGGCAACCTCGATGTGTCGGCGCGGCGGCATGCCACGGAACGGCACTGGACTGGGTGTGGCGGGAGAAACGCCGGTCGGCACATGCACCGCTGTCCCGCACAGCACGCGCGCCTGCCTCGACTCGGCTCTCGGCGACGGACGATAGCAGCACGCGGCGAGGCTCGTTATACAGCCCCCGCTGTCACCACTGCCGCTCATGGCCGCCCGCCAGGCGAGGAACCCGTGGACTCGGGCACCACGTAGGGGGTCTTGATACGCACGTGCGCTCGAACCTGGCCACCGAGCCAGGCGACGGTGCCGACCACCACTCCGATGATGAACGCCCGCGGGTTGAGGAACGAGGCGTCGCGCAGCAGAAGGAGCGCGACGACCAGCAGCACCATCTGCGTGGTGTAGGTCATGAAGGCCGCGCCGAAGAACAGCTCAGGCCAGCGCCGGCCGACGTACCCGAGGGTGAGCAGACCTCCGCCGAAGAAGAGGGCGGCGAGGAGCACTCCGAGGGCTACCCCGACGGCACCGTCGACCCCTGCCACGACCGCGCCGATGGCGACGGCGAGCACACCTACCGCGGCAGTGGGGATCGCGGCGCCACGGATGATCGCGGCGTCGTTGGACTGCATGGAAGTGTTTCTCCGACGGGCTTTGGGGACTGTCGTCGTTGACGAATTGACGAGCGTTTCGTGAACGCTATCACAAACTATTTGATGAGGTCTTTACCCAGTTCGTGTGCAGGGCCTCACACGGAAGAGGTAATCAAACCGTTGCGGAGCTGACGGGACGATCACCATCTGCTAGGCGTCTCGTCGCCCGGATTTCACGCTCACGACCGACTGTCGATCTTGCGTCGCCGCGGCGACCGCTGCCGGTCCCCGATCGCCGTCGCGCCCTGCCGGGCGCCTGCGGCGGGCTTCACCGGCGAGTCCGTCGCGACGGCCTCATCGGCCGTGGCCACGCCAACCGGCTCGGCCGAAGCCTCGGTGGCTACCGCCACCGGCCCGCCGACTTCCGCCGGTTCGGATTCCACGGTCGGATCCGCGGCGACAGGCTCCGGCTCTGCGCCGGCAGCCGGTCCGGCGGCCGAAGGGCTGTCCGCCCCGGCCGGTGGGGCCGCGTCCTCCCGGACCTTCGAGCCGGTGGCGCCAGCAGGCGCTACCGGCGTCCGCCGGTAGCGCGGCGGCACGAGACGTTGCGCCCACATCGGGGCGCGCGGCGTGAAGCGCGGCATGAGCAGGACGATCAGGCCGACCGCGCTCAGCACCACCACCGTCGGGACGATCCACGCGCTGGCCCACTCGTTGGCGGCCTGCGCCGAGTACGCCACCGCGCCGAACGAGGTCAGCGCCGACCAGAAGTACATGATCAGCACGGCCCGGCTCTGCGAGTGGCCGATCTCCAGCAGCCGGTGGTGCAGGTGGCCGCGGTCCGCGCTGAACGGCGAGCGCCCGTTCCACGTGCGGCGCACGATCGCCAGCACCAGGTCCATGAACGGCACCACGATGATCGTCAGCGGCAGCAACAGCGGGATGTACACCGGCACCTGCTGCACCGTGCGCTCCCGGCCGGTCAGGTCGAGGCCCATGGCGTCCGGGTCGACCTGGCCGGTGATGGACACCGCGCCCGCGGCCAGCACCAGGCCGAGCAGCATCGACCCCGAGTCGCCCATGAAGATCCGCGCCGGGTGCAGGTTGTGCGGCAGGAAGCCGACGCACATGCCGATCAGCACGGCCGCGAAGAGCGTCGCGGGGGCGGCCGCCTCGATCCCGTAGCCGTACCAGATGCGGTACGCGTACAGGAAGAACGCGGCGGCCGCGATGCAGACCATGCCGGCGGCCAGGCCGTCGAGGCCGTCCACGAAGTTCACCGCGTTGATGGTGACCACCACGATGGCCACCGTGAGCAGCGTGCCCTGGAGCGGGGTCAGCGCAACCAAGCCCACCGTGGGCACCGGCAGCCACAGGATGGTCAGGCCCTGGAGCACCATCACGCCGGCCGCGATCATCTGGAGGCCCAGCTTGAGCAGCGCGTCCACGCCGTACCGGTCGTCGAGCACGCCCACGATCCAGATCAGCGCCGCCCCGGAGAGCAGCGCCCGCGGCTCGTCCGAGGTCAGGAACACCTCGCCGATGTTCTCCAGCTGGGCGGCCACCAGCAGGCCGGCGCACAACCCGCCGAACATCGCGATGCCGCCGAGCCGCGGCGTGGGCTCACGGTGGATGTCCCGCGCTCTGATCGCCGGCATCGCGCCCCAGGCGATCGCGAACTTCCGCACCGGCCCCGTCAGCAGATAGGTGACCGCTGCCGCGACACAGAGCGTCAACAGGTATTCGCGCACAAGATGCCCCAGTGATCTCGCTGGACTACCGCCGAACACCCTCTCATGCCCGCGCCCCCCTCGACCGCCATGGTGCGCGCGAAGGCACCCCGGTCAGAGCGGTGACGACGGGGTCGAGCGCCGAGCTGATCTCCTCGCCGATGCTGCGGAAGTAGGGCAACGGCGCACCGTACGGATCCTGCACCTCGTCGGCCTCCGCGTTGGGCGCCAGCAGCCAGCCGCGCAGGGCGGCGGCCGCCCGTGAGAGCGCCCGCGCACGCTCCACCAGGCCCTCGGGCGAGGACGCGGCGGGCAGCGTGGTCATGTCGATGGCCCGCACCAGGCGGGTGAACTCCTTGAGCGTGAACGTGCGGAGGCCGGCCGAGTGCCCCATGGAGATCACCTGGGCCCGGTGGTCCCGGGTCGCGGTGAGCACCAGATCGGCCTGGATCACGTGCTCGTCCAGCAGTTCCCGGCCGAAGAAGTCACCGGCGTCGGCCCCGTACTCGGCGAGCAGCTCCGCCGCGTGCGCCTCCATCGGAGCTCCCTCGTGCCCCCAGGTGCCCGCGCTCTCCACCACGAGGCCACAGGCGAAGCCGCCGAGCCGGGCGCTGAGGGCGTGCCGGGTCAGCCGCTCGGTGATCGGCGACCGGCACACGTTGCCCGTGCTCACGTGCAGTATCCGGAAGACCTGCCGCGGAGGGCCGGGCGCCTCGGACGCCGGTATGCCGGTGCTGCCGGTGTCCGCGGGGCTGGCCGCGGGCGGGGTCAATGCGAGGTCTCCAGATCGGGCACTACCTTGCGCAGCTCCTCCTCGCTCACCGCCCCGGCGCGCAACAGCACCGGAACGTCCCCGGTGACGTCGACGATCGAGGACGGCACGGTGTCCAGCGTCGGGCCGCCGTCGAGGTAGACGGCGACCGCGTCGCCCAGCATCTCCTTGGCGCCGTCGCAGTCGATGGGCGGCGCGTGGCCGCTGAGGTTGGCGCTGGAGACCGCCATCGGGCCGAAGTCCTTGAGGAGTTCGAGGGCGACGGGGTGCAGCGGCATCCGCACCGCGACCGTGCCGCGAGTCTCCCCCAGGTCCCAGGTGAGGGACGGCTGGTGCTTGGCGACGATGGTGAGCGCGCCGGGCCAGAAGGCGTCGACGAGTTCCCAGGCACGCTCGGAGAAGTCGGTGACCAGCCCGTGCAGCGTGTTCGGCGAGCCGATCAGCACCGGCGACGGCATGCCGCGGCTGCGCCCCTTGGCCTCGAACAGGTCGCCCACCGCACTGGTGTTGAAGGCGTCGGCCCCGACCCCGTAGAGGGTGTCGGTGGGCAGCACGACCAGATCGCCGCGCCGCACGGCGGACGCCGCCTCCCGGAGCCCGTGCTTGCGGTCGACCGGGTCCGAGCAGTCGTAACGACGTGCCATGACTGAGGGTCCTCCTCTCACCGCGCGACCCGGCGGGCGGTGGCGAATCGTGGCCGGTTGTTCAGGTCGGGGTGGTCCGCGGCATCGGCCCAGCCGCGGTCCTCGGTGAAGATCCAGGGCACCTGGCCGCCCTGGGTGTCGGCGTGTTCGATGACCACCATGCCACCGTGGCGCAGCAGCCGGTGCGCCGCCCGCTCCAGGCCCCTGATGGTGTCGAGGCCGTCCTCGCCGGAGAACAGCGCCAGCTCGGGGTCGTGGTCCCGGGCCTCGGGCGCCACGTGCTCCCACTCGCCGAGCGGGATGTAGGGCGGGTTGGAGATCACCAGGTCGACCTGCCCGGTCAGTTCGGGCAGGGCGGTGCGGGCGTCCCCGTGGTGCAGCACCACGCGGGATCCCTCGGCGTTCCGCCGGGCCCACTCGAGCGCCCGGTCGTCGAGCTCGACGCCGTGCACCCGGGAGCGCGGCACCTCCTGCGCCAGCGCCAGCGCGATGGCGCCCGAGCCGGTGCACAGGTCGACGATGAGCGGCTCCGCCACGTCCATGGCGCGCACCGCGTCTATCGCCCAGCCCACCACCGACTCCGTCTCCGGGCGGGGCACGAACACCCCTGGCCCCACCTGGAGTTCGAGGTAGCGGAAGAAGGCCCGTCCGGTGATGTGTTGCAGCGGCTCGCGCGCCTCGCGGCGGGCCACCGCCTCCCAGTAGCGGGCGTCGAAGTCGGCGTCGGCGACGGAGTGCAGCCTGCCGCGATCGGTGCCGTGCACGAACGCGGCCAGCTCCTCGGCGTCGTACCGCGGCGAAGGCACCCCGGCGTCGGCCAGCCGCTGGGTGGCCCGCGCCACCTCGGCCAGCAGCAGGGAGCGCGTCGCCCCACGGCCGGAGGGAGCCCCGGCGGCACCTCCCGGCCGAAGGTCGGGGGAAGGTCGTCCGCTAGATGCAGTCACGTCGCCCACCCTACGCATCTCTCGCTCACTGCGCCGCCGCGAGCTTGGCGGCGGAATCGGCGTCCACGCACGCCTGGATCACCGGATCGAGCTCACCGTCGAGCACCTGGTCGAGGTTGTACGCCTTGAAGCCCACCCGGTGGTCCGAGATCCGGTTCTCCGGGAAGTTGTAGGTGCGCACCCGCTCCGAGCGGTCCACCGTCCGCACCTGGCTGCGGCGGGCGTCGGACGCCTCCCGGTCGGCCTCCTCGCGCGCGGCGGCCAGCAGCCGGGCCCGGAGGATCCGCAGTGCCTGCTCCTTGTTCTGGAGCTGGCTCTTCTCGTTCTGGCAGGAGACGACGATGCCGGTGGGCAGGTGGGTGATGCGGACCGCGGAGTCGGTGGTGTTGACGGACTGGCCGCCGGGCCCCGAGGAGCGGTAGACGTCGATGCGCAGGTCGTTCTGGTTGATCTCGACCTCGACGTCCTCGGCCTCGGGCAGCACCAGCACGCCGGCGGCCGAGGTGTGGATGCGGCCCTGGGACTCGGTGGCCGGCACCCGCTGCACCCGGTGCACGCCGCCCTCGTACTTGAGCCTGGCCCACACGCCCTGCCCGGGCGCCGGGGTGCCGCGGCTCTTCACGGCCACCGAGACGTCCTTGTAGCCGCCGAGGTCGGACTCGTTGCCGTCGATGATCTCGGTCCGCCAGCCGACGCGCTCCGCGTACCGCAGGTACATCCGCAGCAGGTCGCCGGCGAACAGCGCCGACTCGTCGCCGCCCTCACCGGCCTTGATCTCCAGGATGACGTCCTTGTCGTCGCTGGGATCGCGCGGGACGAGCAGCAGCCGCAGCTCGTCGGTCAACTCCTCGCGGCGCGCCTGGAGCTGCTTGACCTCGTCGGCGAACTCCGGGTCCTCCGCGGCGAGTTCGCGGGCGGTCTCGATGTCCTCACCGGTTCCGCGCCAGGCGCGGAAGGCCGCGATGATGGGGGTCAGCTCGGCGTACCGCTTGCCGAGCCGGCGCGCCGTCGCCTGGTCGGCGTGGATCGCGGGGTCGGCGAGCCGTCGCTCGAGGTCGGCGTGCTCGCCGACCAGTTCCTCGACCGCCTCGAACATCGTGGCTGCTCCTGAGCTCTGCGTAACGGTGACTTGAGGGGACGCGCGCCCCCTTGAGGACGCGAAAGGCGCCGGTCCGGCCGCCGCCTGGTCTTCCAGGACGGGCGGCCGGGCCCGGCGCCGTCGGGGTCGCTACTTCCGGTTCGACCCGGCGTTCTTGCCGAAGCGCGCCTCGAAGCGGGCCACGCGGCCACCGGTGTCCATGATCTTCTGCTTGCCGGTGTAGAACGGGTGGCACTCCGAGCAGATGTCGGACCGGATCGTCCCGCCGCTCACGGTCGAGCGGGTGGTGAACGACGCGCCACAGGTGCAGCTGACCTGGGTCTCGACGTACGTCGGGTGAATGTCGCGCTTCACGGTGTCTCCTAGGTTCGGGAGGGCGCCGGGTCGGTGCGCGGGATGCGCGCCGTGAACCGGGGCCGACGCTCCAGTCTGCCAGCACTGGTGCGCACCCTCCAAAAC
>NZ_SMKI01000112.1 GCF_004348415.1 Streptomyces hainanensis
GTGGGCGGGTGGGGGAAACCCCCGCGACACCGTCCCGCGGCCGGCGACGGACAGACGGTAGGCGGCTACGCCGGTCAGGCCGTGAGTTCCTGCCGGAGCGCGTCCCGCAGGCGGGCCGCCCGCGCCGTGACCTCCGGGGGGCCGAGCTCCATGGCGCGCGTGCACCAGGTGCCGCCCTCGGCGAGGTCGCCGCGCCGGGAGGCGAGCAGCGCGAGCTGCAGCGCCGCCCGGCCGTGGCCGGACTCGGCGGCGCGGCGCCACCACAGCGCGGCCTCCGGCTCGCTGCCCTCGCGGGCCAGCAGCAGCCCGAGGTTGAACGCGCCGTTGCGGCTGCCCGCCTCGGCGGAGGCCCGGTACCAGTGGGCCGCCGTCACGACGTCGTCCCTGGCGGCCGCGAGCATGCCGAGCCGGACCTGGGCGCGGCGGTGGCCGCGCTCGGCCGCCGCCGTGTACCAGCGTTCGGTCGCCTCCTCGTCGCCGCGCCGCTCGATCAGCACCGCGAGGCGGAAGGCGCCCTCGATGCTGCCGCCCTCGGCGGCCCGCGTCAGGTGCTCCTCGGCGCGCCGATGGTCGGCCTCGGAGCCGCCGGCCCGCAGCAGTTCGACGGCGATCTGCAGCGCCGCCTCCGGGTGGCCGGCCGCCGCGGCCTGCTCGTACCAGTGCCGCGCCTGCGCCGTCTCGTCCCGGCCGGCGTGCAGGATGCCGAGGTTGAACGCCGCGTCGACGCTGCCGGCCTCGGCCGCCTTGGAGAACCACGGCTCGGCGCCGGCCGCGTCGCCGCGCTGCAGCAGCAGCACGGCCAGCGCGTTGGACGCCTCGCGGTGGCCCGCGTAGGCGGCGCGCCGGTACCACTGCTCGGCCTGGGCCATCCGCCCCAGGCCGGCGCAGAGCAGCGCCAGGTTGAAGGCGCCGTTGGTGTCGCCCGCGTCGAGCGCGGCCCGGTACCAGCGCTGTGCCTCCTGCCGCTCGCCGCGCTCGGCGCACAGCGCGCCCAGCGCGTTGGCCGCCGGGCCGTCGCCGTCCCGGGCGGCGCGCCGCCACCAGCGCTCGGCGGCGGCCGCGTCGCCGCCGTCGCGGAGCAGGAAGCCGAGCGCGCTCGCGGCGCGCGGCTCGCCGGCCTCGGCGGCCTCCTGGTACCAGCGGCCGGCCTCGGCCAGCTCGCCGCGCTCCTCGAGCGACGTGCCGAGCCGCAGCGCGGCGCGCCGGTGGCCGCGGGCCGCGGCCTGCCGGAACCAGCCCTCGGCCGCGGTGGTGTCGCGCCTGGCCAGCAGGCAGGCGTAGCGGTAGGCGGCCTCCCGGTGGCCGCGCTCGGCGGCGGCACGGAACCACTTGTCGGCGCCCGGTGCCCCCCGGTGGTCGAGGAGGTCGGCCAGGGCGTACGCGCCGGAGGCGTGCCCGGACTCGGCGGACTGCCGCAGCCAGTACTCGGCGGCCGCCTCGTCACCGCGCTCGCGGTGGTGCCGGCCGAGCGCGTGGGCGGCGGGCGAGGAGCCGGCGACGGCAGCCGTCCGCCACCACTCGGCCGCCTCGTCGGCGCGCCCGGACTGGTACAGCAGAACCCCCAGATTGTTGGCGGCGGACCGCTCCCCATCCGCCGCTGCGGTGCGCAGCGGCGTCTCGGCGTGGTCCAGGTCGCCCAGGCGCAACAGCCGCGCGCCCTCGCGCGCAGCCGCACGACTGCCCTCGAACCTCGCGTTGTCCCCCATAAGGTCCATAGTCGCACCACCTGAAACCTGCGTACACCTGGTATACCGCAGCCAGTGAAGTCACTTCAGCGGTTTATCGACTTCCCGACATGGAAACCCCCAAACGCCTTCACGGGCAGGGAGTTGTCCTGGGACGTCACGCAGTATGCCGTTCGACACTGTCAGAGCAGGTCACCAAGCACCAGCGGCAACCGCCGAACTTATGCGCAAGGTTGACGAGGTGACGGGTGTGAACTGTGCCTGCGCTGGACGGCATTGGTGAAGGCCGAGGTGGGAGACGACAGGAGGGGCCGGGAGACGTCACCGTCTCCCGGCCCCTCATCAGTTGTCGCCCGTCACTCGGACGGCTCCTCCGCCGGCTGGCCCCCTTCGAGCTCCTCGATTCGGCCGAAGGCCTCCTCGAGCCGCTCCTGGGCCTCGGCGTAGGCGCCCCAGTCGCCCGCCTCGAAGGCCTCCTGGCTCTCCTGCCACGCCTGGGTGGCCTCGTCGATGGCCTCCTCCAACGTGGCGTCCGTGGGCGGCGGCTCCTCGCCCTCGTCCGGCGGCGGCTCCTCGCCCTCGCCGGGTTCCTCCTGCGGCGGTGGCTCCTCGCCGGACTCGGTCACGCCGAAGACCTGGTCGAGCGCCTCGCCCAGGGTGTCCTCGAACGCGGTCTCCTCGCCGTAGGTGACCAGGACCCTCCGCAGCAGCGGGTACTCGGTGCTCGCCCCCTGCACGTAGACCGGCTCGACGTAGAGCAGCCCGCCCTCCAGCGGCACCGTCAGCAGGTTGCCGTACTCCACCTCGGAGTCGCCGCGTTGGAGGATGTTGATCTCGTTGGCGATGTCCGGATCGGAGTTGAACCTGGACTGCACCTGTTGTGGACCCCAGACCGTCGTGTTGGACGGCAGGGTGAGGACCCGCATGGTGCCGTAGTCCTCGGATCTCGCGTCCGCCTCGACGGCCATGTAGGCCGACAACGTCTCTCTGCCCTGTGGCGTGAACGTCGTGGTCAGCGAGAAGACCTGGCTGTCCTGGTCGGGCATCCGCATGCTCAGGTAGTACGGCGGCACCGACTGGCCCTGCTGGGTCGGGTCGTCCGGCACCTGCCAGCGCTCGGAGCCGCTGTAGAACTGGTCGGCGCTCTCCACGTGGTAGCGCTGGAGCAGGTCGCGCTGGACCTTGAACAGGTCCTGCGGGTACCGGAGGTGGCCGAGCAGGTCGTCGCTGATCTCGTCCCGGTCGTGCACGGTGTCGGGGAACGCGCTGCGCCAGGTCTGGAGGACCGGGTCCTGCTCGTCCCACTCGTAGAGCTCCACGTCGCCCGAGTAGGCGTCGACGGTGGCCTTCACCGAGTTCCGGATGTAGTTGACCTGGTTCTCCTGGGCGATCACGTCGCCCTGGGTCTCGGTCAGCGAGGTCTCGGTGACGTCACCGAGGGTGGTGCGCGACGAGTACGGGTAGCCGTTGGACGTGGTGTACGCGTCCACGATCCACAGCACCCGGCCGTCCACCACCGCCGGATACGGGTCGCCGTCGATGGTGAGCCAGGGGGCCACCGCCTCCACCCGCTCCTTGGGGGTGCGGTTGTAGAGGATCCGGGACCCGTCGCCGATGGCGCCGGAGTAGAGGATCTGCGGCTCGCCCATGGTCAGCGCGTAGGCGGCGCGGACGAAGTAGTTGTCGAGGCCGACGCCGGCGTCGCCGGTGTAGCTGTACTCGACCTCGCCGTCCTCGCCGGCGTAGTCGATCTCCTGCTGCGGGCCGCCGACGATCGAGTACTGGGTGGTGTACTCGCCGAAGTAGATCCGCGGCTCGTACTCGCCGAGGTCGCTCAGCTCCCCGGTGGGCGGCAGGTCGCGCTCGGTGAAGTCCGGCTGGCCGTTGCCCGGCACGTTGGTGCCGCTGGCGGAGACCACGCCGAAACCGTGGGTGTAGCGGAAGTGCTCGTTGATCCAGTTCCGCTCGGGGATCTGGTTGACGTTCATCTCGCGGAGACCGATCACGGTGTCCTGCTCGGCGCCGTCCTCGCCGATCGGGTACCGGTCGACGTCCAGCGTGCCCGGGAACTGGTAGTACCCGCGGACCTGCTGGATCTGCTGGAACGTGGGCGAGACCACGCTCGGGTCGAGCAGCCGGATGCTGGCCGTGGAGGTGACCGCGTTGCGCAGGGTCTCAGGATCCGCGTCGCTCACCCCCGAGTAGTCCTCGATCCTGGCGTCCGCGATGTCGTACGCGTCCTTCGTGGCGTCCATGTGCTTGGCGATGTACGGGGTCTCGCGGGCCTGCTCGTTCGGCCGGACCTGGAACTGCTGGACCAGCGCCGGGTAGACGCCGCCGATCAGCACCGCGGACAGCACCATCAGGCCGAGCCCGATCACCGGCAGCTGCCAGCCGCGCCGCCACACGGCGGCGAAGAACAGCACCGCGCAGATGGCCGCGATGATCGTCAGAATCGTTTTGGCCGGCAGGTAGGCGTTGGCGTCCACGTACCGCAGGCCCGTCCAGCCCTCGGCGTTGCGGAGGTCGCCGCCCTTGAGCGCGAGCCCGTAGCGGTCGAGCCAGTAGGCGACGGACTTGAGCGCCACGAAGAGGCCGAGCAGCACCGACAGGTGCGCGGTGGACGCCTGGGTGATCCGGCTGCCCGGCGTGGTCAGCCGCACGCCGCCGTAGAGGTAGTGGGTCAACGCGGCCGCGATCAGCGAGAGCACGATCACGGCGAAGGCGAAGCCCAGGATGAACCGGTAGAAGGGGTAGTCAAAGGTGTAGAACGAGACATCTCGGTGGAATTGGGGATCTTCGACGCCGAACGACTTCCCGTTGACCCACTGCAGCCAGGTGCGCCACTGGCCGGAGGCCGAACCGCCGGCGATCAGACCGATCACCAACGAAATGCCGATCAGCACCCACCTCTTGAAGGGGGCGATACCCATTCGATAACGATCGAGATTCTGCTGTTCCATCGACATGGCGCTCAGCGGCGGCCGAAGCCGATGCGCCAGCCAGATGTTGAACCCGACGACGAGCGCCATCACGACGCCGAAGACGGCGAACATCAGGACCCTGGTCAGCAGCTCCGTGCGATACACGCTGGTGTATCCCACGGAGTCATACCAGAGCCAGTTCGTCCAGAATCCGGCGAACATGGCGAAGAGAATGGCGAGTCCGGCCAGAATCGCCGCCGTGATCAGCAGACTCCTGGCCCCTCGGGAAGGACGACCGACGCTGAACCGCGGGCCGCCGGGACCTCTCGGACCCCGGGGTCCGTTCGGACCGTTGGGACCACGGCCCGAGCCCCGGTCCGGCATCTGGAAAGCCAAGGTGCGCACCTCAAAGAATCGCTGCGGTCGTTGTCAGGCCGAACAACCTCCCATCGGACATCGTGCGGCCCACTCGGACTAACTTACTCAAGCTTTACTCGGTTCCCGATTTCGGGGTATGAGACGGCACGATAGGGCCCATGGACAACACGACCCCCGACGCACCCATGGCCGCAGCGCCGGCCACCGATCCGCTCACCAGGGCGGTGCTCGAAATCGACGACTATGTCGCGGGGCTTGGCTGGGACCGCCCGGCGCTGCTGTTCGCGCTGGTCGACACGGAACGACTGCGGGCCGAGGAGCCCGCGCTCGCCGAACAGCTCGACCTCGGCGGCGACAGCCCCCTGACCCCCGTGGAACAGGACGAGTTGCCGCCCGGCGTGCCCCTCGACGAGTTCCTCGCCACCATCGCGTGGCCGGAGCAGGTGGCCGGCTGCGCGCTCGCGGTCGAGCGGCTGATGCTGCCGCCGTCGGCCGAGGAGGCGCTGCCCGAGGGGCTCTCGGAGGCCGCGCTGACCGACTGGGTCGCCGAACACCCGGACCGGCAGGAGGTCAGGATGACCGTGGCCGTGCTGCGGGACGGGCGGCGCGAGTCCGCGCTGCGGATGCGTGAGAAGGACTCGCCGCAGGACGTGCTCACCGGCCCCGACCTCGTGCCGGGCCTGGCGGCCGCGCTGGCGACCACGTTCGAGGAGTAGGGCGGCGGGCCGCGCCCGGAGCCCGCCGGGCGCGGCTCTGCCCGGCGCGGCTCCGCCCGGTGCCGCTCTGCTCCGTGGTCAGTCCGCCGAGCAGAGCGGGAGGTCGTCGGTGCGGTCCGCCCTGATGTCCTCCAGCGCGGCCAACGCGTCGTCGAGCGTGGCGACGCTCACCAGCGTCAGACCGTCCGGCCTGTTCTCGGCGGCCGTCGCGCAGTTGTTCTCGGGGGTCAGGAAATACTCGGCGCCGGCCTCCCGGGCCGCGATGACCTTCATCGAGATACCGCCGATCTGCCCGACCCGGCCCTCGTCGTCGATGGTGCCGGTGCCGGCCACGAAGGCGCCGCCCGTCAGGTCCTCCGGGGTGAGCCGGTCGATCAGACCCAGCGCGAACATCAGCCCGGCGCTCGGACCGCCGACGTCCGCCAGCTTGATGTCGATCGTGAACGGGAAGGTGTGGGTGACCCCGGCCTGGATCCCGACGATGGCCCGCTGGTCGTCGTCGGCCGCGGCGGTGGTGATGGTGACGTCCTCGGTGTCGGACGGCAGCTCCTCGCCCGCCTCCTGGGCCTCCCTGGCCCGGTCCGCCGGCACGATCGTGAAGACCACGTCCTCGCCCGCCCGGTGCTCGGTGACCAGCTCGGCGACCTGCCCTGGCTCGGTGACCTTGGTGCCGTCCACCGCGACGATCGCGTCCCCCGCGTGCAGCCGCCCCTCGGACGGGCTGTCCTTGACCACCGCGGCCACGATGGTCTGCGCCGGGATGTCGTAGCCGATCGCCTCGAGCGCCGCCACCTTGGCGCTCTCCTGGGACGCCGAGAACTCCTCCGCGTTCTGCTGCTCGACCTGGTCGGCCGAGACGTGCTGCGGATAGAGCGTGCGGTAGGGCACCACCGCCGCGTCCGCCGCCAGCCAGCCGGCGGTCGCCTCCAGCAGGTTCATCCGGTAGTCGACGCCGGTGACGCGGACCGTCGTCATGTTGAGGTGACCCGAGGTCTCGTACGTCTCGTGGCCCTCGATGTTGAGCACCGGCTCGCCGTCGTGGTCCCCCAGCGTGTTGACCGTGGGACCGGGCGACATCTCCGCGTAGGGCACGTTGATGAGTACCCCGGCGCAGAGCAGCCCTATCAGCAGCAGGATCGACGTCAGCAGCGTCGCGGTGCGGCGTGGCATGCCTTGACAGTACGTGACGGTGCTGTCAGCCGTCCGCCGGGGCCCGCTCCATCGCGGCCCGGAACGCCTCGTAGCCGCGCACCCCCGCCTTATCTCGCACGCCCCGGTGATTGACGCCGCGGCGGGTGGCCCACGTGCTCCAGAGCCCGGCCACCAGCGCGCCTGCGACGGGAATCAGCAGCCACACGAGAACCGCCATGACCTACCTCCCACCTCCGGCGGACGTACCACCAACGCTCGGTCGTGGGAACGAGTTACGCAACCGGAGTAGTGAGCTTGGTCATCTCTTGAAATCCCGCCCGACAAGGCCTATGCGCAGGCCCCCACCCACTCCTGGGTGCCGTCCACGAAGGACTGGTGCTTCCAGATGGGGACCTCCCGCTTGAGGTCGTCGATCAGCCGGCGCGCGGCGTCGAACGCCTCGCCGCGGTGTGGGCAGGCGACGGCCACGATCACCGCGAGGTCGCCGACGCCGAGGTCGCCGACCCGGTGCACCGCGGCCAGTGCCTCCACCGGGAAGTCGGCGACGATCTTCTCGGCGACCCGACGCAGCTCGGCCTCCGCGCTGGGATGCGCCGAGTAGGCCAGTTCGGTGACCGCCGGCCCCTTGACGGCCCCGTCGTGGTCCCGGACCGTGCCGACGAACAACGCGGTGCCGCCGGCCCGGTCGTGGCCCACCGCGGCGAAGACCTCGTCCAAGGAGAGCGGGGTGTCACGGATGGCGAGCAGCTGGATCTGCTCGGTGCGCTGCGGGTGCGTCGTGGGACCAGTCATGGACACATGCTGCCCCATCGCGCGCCCTCTCAACGACGCCGGCTGCGCCTGGCCCGCCTGACCAGGGCCGCCGTGCCCACCAGGGCCACCGTGGCGCCCGCGGCGCCCAGCGTGGTGGCGGCGTCCTTCCTGCCGAGCCGCCGGCCGGCCACGGTGTGCCGGCCCGCGACCTCGTTGAGCAGCTCGGCCAGCACCTCCTCGTTGCTCCAGCCCGGCCGCCAGCCCGCCTCGTACAGCTTGCTCCCGCTGACCACCCAGGGGTGCATGGTGTAGGCGAGGTCGCCCGCCGGGGACGGCGTGAGGCCGAGCCGGTGCAGCCTGGCGGCCGCGCCGAGCGCCACCGAGGGCGGCAGCTCCATGCGGCGGATGCCGGTCAGCTGCTCCACCTCCTCCTGCTCGAGCCAGCCGTCGCAGCCCACCGCGAGCTCGCCCTCCACCTTGTCGAGGACCGCGAACTCCAGGGCGCTGACCAGGTCTTCGACGTGGCAGAACTGCCAGCGCGGCCGGGAGCCGGCGACGACGAGCAGCCGGGGCGACTCGAAGTAGCGGGTGAGCGCGGTGTCCGTGCCGCCGACCAGGACGGCGGGACGCAGCACCGTGACGCTGAGCCCGGGGTGGGCGCGCGGTGCGCGGCGCGCCAGGCGCTCGATCTCCAGCAGGTCGCCGACGCAGGTGGCGTCGGCCGTGGCGCGCAGCTCCGCGTCCTCGGCCAGCGGCACGTCGTTGTCGGGCAACGCGCCGTAGACCATGGCCGAGGTGCACAGGATGACGCGCCGCACGCCGGCCGCCGCGGCGGCGGTGAGCACGGTCTGGGCACCGCGCACGTTGTAGGCGGTGCGGGCGGCCGGGTCGGACTCCAGGTCGAGGTCGAGGGCGAGGTGCACCACCACGTCCACCGGGCCCGAGGTGGTCTCGCGGTCGCGGTCGCGATCACGGGCGCCGTCGTGCCGCAGCGAACCCCGGGCCGCACCCGAGGTGCGCAGCAGCTCGGCGATGGCCGGGTCGCGGATGTCCAGGGTGTGCCACTCGGCACCCCTGGCGTCGCCGATGCGCTCGTCGAGGGCGAGCACCCGCCTCACCTCCTCTGCGGCCAGCAGACGCTCCGTGAGCAGGGCGCCAACCCCGCTGGCGGCTCCGGTGACGGCGACGGTCAGCGGGGCCGCGGGGCCGTTTCGCGCTGCGCGAACGGCTGGCTCCGGGGAACTCACAGGACTTCTCCAGTGGTTGTTTCAGGTACGACGTGCGCACGCCCATCCTGCCTGAGAGGTGTCTAGGCTGGAGGCAGAGACCAGCGATCGGGCAGCCACGTTGGTTCCGTCCGACACACAGAGCCGAGGATTCCCGTGAGTGACTTTCCCTTCGGATTCGGCCTTCCCGAGGAGCCGGATGATGGTGAATCCGGCAAGAAGCGTGGCAACGGGGGGCAGGGTGGTGGTGGGCAGGGGCCCGCGGACAACCCGCTCGCCGCGCTGTTCGGCTCGATGGGCGCCGGCGGCCAGATGAACCCGCAGGACCTGGGGGCGGCGTTCCAGCAGCTCGGCCAGATGCTGTCGTACGAGGGCGGCCCGGTGAACTGGGAGCTGGCCAGGTCCGTGGCCCGGCAGACGGTGGCGCAGGGCGCGCAGGACGGCTCGCGGGACGAGAGCGTGTCGTCGCCCGAGCGTGCCCGGGTCGAGGAGGCCGTCAGGCTGGCCGACCTCTGGCTCGACGGGGTCACCTCGCTGCCGTCCGGCTCCGGCTCGACGGTGGCGTGGAGCCGCGCCGAGTGGGTGGAGGCGACGCTGCCGGTCTGGCGGGAGCTGGTGGACCCGGTGGCCGAGCGGGTCGGCGCGGCCATGGGTGATGTGATGCCCGAGGAGATGCAGGCGATGGCCGGGCCGCTGCTCGGCATGATGCGCTCGATGGGCGGGGCCATGTTCGGCACCCAGATCGGGCAGGCCGTGGGCGTGCTGGCCGGCGAGGTGGTGGGCTCGACGGACATCGGGCTGCCGCTCGGCCCGGCCGGCAGGGCCGCGCTCCTCCCCCAGAACGTGGCGGCGTTCGGTGCCGGCCTCGGCGTGCCGCAGGAGGAGGTCAGGCTGTATCTGGCGCTGCGCGAGGCGGCCCACCAGCGGCTCTTCGCGCACGTGCCGTGGCTGCGGTCGCACCTGTTCGGCGCGGTGGACGGCTACGCGCGGGGCATCCAGGTGGACACGGGCAAGCTGGAGGACCTGGTCGGCCAGCTCGACCCGTCGCGCCCCGAGGAGATGCAGGAGAAGCTTCAGCAGGGGCTGTTCCAGCCGGAGGACACGCCGCAGCAGAAGGCGGCCCTGGCCCGTCTCGAGACGGCGCTGGCGCTGGTGGAGGGCTGGGTGGACGCGGTGGTGTTCGCGGCCGCCGAGCCGCACCTGCCGTCGGCCTCCGCGCTGCGGGAGACGCTGCGGCGGCGCCGGGCCACCGGCGGGCCGGCGGAGCAGACGTTCGCCACGCTGATCGGGCTCGAACTGCGGCCGCGCCGGCTGCGGGACGCGGCCCGGCTGTGGGCCTCGCTCACGGACGCCCGCGGCGCCCAGGGGCGGGACGCGCTGTGGGCGCACCCCGACATGCTGCCCACCGCCGCCGACCTGGACGACCCGGACGGCTTCGTGCACCGCGAGCAGCTGGACTTCTCCGAGTTGGACCGGATGCTCGGGGACGCGGCGGGTGAGGGCGGCCCGCGCCTGGAGAAGGACGGCGACGCCGACCGGGACGACAAGGGCCGGGCCGAGGGCGGCAAGGGTCCGGCCAAGGGCGGCAAGGGTCCGGCCGAGGGCGAGGGCAAGGGCGAGGGCAGGGACGACAAGGGCGGTTCCGACGGCGAGGGCGGCCGGGGCGAGTGAGTCTGCACGAGGACGCCAGCCGCGTGCTGCGGGAGTGGTCGGCGCCCGACGCGGCGCAGGACGAGCTTCGCGCCGCCTACGGGCGGCATCTGGGGACCCACGCCGACGGCGTGTGGCGGGGCTGCGCGGCCGGCCACATCACGGCGAGCGCGCTGGTGATCGACCCCGCCGGGGGCCGGGTGCTGCTCACCCTGCACCCCAAGATCGGTGCCTGGCTGCAGACCGGCGGCCACTGCGAGCCCACGGACACCACGCTGGCCGGGGCCGCGCTGCGCGAGGCCACCGAGGAGTCGGGCATCGGGGGGCTTCGGCTGCTGCCGGCGCCCGCCGGCCTCGACCGGCACCGCACACCGTGCGCCGTCCACCTGGACGTGCAGTACGCGGCGGTGGCGCCGGCCGGCGCCCGGGCCGTGATCAGCGAGGAGTCGCTCGACCTGCGCTGGTTCCCGTACGACGAGGTGGCGGCGGTGGCCGACGAGTCGGTCGTGCGGCTGCTGGAGCGGGCCCGCGCGCTGCTGTGAGGGGCGGGCGGCCGGCCCGCGGCGCTACCGCGGGCCCCAGGCGCCGCCCTGGTGCAGCCCGGGGGTGCCGCCCTGCTGGAACTGGCCGCCGAGCTGTTCGCCGAACGAGGTGTGCGCGGGCGGCAGCAGCTCGCTCGGCTGGACCACCACGTGGCCGTCGCCCATGAAGCTGAGCTCCCAGCCCTCGCCGGTGTTGCCCCGGCGCCGGAAGACCGACCGGTTGCTGGTCTGGGCCTGCATCTGCACCCGCAGCGAGGAGGACCAGGCCACCACCGCGTCGGCGTCGGCGCTGACGTAGCGGTCCGGGGAGACCCGTGTCACCAGCGGGGAGCCGGAGGTGGTGATGGCGACCTTGCCCTGGCCGCCGATGACCAGGTTGTACGCGCCGGCGCCGGCGATGCCGTACTGGCTCTCGACGGCGACGACCTCCCAGTGGAGGTGGGCGTCGAGGGCCAGCACGTAGGAGCTGTCGACGGTCAGCCCCTCGTGGTCGATGTCCAGCACGTGCACGTGTTGGGCCAGGTTGGCCAGGTAGACGGCGCCCTGGCCGAAGCAGCGCATCAGCGGCAGCGTCTCGCCGGTGGCCCACTGGCTGTGCTGCTGGTGGAGCGACTGGTGCTCGCCGTCGAACTCGACCATGCCCTCGAAGGCGACCATGCTGCCGGTCCTGGCGAGCACGTCGCCGCCCCGGGAGAGGTTGACCCGGACCATGTGGGCGCCCTGCGGGGCGAAGCGCTCCTCGGTCTGGTTGACGGTGTGGTTGAAGATCGGGCTCTGCATGACGCCGGTGTCCCCCTGTGTTCCTGGCTCGTCCTGTGTCCTCGGCTGCCGACGGCTACTGGCCCAGCCGCTCGGTGCTGTCCTCGCTGGGCTGGACCACCACGAACCCCTGTCCGGAGAAGGCCAGCTGGTAGGCCTCGCCGCTGCCCCGGCCGAGGAGCGAGCTGGCCTTGAAGCTGCGCTTGCCGCTGACCTCCAGGCCGGTGGACCAGGCGACCAGGGCGTCCGGGTCCACGAAGGTCTCGCCGGCCTGGCCGCAGTCGACGACGACTGGCATGCCCCGGCTGGTGACCGCCACCCAACCGGTGCCGGATATCCCGATGTTGAACAGGCCCTGCCCGGCGAACTTGGCGATGCCCCTGACCCGCTGCACGCCCCACTCCAGGTGGGCGTCGAAGGCCAGGACGTTGGTGGCGTTGACCGACAGGTTGTCGTTGTCGAGGGGGAGGCAGACGACGTTGGCGCCGTAGTCGGCCAGGTAGAGCAGGCCGTCGCCGAAGCACTTCATCAGCGGGACGCTCTCGCCGGAGAGCCGGCCCGCGATGGCCTGGCCGAAGGCGGCCGGGTTGGACTCGTACTGGATGAAGCCCTCGTAGGCGATCATCGAACCCGTCCTGGCGAACAGGTCGTTGCCCGACTGCATGGCGACGCGGGCGATGGTCGGGCCGTGGTTCCCCATCCGGGCGGTGGGTGCGGCGGGGGCGTATCCCGCGATCATGCGCTGGTCCATCACGGGCTCCCGTCAGATCTCGTAGGGCTGGACGATGGCGAAGTTCCCCGGGGCGC
Source organism: Streptomyces hainanensis (assembly GCF_004348415.1). GTDB lineage: Bacteria > Actinomycetota > Actinomycetes > Streptomycetales > Streptomycetaceae > Streptomyces > Streptomyces hainanensis. The sequence continues at coordinate 12,593 of NZ_SMKI01000112.1, forward strand.
CGCGGAACTGGAGCTGGGTGGTCTCGCCGGAGTGCCCCGGGTAGGCGTGGCGGCGGAGCCGGACCTGGTTGGCGACCAGCACCTGCGCGCCGGCCGACCAGGCGACGATCGCGTTGGCGTCGGCGAAGGTCATCGGTGTGACGGGGAGCACCAGGGGCTCGCCGTGGGTGGTGATGACGACGGTGCCGTGGCCCTGGAACTGGAGCGCGAACAGCGAGCCGCCGGGGATGCCGTGGCCGTCGATCCTGCGCACCTCCGGCTCCAGGGACTCGTCGAAGGCCAGCACGTGTTGCGAGGCGACGACGATCGCGTCGCCCTGGAGCTCCACGGGGTGCAGCCGGACGGCCTCCTCGGCCAGATACACCTGGCCGTTGCCGGTGCAGCGCATCAGCGAGGGCATGCCCTCGCCGGTGGCCCACCGGGTCATCCGGCCCATGAGCCCCTGGCTCTTGTAGCCGAAGTCGACGTCGCCGTGGTACATGACCATGCTGCCCTGCCGGGCGAGCACGGGCTGCCCGCCGCCGTGCGTCAGGTCGACGCGGATCAGCTGCGGGTTCTGCTGGCTCCAGCGGCGGCCGTCGCTGACCCCGCGGAAGGCGTCGAGCACCCCGGTCAACGCCCCCGGGGCCGCACCGCCGGCCGGGGCGAACTGCCCGGCCGGGGCACCGGCGCCTGGCGGCGCGACGTAACCCCCCGCACCCGCGCCAGGTGGCGGCGCGTAACCGCCGAAGGGCGATGCGGGCGGCGGCGGTTGGGCCGCCCCCGGCGGCGCCGGGAACCCGCCGCCGGGCTGGCCCGGATGGCCGCCGAACGGCGGCGCCGGCGGCGCGGGCGGCGGTTGCCCTATGCCGGCGCCGGGCTGGCCGACGAAGGCCGCCGGCCCACCCGCGCCGGCGTGCTGCGGCCCCGGCGGGACCGGGAACCCGCCACCGGGCGGCACCGGCTGCCCGGGCACCTGCGGCGCCGCGCCGGGCTGGCCGCCGAACGGCGGCGCGGCCGGCGGTTGTCCGGCGACGCCGCCAGGCGGGCCGCCGAAGGCGGCCGGTGTGCCCGCGCCGACAGGCTGCGCCTGCGGCGGCGAACCAGGAGGACCGCCGAACGGCGGCGGGCTGAACCCGCCGCCCTGCCCAGGCGCCGGAGGCGCCTGGGCACCGGCACCGGCGGCCCCCGGGACGGCGAACGCGGGCGGCTGGCCCGCCGGCGCGGCCGGCGGCGCCGTGGCGGGCGGTTCGTCGTCCTCGACCTCGCCGCCGAAGTGCGTCAGCAACGCGGCCAGGCCGCCGTCGAAGCCCTGGCCGACGGCGGCGAAGCGCCAGCCGTCCTTGCGGTAGAAGTCCCCCAGCATCACGGCCCGCTCGGTGCTGAACTCCGAGCCGTCGAAGGCGTACCTGACGACCTCGTCACCACCCGCCACGATCCGCAGACAGCCGGGCGCGACCTGCGCCATCGTGCCGTCACCGTCGATCGTCGCGGTGAAGGTGAGCCGGTGGATCGACTCCGGAACGCGGTCGAGCGTGATCCGGAACGACTCGGTGTCGCCGGCCTGCGCGCCCAGCTGTTGCAGCGACTCCTCGGGCGACTTCGGCTGGTTGTAGAAGATGAAGTAGCGGTCGTCCGAGAGCTGTTCGGCCGCGTCGAGACCGAAACAGCTGATGTCGAAGACCAGCCCGGGCCCGGATATCTGCACGCCCACGTACAGGTCGGTGCCGAGCGTCAGGTCACTGAGCCTGGCCTTCTGGCCACGCTTGAAGTGCGCCACCATGCGGAACGTCCATCCCCCCATCCGAACACCACGAACCTTCGGCGTCGCCAGCGTAGCCGCTGGCACCGACAACGGTGAGTGGTGGCCGGGGAAAGATCAGGATCGCAGCCAGGGGATGTACGGCAGGCGCTCCGCGGCGACCACGCCCTCCAGGAACCCCCGGGCCCGTTCGGTGCGCGGGTAGTGGTCGAGCAACTGCCAGAAGTCGGCACCGTGGCCGGGCACCAGCAGGTGGGCCAACTCGTGCAGCAGGACGTAGTCGACGACGTACTCCGGCATGCCCTGCAGTCGGTGCGAGAGCCTGATGCTGCCGAGGGCCGGCGTGCAGGAGCCCCAACGGGAGTTCTGGTTGGTGACCCAGCGCACGCTGTCGGGCCGGGCATGCCCCTGGAGGTAGCGCTCGGAGAGCTCGGTCGCGCGGCGCGCCAGCTCGTCGTCGTCGATGATCCGACGATCCTCCTGGGCCGCGAGCTTGTCCAGCATCACGGAGACCCAGCGCCGTTCCTCGTCGACGGTCATCCGCGCGGGGATCAACACGATCGTGCGATCGCCCTCGCGGTAGGCGGAGACCGTGCGGCGGCGACGCGAGCTGCGGCGCACTTCGACCTGATCATGGGCGCCCCGGTCGGGGGCGTGCTCGCGCGGGTGCCGGTGGGTGTCCAGCGCCATCCTGCCCGCCGAGGGGATGCGCTGCGGCGGGCCGGCGGTGTTCAGCGGTTCGCCGGGCACACCTCGACGTTACCCGGTACGAACCGGATATGTCCCGCCTGTCGAAGCCGGTCGGAGCGGTGCCCGAACCAACCGTCCACAGGAACGCCCCATTTATAGGACTATCTCTGCTTCCTGTGGAAAACATCACACCTGCCACCTCTGTCCGGTCGCATCATGTCGCCATGCATCCCATGATCAAGCCCGCCCTCCGCCGCAGCTGGCGGGACAAGCACACCGTGCGCTACGGAGTCACCCCCTCGCACTCGGTGCTCTTCGGCCCGCTGGACACGGCCACCGAGATGTTCCTGACCCTGCTGGACGGCACCCGGGGGCTGCCCACCCTCCGGGAGGCGGCCGCCTCGCTCGGCCTGGGCCGGGCGGCGGCCGACCGGCTGGCCAGGCAGCTGGCGGCGGCCGGCGTGCTGGACGACGCGACGGCCCAGCGCGAGGCGGCGGCGGAGGTCACCGACGTGCTGCGGCCGGATCTGGCGTCGCTCTCGCTGCTCGATCCGGAGCCCGGCGGCGGGCTGCGGCGGCTGCTCGACCGGCGGCGGGCCTGGGTGCAGGTCCGGGGCGCCGGTCGGGTCGGGCTCGCGGTGGCCCTGGCGCTGGCACAGGCCGGGGTGGGGCGCGTTGAGGTGGTGGACGGCGGCCGGGTGGAGTCGGTGGATCTCGCGGCGGCCGGGTTGCGCGCGGAGCACGTCGGGCAGCGGAGGTCGGTGGCGGCGCGCGGCATGCTGCGGGCGGCGACCCCGTGGCGTCGGGCCAGGGGAGCGCCCCCGGACGCGGCGGCGCGCCCCGGTGAGCCGGCGGGCGCGCGGCTGGTGATCTTCGCCCCACGGGACGGTCTGGCGGCCTACGCGCCCGATCCGGCGGTGGCCGAGGAACTCGTCGCGGCCGGCACGCCCCACCTCTACACGGGGGTGGTGGAGGCCACCGGGTTCGTGGGGCCGCTGGTGCTGCCGGGCGCCACGGGCTGCGCGGGGTGTCTGCTGCGCGGCCGGGCCCGCACCGAGCCGGGCTGGCCGCTGCTGGTGGGCCAGTGGCGCAACGCGCGCTCGGCCGGCGTGCCCGCCTGCGACGGGGCGCTGGCCACGGCGGTGGCCGGGCTCGCGGCCTGTGCGGCGCTCGGCTTCCTCGACGGCACGGCGCCGCGCGGCCCCGCCGCCCGCACGGAGGTGGCGCTGCCGGGCCCGACGCTCACCGACCAGCCCGTCGAGCCGCACGCGGAGTGTCCCTGTCCCGCGGCCCAGCCGGCCCGCGCGCCGTGACCAGGGGCCACAATGACTGGGTAGAACTGCGATGACCGCCTGGTTCGGGGCGCGACATATGGGAGTTGGAGGGGACACCATGTCTGACCTACCCCGTAAGGCGGTGACCAGGACGGCGAAGCTCGCCACCCTGCCGCTGAGTTTCGCCGGCCGGGCGACCTGGGGTCTCGGGAAGCGGATCGGGGGCCGGTCCGCCGAGCGGGTGGGCAGCGAGCTGCAACAGCGCACCGCCCAGCAGCTGTTCAGCGTGCTGGGCGAGCTCAAGGGCGGCGCGATGAAGCTCGGCCAGGCGCTCTCGGTCTTCGAGTCGGCGCTGCCCGAGGCGGTGGCCGGGCCCTATCGGGCCGCGCTGACCAAGCTCCAGGACGCGGCCCCGCCGATGCCGACCGCCTCGGTGCGGGCGGTGCTCGCGGAGCGGCTCGGCCCGGACTGGCGGGAGCTGTTCACCGAGTTCGACGAGCGGCCGGCGGCCGCCGCCTCGATCGGGCAGGTGCACCGGGCCGTCTGGCACGACGGCCGCGAGGTGGCCGTCAAGATCCAGTACCCGGGCGCGGGCGAGGCGCTGCTCTCCGACCTGACGCAGCTGGGCCGGTTCGCCCGGCTGCTGGGGCCGCTGATCCCCGGCATGGATCTCAAGCCGCTGATCGAGGAGTTGCGGGAGCGGGTCGCCGAGGAGCTGGACTACGCCCTGGAGGCGGCGGCGCAGCAGGCCTACGCCGAGGAGTTCAGGGGCGATCCCGGGGTGCTGGTGCCGGCCGTGGTGTACCAGCGGGACCAGGTGCTGGTCAGCGAGTGGCTCTCGGGCATCCCGCTGTCCCGGGTGATCGGCGAGGGCGGCCAGGAGGAGCGGGACAGGGCCGGGCAGCTGCTGGCGCGCTTCCTCTTCTCCGGCACGGCGCGCACCGGTCTGCTGCACGCCGACGCCCACCCGGGCAACTTCCGGCTGGTGCCGGGGCCCGAGGGCGAGCCGGTGTCCTCGTGGCGGCTCGGCGTCATGGACTTCGGCGCGGTGAACCGGCTGCCAGGTGGGCTGCCGCCGGTGATCGGCGAGGCGCTGCGGATGTCCCTCGACGGGCGGGCCGACGAGGTGTACGGGCGGCTGGTGGCCGAGGGCTTCGTGAAGCCGTCCATCGAGCTGGATCCGGGCGCGGTGCTCGACTACCTGCTGCCGATCATCGAGCCGGCCCGGGTGGCGGAGTTCGCGTTCAGCCGGGAGTGGCTGCGGGAGCAGGCGGCCCGGATCGCCGATCCCCGGTCGGCGGCCCACCAGTTGGGGCGCCGGCTGAACCTGCCGCCCTCCTATCTGCTGATCCACCGGGTCACGCTGAGCACGATCGGCGTGCTGTGCCAGCTGGGGGCGCGGGTGCGGATGCGGGACGAGCTGGAGGCGGGGCTGCCCGGCTTCCAGCCACCGGCGGAGCGGCCGGTGGAGAAAGCCGACCGGCCGGCCTGAGCCGAGTGGGTCTCGGGCCCGGGCCGGCCGGTCGGCTGGGTGGATAGGTGGGT
>NZ_SMKI01000113.1 GCF_004348415.1 Streptomyces hainanensis
GGTGGGCGCCGGCCGTCAGTGCAGTTCGTCGGCGAGGAGCTCGGCGATCTGGACCGCGTTGAGGGCCGCGCCCTTGCGGAGGTTGTCGTTGGAGACGAAGAGTGCCAGGCCGTGCTCCACCGTCTCGTCGCGCCGGATGCGGCCGACGAAGCTGGGGTCGTTGCCGGCGGCCTGCTGGGGGGTGGGGACGTCGGACAGCTCGACGCCCTCCGCCGCGGACAGCAGCTCGGTGGCGCGCTCGGGGGAGAGCGGGCGCTCGAAGCGGGCGTTGATCTGGAGCGAGTGGCCGCTGAAGACCGGCACCCGGACGCAGGTGCCGGAGACCTTGAGGTCGGGGATCTCCAGGATCTTGCGGCTCTCGTTGCGCAGCTTCTGCTCCTCGTCGGTCTCCGCGAGACCGTCCTCGACGATCGCGCCGGCCAGCGGGAGCACGTTGAAGGCGATCGGGCGCGCGTAGTTCTCCGGGGCCGGGAAGTCCACCGCGGTGCCGTCGAAGGCCAGCCGGGCCATGTCCTGGGCGGCGGCGGCCCGCGCCTGCCTGTCGAGCTCGGCGACGCCGGCGAGGCCGCTGCCGGAGACCGCCTGGTAGGTGGCGACCACCAGGGACGTCAGGCCGGCCTCGTGGTGGAGCGGACGCAGCACCGGCATGGCGGCCATGGTGGTGCAGTTCGGGTTGGCGATGATGCCCTTGGGGCGCCGGGCCACGGCGTGCGGGTTGACCTCGGAGACCACCAGCGGCACCTCGGGGTCCATCCGCCAGGCGGAGGAGTTGTCGACCACCACGGCGCCGGCCGCGGCGACCTTCTCGGCGAGCACCTTCGCGGTGCCCTTGCCGGCCGAGAAGAGCACGATGTCCAGGCCGGAGTAGTCGGCCGTGGCCGCGTCCTCCACGGTGATCAGGCCGTCCTGCCAGGGCAGCGTGCTGCCCGCCGACCGTGTCGAGGCGAACAGCCGGAGCTGGTCGACCGGGAACTTCCGCTCGGCCAGGATTCCGCGCATCACGCCGCCGACCTGTCCGGTGGCTCCGACGATCCCGATCTTCATGGGCTTCCTCTCGCTTCGGATGCACCTGCGGTGCATGCGTCCGTCCCGCTCTCCTACCCTGCACCGCCGGGCCCGACCGCGGCCACTTCTTTGACGCCGGTCACACCGGAGCGGCCGGTGCCACGGGATACTGCGGTGGTCACGGCGGTGGGGTAACGCCACCGTAACCGGATCGAACTAACCTCCACAGCCTGCGATCACCCGAGAGAGCCTGAGAGAAGGGCGGCCGGCGTGCAGCTGACCCCGCACGAGCAGGAGCGACTGCTGATCCACGTGGCCGCGGACGTGGCCGCCAAGCGCCGGGCCCGTGGGCTGCTGCTCAACCATCCGGAGGCGGTCGCGCTGATCACCGCCCACGTGCTGGAGGGCGCGCGGGACGGCCGCACCGTGGCCGAGCTGATGGACTCGGGGCGTCGGATCCTGGCCAGGGCCGACGTGATGGACGGGGTCCCCGAGATGATCCCGGACGTGCAGGTCGAGGCGACCTTCCCGGACGGCACCAAGCTCGTCACCGTCCACGAGCCCATCGCCTGAGCGCGGGGGAGGCACCGTGATTCCCGGAGAGTTCCTGTACGCCGAGACGCCGGTGACGCTCAACGAGGGCGCACCGGTCACCCGGCTCACCGTCCGCAACGTCGCCGACCGGCCGATCCAGGTCGGTTCGCACTACCACTTCGCCGAGGCCAACCCCGGGCTCGACTTCGACCGGGCGGCGGCCCACGGCCTGCGGCTCGGGATCGCCGCCGGCACGGCCGTCCGCTTCGAGCCGGGCATCCCCGTCGAGGTGGAGCTCGTGCCGCTGGCCGGCCGCCGGATCGTGCCGGGGCTGCGCGGCGAGACCGGAGGTGCCCTGTGAACGTCGCACCCGCGGCTGCCGGGCGCCGGTCGGCCGCTACCCCGACGACGTGCCGCGTGGGCGGAGAAGTGAACCCAAGGAGGGCGCATGGCTGAGCTGAGCCGACAGCGGTACGCCGACCTGTACGGCCCCACCACCGGGGACCGGGTGCGGCTCGCCGACACCGACCTGCTGATCGAGATCGAGGACGACCTCGCGGGCGGCCCGGGCCGGGCCGGCGAGGAGGCCGTGTTCGGCGGCGGCAAGGTGATCCGCGAGTCCATGGGGCAGTCGCGGGCCAGCCGTGCCGACGGCACCCCGGACACCGTGATCACCGGCGCGGTCGTGCTGGACCACACCGGCGTCGTGAAGGCCGACGTCGGGATCAGGGACGGCCGGATCACCGCGCTCGGCAAGGCCGGCAACCCGGACACCATGGACGGGGTGCACCCGGAGCTGGTGATCGGCCCGGAGACCGAGGTGATCGCCGGCAACGGCCGGATCCTCACCGCCGGCGGCGTCGACGCCCACGTCCACCTGATCTCCCCGACCATCGTCGACACGGCGCTGGCCTCCGGCGTCACCACCCTGATCGGCGGCGGCACCGGGCCGGCCGAGGGCTCCAAGGCCACCACCGTCACGCCCGGCTCCTGGCACCTGGCCCGGATGCTGGAGGCGCTGGACGGCGCCCCGATCAACCTCGGGCTGCTCGGCAAGGGCAACACCGTCTCGCACGAGGCGATGCGGGCCCAGCTGCGCGGCGGCGCCGTCGGCTTCAAGATCCACGAGGACTGGGGCGCCACCCCGGCCGTGATCGACGCCTGCCTGACCGTCTGCGAGGAGACCGGCGCCCAGCTGGCGATCCACACCGACACCCTCAACGAGGCCGGCTTCGTCGCCGACACCCTGGCCGCGATCGCCGGTCGGACGATCCACGCCTACCACACCGAGGGCGCGGGCGGCGGCCACGCGCCCGACATCATCACGGTGGTCTCCGAGCCCAACGTGCTGCCGAGCTCCACCAACCCGACCCGCCCGCACACCGTCAACACCGTCGAGGAACACCTCGACATGCTGATGGTCTGCCACCACCTCAACCCGGCGGTGCCCGAGGACCTGGCCTTCGCCGAGTCCCGGATCCGGCCGACGACGATCGCGGCCGAGGACATCCTGCACGACCTGGGCGCGATCTCGATCATCTCCTCCGACTCCCAGGCGATGGGCCGGGTCGGCGAGGTGATCACCAGGACCTGGCAGACCGCGCACGTGATGAAGCGGCGGCGCGGCGCGCTGCCGGGCGACGGCGCCGCCGACAACCTGCGGGCCCGTCGCTATGTCGCCAAATACACCATCAACCCGGCGGTGGCCCAGGGCCTCGACCACGAGATCGGCTCCGTCGAGCCGGGCAAGCTGGCCGACCTGGTGCTGTGGGAGCCGGCCTTCTTCGGGGTCAAACCGCTGCTGGTGCTCAAGGGCGGCCAGATCGCCTACGCCCAGATGGGCGACGCCAACGCCTCCATCCCCACGCCGCAGCCGGTGCTGCCCCGCCCGATGTTCGGCGCGCTCGGCCGGGCGGCCGCGTCCGGCTCGGTCAACTTCGTCACCCAGCTGGCGCTGGACGGCGGCCTCGACGAGCGGCTCGGGCTCGACAAGCGGTTCGTCACCATCGGCGACACCCGCCACACCACCAAGGCCGACATGCGGCTCAACGACGCCACACCGGCGGTCACCGTGGACCCCGACAGCTTCACCGTCACCATCGACGGCGAGCCGGTCGTCCCCGAACCGGCCGCGGAACTGCCCCTCGCACAGCGGTACTTCCTCTTCTGATGACGGGGCCGATCTGATGGGACCTCTTCCGACGGGCGGTCGCCGGTGAGGGCCGCCCTGCTGCTGCTGGCGGACGGCAGGTTCCCGGCCGGCGCGCACGCCCACTCGGGCGGCGCGGAGGCCGCCGTGCGCGCCGGGCGGATCAGCGGGCCCGACTCGCTAGAGGAGTTCTGCCGGGGCCGCCTGCACACGGCCGGCCTGGTCGCGGCGGCGCTGGCCGCCGCGGCCTGCGGCGGCCAGGACCCGGTCGCGCTCGACGCCGCCGCCGACGCCCGCACCCCGTCCCCGGCGCTGCGCGCCACGGCGCGCAGGCTCGGCCGGCAGCTGATGCGGGCCGCCCGTGCCACCTGGCCCTCGCCGGAGCTCGACGCGCTGGCCGCCGCCCACCGCGGCGGCCTCCACCAGCCCGTGGTGCTCGGGCTCGCCGCCCGGGCCGCCGGGCTCACCCCGGGCGACGCGGCCCGGGCCGCCGCCTACGACGCCGTCAGCGGCCCGTCGAGTGCCACCGTCCGACTGCTGTCGTCGGACCCGTTCGCCGCCACCGCGGTGCTGGCCCGCCTCGCCCACGAGGTCGACCGGGTCGCGGACCTGGCCACCGAGGCCGCCGCCCTCGGCGACCCCGACGCGCTGCCCGCCGCCTCCGCCCCGCTGCTCGACATCGGCGCCGAGGCCCACGCCGCCTGGCCCGTCCGCCTCTTCGCATCCTAGGAGCACCGCGAGATGCACCTCGACCACCCCGAGACCTTCCCCCACCGGCACACCCACCAGGCCGCCCACCAGGCCGCCGAGCCCGGCAGCCGGGCGCTCCGCATCGGGCTCGGCGGCCCGGTCGGCTCGGGCAAGACCGCCACCGTCGCCGCGCTCTGCCGCGCGCTGCGCGACCGGCTCGCCATCGGCGTCGTCACCAACGACATCTACACCCGCGAGGACGCCGACTTCCTGCTGCGCGCCGCCGTGCTGCCCGCCGAGCGGATCGTCGCCGTGGAGACCGGCGCCTGCCCGCACACCGCGATCCGCGACGACATCTCCGCCAACCTGGAGGCGGTGGAGGAGTTGGAGGAGCGGACCGGGCCGCTTGACCTGGTGCTGGTCGAGTCCGGCGGCGACAACCTCACCGCCACCTTCTCCACCGGCCTGGTCGACGCCCAGATCTTCGTGATCGACGTGGCCGGCGGCGACGACATCCCGCGCAAGGGCGGCCCCGGCGTCACCACCGCCGACCTCCTCGTCGTCAACAAGACCGACCTCGCGCCGTACGTCGGCTCCGACCTGGCGGCCATGGCCCGCGACGCGAAGGCGCAACGCGGCGAACTGCCGGTCGCGTTCACCTCGTTGCGGGAGGAGGACGGCGTCCGGCCGGTCGCCGACTGGGTGTCGGCCCGGCTCGCCGCCTGGGCCCCGGCGGCGGCGTGAGCGGCGCCGGCGTCACCGCCCACGCCAGGATCGTGGCCGCGGCCGACGGCTCGCTGCCGCTGCTGCGCGGCGACGGGCCGCTGGCGCTGCGCCGCACCCGCGCGGCCGGCCCGTACACGCAGGTCACCGTCGTCGGCGCGATGAGCGGCCCGCTCGGCGGCGACCGGCTCAGGCTGACGGCCGAGGCCGGGCCCGACGCGGCGCTGCGGGTCACCTCGGCCGCCGCCACCGTCGCCCTGCCGGGCCCGGACGGCGAGCCGGCCGCCTACGACGTGACGCTGACGGTGCGGGAGGGCGGCGAACTGCGCTGGCTGCCGGAGCCGTTGATCTCGGTGGCCGGCAGCGACCTGCGGACCACCACCCGGGTGGAGCTGGCGGCCGGCGCCCGCCTGGTACTGCGCGAACAGCTGGTCCTGGGACGGGCCGGGGAGGAACCAGGCCGACTCACCTCCCGGCTCGTCGTCCGCCACGCCGGCCGGCCGCTGCTCGACCAGGAGCTCTCCCTCGGCCCCCGCGCCCCTGGCTGGGACGGCGGCGCGGTGCTCGGCGGCCACCGTGCCGTCGGTCAACTCCTCGTCGTGGACCCGGTGTTCGAGGAGAAGCCGGCCGAGGCGCGGGTGCTGTCGGAGACCGCGGTGCTGGCCCCGCTGGCCGGCCCCGCCGCCCTGGTCACGGCCGTGGCGCCGGACGCGTTGCTGCTCGGCCGCCTGCTCGCCGAAGGCGCCGCCCGGCTGGGCGTCGCCGCTACCGACCGGGCCGCCTGAGGTCGGCGCGACCTGGATCGGGGCGAGGCCGGCTGAATGTGGTTGCGACGGCGTGGTGGCGGGTGCTGGCATTCCGGCATGAGCAGGATCGCCGAAGTCATCGTGCTGGCGCAGGACGCGGACGAGGTCATGGAACCGCTGACCCGGCCGGACGGGACGCGCACCTGGGGCGGCACGTTCCATGAGATACGGCCCGGTGGGCTCGGGGGGTTCGGCTGGGGCGCGGAGTTCGTGCGGATGGCTACCCGGTCCGGGCTGCTGAGGCACCTGGAGTCCCTGCCGTGGCCCCGGCCAGAGTCCGTGCAGGTGTTGATCCACGACGAGGAGGACGACTGCTTCGGGCTGTGGATGATCCACGACGGCAGGCTGGTGGAGATTCCGCTGCCCCGCACGCGGCGGGTCCACTTCGAGCCGCACGACGAGAGGTTTCCGCCCGACCCCGGGGTCCTGGTCCGGACGGACCGTGACCCGGCCTGGCCGGCGGAGACCGAGTCCGACGACCAGCCCAGGCCCCCGGCCTGGTGAGGCGGTGAGAGGCCCGGAGCGGAACGCGGGTTGGCTGGCCGCGTGACCGAACCGCGTACCGGGCGCGACGGATCGGCATGAGCCGCGACCCGGCCGACGACTTCGACGACCCCACCGCGCCCGAGGGGCCACCGCGTCCCGCCGTGCTCTACCGCGTCGCCCGGGGGGCCTCCACCGGGCCGTAGCGGGCGTCGGCGAGGGTGAGGTCGACGGCCGCGCCCGCGCTGTGCGGGGCGATCTCCGGCGGGGACACGTACCGGCTGGCCGCCGAGTGGAGCCGGTCGTCGGACCACGCGGGACGGTCGGCCCGCAGCTGCCCGGCGTACGCCTCGAAGTACCGCCGTTGGAGCGCGAGTGGCCGGTATCCCTCGACGAACAACAGCCGCAGGCCGTCCGGGAGTTGGGCCTGGGCGTCCAGCAGTCGCGCCAGCACGCCCTCCCGCAGGTGCGCGAAGGCCCCTGCGGGGTCCCGCCGTCGCGCGTCGACCAGCAGCGGCGGGGCATGGTCGCGGACGTCCACCAGGTGTTCGCCGCACTCGGCGACGGGTATGGCGGTGACGGCGGGGTCCGACATCAGGACGATCTCACTCATGCCCCGATCATGCCCGCCACCTGGGACGGCGCGGAAAGGGTGACGGATGCGAGCCGACGAGCGGGTGATGTTGGGGCGTAGTGGGGTGAGTGTCAGCCGGCTCGGGCTCGGGCTCGCGTCGGTTGGGGGGATGTTCCGGCCGGTGTCCGAGGCGCGGGCCCTGGCCACCGTCGACCGGGCCTGGCAGTTGGGGGTGCGGCTGTTCGACACGGCGCCGGTGTACGGCTACGGCCGCTCCGAGGAGCGCGCGGGGCGGGCGCTGCGGCCGAGGCGCCGGGGCGACTACGTGCTCTGCACCAAGGTCGGACGGCTCATCGAGCCGGGTGGCCGGGACACCCAGCCGATCTGGGCGGATCCGCCGCCGGGCGTCGGGCCGCGCCTCGACTACTCGCGGCGGGCGGTGCTGCGTTCGGTCGAGGACAGCCTGAGGCGGCTGGGCCTGGACCGGATCGACGTCCTGCACGTCCACGACCCGGACCTGGACTACCCGACGGCCCTCGCCGAGGCGTATCCGACCCTCGCCGAGCTGCGCGACCGGGGCACGGTCGGCGCGGTCTCCCTGGGGGTGAACCACGCCGACGTCGCCGCCCGTTTCCTCCGCGAGGCCCCGGCCCCCGGCCCCGACTGCGTGCTGCTGGCCGGCCGTTACACCCTGCTCGACCAGTCGGGCCTGGACGACCTGCTCCCGCTGTGCGTCGACCGTGGCGTCGCCGTCCTCGCGGCCGGCGTCTACCAGGGCGGCCTGCTGGCCGCCCCGCACGCCGACGGCGACGTCCCGCCGGCCCTCGCCGAACGCGTCCGCACGCTCCGCGCGATCTGCGAACGCCACGACGTCCCGCCCCTCGCGGCGGCCATCCAGTTCCCGCTGGCCCACCCCGCCGTCACGTCCGTCGTCGTCGGCGCGCGGAGCCCCGAGGAGATCACCGCCAGCGCGGACCTGCTCACCCGGGCCTTACCCCCCGCGCTCTGGTCCGACCTGCGCGGCGCCGGCCTGCTCTCCGGGGCGGCCCCGGTGCCGTGAGGCGCCCGGCTACCCGGCGGGGCTCGCCGGCTCGCGCCGCCCGCGCACGGTTCCGTCCCACCGCCAGGACGTGCGCCGGGGCAGGTCGGGGAGCGAGGCGCGGCCCGTGCACCACAGCAGGGTGTCGGACGGGCCGTGCCCTGACGGCGCGTCGGGGAAGAGCCGGTCGAGGGCGGCGGAGGCCAGGTCGTCCGGCGGGTCCCACGGCAGGCCGAGGGTGCGGGCGATGTCGTGGGTGTGGAGGGTGAGTTCGACGATGCCCATGGCGGCGAAACCGGTGGCGTCCGAGTGCCCCCAGGGGTGCCAGGAGCGCGCGTCGGGGGTCGTGTCGCGGACGGTGGCGGTGAGGAGCGCGGTGGCGATGCGGAGACCGTCGAGACAGTCCGGCACGGGGGCCGCGGGGTCGAGCGAGGCGAAGAGGGTGACGTAGCGGTCGTCGCGCCGGGAGACCAGCAGGCCGGTGTAGCCGACCAGCCCGAGGGCGAGGTGGTCGAGCGTCTCGCGGCAGCTCCAGTCGAGGCCGTGGGCGGGGCGTGACCAGTCCTGGTCGGCGCCTTCGAGGAGGACGTCGAGACAGCGGTCGGCGGCGGCGGCCAGCAGCTCCGGCCACGACACGGTGGCGGTGGTCACCTGGCGTCCGCCGGCTTCTTCAGGACCTCGATCACGCTGGCGTAGCTGTCCGAGCCGTGGCCGGCGGCGCTGGCCCGCTCCATGGCCGACCTCAGGAGCTCGGGCAGCGCGTTGTCGACGCCGCGGGCCGCCGCGGCGTGGACGAGGTGGTCGATGGCCGCGATCTGCACGTCGACGGTGGCGTCGTCGCCCGGGTAGCGGCCGGCGTCCACCTGCGGCGCGTACGTGGTGAGGAATCCGGCCACGGCGGTCAGCCAGCGGAGCGCGACGGGGGTGAAGGCCGTGGCCGGCGTCCCCTCCGCGCCGACCAGCGCGGTGCCGTGCAGCCAGCCGGTCATGGTGGACCACATCAGGCCGAGCAACGCGGCGTCGTAGAGGGAGGCCAGGCCCGGGTCGGCGCCCAGGTAGAGGGGGTCGCCCAGGGCCGCCAGCGTCGGGCGGTGGGCCTCGAAGACGGCGGACGAACCGCTGTAGAGGAACATCGTCTCCGGGTTGCCGACGCCTGGCGGGGTGGTCATGATCGCGCCGTCGAGGTAGTCGAGGCCGTGGGACCCGGCCCAGGCGGCGGCCTCGTGGGCCTGCTCGGGAGCGCCGGTGGTGAGGTTGACCAGGGTCCTTCCCGCCAGCGCGGCGGCGAAGGGGTCGAGGACCACGTGCAGCGCCGGGTGGTCCAGCACGCAGGCGAGGGTGAGCGGGCTCGCCGCGACCGCCTCCCCCGGGGTCGCGGCCAGGCGGGCGCCCCGGTCGACCAGCGGTCGGGCCCTGGACGCGGACCGGTTCCACACGGTGGTCGGGTGGCCCCGGTCGAGCAGCGCGGCGGCCAGCGCCGAGCCCATGGAGCCCAACCCGATGACGGTGACGGCCTGGCGATCGGTGTTCATGTCGACGACTTCTCCTACGTCCTTCGTCCGCACGCGGCGGTGATCACGTACGGAACACGCTCGCAGCGCGCGGCGAGCGGGAGAAGTGACACCGGTGACGGCGGCCACCACATTCCTGCCATACCCTTCGGGCCATGAGCGTCGGTTCTGTCGCGGTGGTCGTGGCCGAGGAGATCGGGGTCCCCTCCTGGGACCTGTACGAACTGAGCATCCCGTGCACCGTCTTCGGGAAGCCGCAGCCCGATCTGGCCGACCCCTGGTACGAGTTGCGGCTCTGCGGCACCGGGGCGGGCGACGGAGGGACGGCCGGCACCGGGCTCACGCTGCGGACCGGCCACGGGCTCGACGGCCTCGTCGACGCCGACACGGTCATCGTGCCCTCGGTGCCCGACTCCTGCGTCGACGAGGGCAGGCCGCTGGCACCGGAGTTGGTCACGGCCCTGCGCCGGGCCCACGACGCGGGGGCCCGCATGGTCTCCCTGTGCACCGGGGCCTTCGCGCTCGCCGAGGCGGGGCTGCTCGACGGGCGTCGCGCCACCGCCCACTGGATGCACACCGCCCAACTGGCCGAGCGGTACCCGAAGGTGGACGTCGACGAGTCGGTGCTGTACGTGGACGACGGCGACGTGCTCACCAGCGCCGGGCTGACCGCCGGCCTCGACCTGTGCCTGCACCTGGTGCGCCGCGACCTCGGCGCGCACGTCGCCAACCAGCTGGCCCGCCGCATGGTGGTGCCCGCCCACCGGCCCGGCGGTCAGGCGCAGTTCGTCGAGCTGTCCGTGCCCGCCAGGGACGACGAGGGGCTCGGCCCGGTGCTCGACTGGGCCCGGGCCCACCTGGACCGGCCGCTGACGGTCGAGGAGTTGGCCCGGCGGGCCGCCATGAGCCCGCGCACGTTCTACCGGCGGCTCCGGGCGGCCACCGGGACGACGCCCCTGCGGTGGCTCCTGAACCAGCGCCTGGGGCGGGCCCGGGAGCTGCTGGAGTCGACGGACCTCCCGATCGAGAAGGTCGGGGAGCTGAGCGGCCTCGGCACGGCCAACAACCTCCGCCACCACTTCCTCAGGCAGCTCGGGGTGTCGCCCGGCGCCTACCGCCGCGCCTTCCCCCGGGAGGCGCCCGGGGGCTACGGCGGGGGCTACGGCGAGGGTTACAGCAGGCCGAGCAGCACCGGCAGTTTCCGCATGTCGTCGAAGACGACCGTGTCGGGGCCGGCCAGCCAGTCGGCCGGGGTGAGGCCGCCGGCGTAGCCGAAGGACCGCATGCCGGCGGCGCGGGCGGCCTGGACGCCGTACTGGCTGTCCTCGACCACCACGCAGCGGGCGGGCTCGACGCCCATCCGCTCGGCGGCGTGCAGGAACAGGTCGGGGGCCGGCTTGCCGCGGGCCACCTCGGAGGCGCTGAAGATGCGGCCGGCGAACCGGTCGTGGAGCCCGGTGCGGGTGAGGGTGCGCCGCATCTTGTCGTGGCCGCCGCTGGAGGCGATGCAGTGCGGGATGGTGATCGCGGCCAGCGCCTCGCTGATGCCGGCCACCTCGGTGAGCTCCGCGTCGACGATCTCCGCGAGCCGCAGCCGGTACTGCTCGGACCAGGTGGCCGCCGCCACCTCGCCGAGGCGTTCGGCGATCTGGGCCTGGACGGCGCGCTCGGAGCGGCCCAGGAACCGGTCGACGATCTCGTGCTCGGTCAGCGCCCAGCCCAGCTCCGCGCCGAGCTCGACACAGACCCGCAGGGCGAGCGGTTCGCTGTCGACCAGCACGCCGTCGCAGTCGAAGACGACCAGGTCGATCGGGGGGTGAGGGGGAGCGGCCACCCGGGCAGCCTAACCGGAAAGCGTTGGCGTCCGGGGCGGCGGCTCACTACAACGGGGCCATGGGGATCTGGACCGACACGTTCTTCGCGCCCGCCGCGCCCGCGCTGGTCGACCGCGAGGTCTTCGGGCGGCTGGTGGTCGACCTGGCCAGGGAGCGGGTGGTGCGCACCCCCTGGTCGCTGCTGGCGGGGACGCTGTGCGTCAACGCCAGCCTCAACTGGGGGAGCGTCAGCGGGGAGGCCCGCTGGAAGCGGCCGCCCGTCGGGACGGTGCTGCGCACGGAGGAGTACCCGGAGTGGCTGGAGTCCGACGACGAGCCGCCGCCCTGGGGCGACTCGTACGAGGAGGCGCGGCTGCTGGCCACCGGGGAGGCGATCCTCGACGTGCTGCCGGCGCTGCGGGCGGCCCCGTACGGGCGGGAGGACGTGGCGGTGGTCTTCCCGCGGCTGGACTACGGCAACAAGGCCGTCGCCGACCACTACTGGCACGAGGACCACCGGACGCCGCTGGTGGCCTTCGCGCTGGCCGGCACGCAGCGGCGGCCCCTGTTCGCCAACACCACGGGCGATCCCGACGGCGGGCCGACCCACCCGGTGCGGACCTGCGTCGTGCACACCTACAAGATCGCGCCCGACGAGCCGCCCCCGCCGCTGCTCGCCGTCCTCTCCCGCCACCTCGGCCCCGAACTTGTCAGCGGCATGAACCGGGGGTGAGGCGGCCGCGCCGACCGTCGATCGTCGTGTGGGCGAAGGGAGTTGGGGCGTTCGTTTTCGGCCGCCGCTGATCGTCGCCGAACCGCCGGTGACCTGCGCGTTCACCGTAATCGTACGGATGTTCGATGGCTGGTTTATGGTGGACCGGAAACGGTGCTGGGACAGGGGGGCCGGGCGTGACGGGAGGTGCGGATGTCCACGGACTTCGTTCATCTGCGTGTCGCGTCCGGGTTCTCGGCGCGCTACGGGGCCTCCCATCCGGAGCGGCTCGCCGAGCGGGCCGCGGAGCGCGACATGGCGGCCGTGGCACTGACCGACCGGGACACCCTGGGCGGCGCGGTGCGGTTCGCCAGGGCGTGCGTGGGGGCCGGGGTGCGGCCGCTGTTCGGGGTGGAGCTGGCCGTGGCGCAGCCCGGCGGCACACCCGAGCGGCGGCGACGCGGGACGCCGGTGCGGGGCGGCGCGTTCCTCGACGAGTCCGCGCCCCGGGCGGTCTTCCTCGCCAGGGACGGCGCGGCCGGCTGGGCCCAGCTCTGCCGGCTGGTCACCGCCGCGCACGCCGCGGGGCCCGGCGCGCGGCCCGTGCTGCCCTGGGCCGAGACGCACGGCGCGGGGCTGACCGTGCTGCTCGGCCCCGACACCCCCACCGGCCGCGCGCTGGCCGCCGGCCGCCCCGACCTGGCGGCGCGGCTGCTCGCGCCCTGGCGCGAGGTCTTCGGGGACGAGGCGCTGCGGATCGAGGTCGACGCGGCGGGCCCGCTGCGCGCGGCGGCCCGCGCGCTCGGGCTCGCCGCCGAGGTCGGCGTCGCGCCCGTGCTCGCCAACCGGGTCCGCTACGCCGACCCCGGACAGGGCCGGGTCGCCGACGTGCTGGACGCCGCCCGCCGGCTGCGGCCCATCGACCCGCGCGGCCCACTGGACGGCGGCGACGCCTGGCTGCGCGGGCCGGACGAGATGGCCAGGGCCGCCGAGCGGATCGCCGAGGCCGCCGGGTTCGGCCCGGCCACCGCCCGCCGGCTGCTCGACCTCACCGCCGAGACCGCGGCGGCCTGCCGGGTGCATCCGGAGCACGACCTCGGCATCGGCGGCGTCCGCTTCCCCGAGCCGCACCTGGTCGGCGCCGCCCACCGCACCGCGGACCGGGTGCTGCGCTCCCGCTGCGCCGCCGGCATGGTGGCGCGCCGCTACGACCGAGACCCGGAGCGCTGGGCCCGCCTCGACGAGGAGCTGGCGACCATCGCCACGCTCGGCTTCGCCTCCTACTTCCTGACCGTGGCCCAGGTCGTCGACGACATCAGGGGCCTCGGCATCCGGGTCGCGGCGCGCGGCTCGGGGGCCGGCTCGCTGGTCAACCACCTGCTGGGCATCGCGAACGCCGACCCGGTGGAGCACGGCCTGCTGATGGAACGGTTCCTCTCCCCGCGTCGGGTCGTGCTGCCGGACATCGACGTCGACGTGGAGTCGGCCAGGCGGCTCGAGGCGTACCGGGCGATCCTGGGCCGCTTCGGCGAGCGCCGGGTCGCCACCGTCGCCATGCCCGAGACCTACCGGGTGCGGCACGCGGTGCGGGACGTCGGCCTGGCGCTCGGCGTCGACCCGGCCGAGGTGGACCGGCTCGCCAAGGCGTTCCCGCACATCAGGGCCAGGGACGCGCGCGCCGCGCTGGCGGAGCTGCCCGAGCTGCGCGGCGTCGACCCGGAGCGGCAGGGGCAGCGGTTCTGGGAGCTGGTGGAGGCGCTGGACGCGCTGCCCCGCGGCGTCGCCATGCACCCGTGCGGGGTGCTGCTCTCCGACGCCTCGCTGCTGGCCCGCACCCCGGTGGTGCCCACCAGCGGCGAGGGCTTCCCCATGTCGCAGTTCGACAAGGACGACGTGGAGGACCTCGGGCTGCTCAAGCTCGACGTGCTGGGGGTGCGGATGCAGTCCGCGATGGCGTACGCCGTGTCCGAGACGGAGCGGGCCACCGGAACCCGGATCGACCTGGACCGGGTACCGCCCGACGACCGCGAGACCTACGAGCTGATCCGCTCGACCGAGACGCTCGGCTGCTTCCAGATCGAGTCGCCCGGCCAGCGGGACCTGATCGGCCGGCTCCAGCCGAGCACCTTCCACGACCTCGTCGTCGACATATCGCTCTTCCGGCCCGGGCCCGTCGCCGCCGACATGGTGCGGCCGTTCATCGAGGCCAGGCACGGCCGACGCCCGGTGCGCCACCCGCACCGGGACCTGGAGCCGGTGCTCCGCGAGACCTACGGGGTGGTGGTCTTCCACGAGCAGATCATCGAGGTGCTCGCCCGGCTGACCGGCTGCGACCGGGCGATGGCCGACGAGGCCAGGCGGGCGCTGTCCGACCCGGAGCGGCAGCCGCGGGTGCGCGAGTGGTTCGCCGCCGGCGCCGCGGCGCGCGGCTACCCGCCCGACGTCGTCGAACGCACCTGGAAGATCGTCGAGGCGTTCGGCTCCTACGGCTTCTGCAAGGCGCACGCGGTCGCCTTCGCGGTGCCCACCTACCAGTCGGCCTGGCTCAAGGCGCACCACCCGGCGGCCTTCTACGCCGGGCTGCTCGCGCACGACCCGGGGATGTACCCCAAGCGGCTGCTGCTGGCCGACGCGCGTCGGCGCGGGGTGCCGGTGCTGCCGCTGGACGTGAACGCCTCCGACGCCGCCTATCGAATCGAACTGGAGTCTGAATCCGGTGTGTGGGGGATCAGGCTCGCGCTGAGCGAGGTGAAGGGCATCACCGAGGAGGAGGCGACACGGATCGCCGCCGGTCGGCCCTACGCCTCGCTCACCGATCTGGTCAACCGGGGCGCCCCCGCCCGGCCGACCGCCGAACGGCTCGCCAAGGTCGGCGCGTTGGACGCCTTCGGCGACAACCGCCGCGACCTGCTGCTGCACCTCGCCGAGCTGTACCGGCAGCGCCGGGGCACGGCGGCCGGCGCCGGGGGCCGCCAACTGCCGTTCGGCGACGCCGCGCGCACCCCACCGGCCGGGCTGCCCGACCTGGACGCGGACGAGCGGCTCGACGCCGAGCTCGGCGTGCTCGGCATGGAGACCTCCCGCCACCTGATGGCCGACCACCGCGCCCTGCTCGACGAGTTGGGCGCGCTCACCGCCCGCCGGCTGCGCGACGCGGAGCACGGCGAGACCGTGCTGGTCGCGGGCGCCAAGGCGGCCACCCAGACCCCGCCGATCAGGTCGGGGAAGCGGGTGATCTTCGTCACCCTGGACGACGACACGGGCCTGGTCGACCTGGCCTTCTTCGAGGACAGCCACGCCGCCTGCGCGCACACCGTCTTCCACTCCTGGCTGCTGCTGGTGCGCGGCACGGTGCAGCGGCGCGGGCCGCGCACCCTGAGCGTGGTCGGCCAGGCCGCCTGGAACCTGGCCGAGTTGGCCGACCTCCGCCGCACCGGCGGCCTGGACGCGGTCGCTGAACGGCTCGCGGCCCCGCCGCCCGAGTCGGACGGCGAGGACGGCGAGGACGGCGGCGACGGGGAGGGTGGCGGCGACGGCGAGGTCGGGAAGTCGACAGAGGGACCGGACGACACCGCGGGCACGGGCGTCGTGGAGCGACGAATCGAGTTGTCGACCGGCTACACCCTCCACCCGTGGGCCGACCTCCGGCCCGCCGGCGACTCCACCGGGTCGGCTCCGCGGAAGCTGTGGCACGCCAGCCCGGGGAGCGCCGGATGACCGGGGCCGTGCTCCACATCCGCTTCCCCGGCTGCCCGCCGGAGCGCTATCCCGCGCTGCTGCGGCTGCTGCACGGCATCACCCCGGTCGTGCAGGCGCTGCCGCCCGACGCCGCGCTCGCCGACGTCCGGGGCGCCCAGCGCTACTTCGGCCTGGACGCGGTCCAACTCGCCCGTCTCGTCCGGGTCAGGGTGCTCGCCCTGCACGGCACCGACTGCGCGGTCGGCGTCGCGGGCAACCCCCTGCTCGCCCGGCTGGCCCTCGACCGGCTCGGCCGCGCCCCCGGTGTGTTCGCCGTGCCCGACACCGCGTCCGGGGTCGCCGGCTTCCTCGCCGACCAGCCCGTCGCCGCGCTGCCCGGCGTCGGCTCCGCGACCGCGCGGGCGCTGGCCGACTACGGCCTGGAGACGGCGGGCGAGACCGCCGCCGCGCCGTCCGCCACTCTCCAGCGCATCCTCGGCGCCGCCACCGCGCGCCGCGTCCGCCAGGCGGCCAGGGGCGTCGACCCGACCCCGGTCGTCCCCAGCGGCCCCGCCCGCGTCCTGATCGCCGAACACCGCTTCGCGAACGACGAGTTGGACGCCGAACGGCGCCGCAGGGCGCTGCTCACCCTCGCCGACGAGCTCGGCTTCCGGCTGCGCGACACGGGCCAGACCACCGGCTCGCTCGCCCTGACCGTCCGCTACGCCGACCTGACCGCCACCACCCGTGGCCGGACCCTCCCCGAACCGACCGCGCACACCCCGGCGTTGGTCGGCGTCGCCTACGCGCTGCACGACGCGCTCGGCCTCCAGCGGGCCCGGGTCAGGGCGGTCGTGCTGCGGGCCGACGCGCTCGCCGACGCGGCCCACGCCACCCGCCAGCTCTCCCTCGACCCGCGCGACGAGCGCCGCCGGCTGGCCGAGGCGGCGGCCGACCGCGCCCGCCGCCGCTTCGGCCCCCGGGCCGCCGGCCCGGCCGGAGTCCTGGACGTGGCGTGAGGAATGTGCCCATGGCGGGGTCCTCCCGTGCCGAATCCTTCACCGCCGGGCAGGTGGGCAGGCGGGTTACTCGCCCGTAACTTGACGAGTACTCGGCAGTAACCGTGGTCCGGACCGCGTGGTGCCACCCCCCAGTGCGCTCAGCGAGGAGACCACCCCATGCTGTCCAGGAAACGCCCCTTACGGCGCCGCGCCCGGCTGTTGGCCGGTGCGGCGCTCGTCGCCCTTCCGCTCGTCCTGTTCCCCGGCGCCGCCGGGGCGACCGCCGCCGTCCCCTCCGCCGCGGCCTCGGCCGGCGGCTGGAACGAGGACGACTGCGCCCCCGCCGCCCGACACCCCAGGCCCGTCGTGCTGGTCCACGGCACCGGCGCCAACGGAACGGTCAACTGGCTCGGCCTCGCGCCCTACCTGGCCGACCGCGGCTACTGCGTCTACTCCTTCGACTACGGCATGCTGCCCGGCGTGCCGATCCTCGGCGGCCTCGGCCCGATGGAGGAGTCGGCCGACCAGCTCGCGGAGTTCGTCGACGAGGTGCTGGCCGAGACCGGTGCCCGCGAGGTCGACCTCGTCGGCCACTCCCAGGGGGGCGTGCTGCCCCGCTACTACCTCAAGCACCACCAGGGCGCCGCCGGCAAGGTGAACGCGCTGGTCGGCATCGCGCCCAACACCAACGGCACCACGCTGGCCGGCCTGACGCGGCTGCTCGACGTCTTCCCCGGCCTGGAGGACGCCATCGCGGCCGGCGCGCCCGCCCTGGCCCAGCAGGTGGCCGGCTCCGACTTCATGACCGCGCTCAACTCCGGCGGCTACACCGTGCCCGGCGTGACCTACACGGTGATCGCGACCCGCTACGACGAGATCGTCACCCCCTACCGCTCGCAGTTCATCGACGAGCCCGGGGTGCGGAACGTGCTGCTCCAGGACCTGTGCCCGATCGACTTCTCCGAGCACGCGACGATCGGCCTGCTGAGCCGGGTGGCCTTCCACGAGACGGCCAACGCGCTCGATCCGGCCGGCGCCGAGCGGACCGACTGCGGCGACCTGCTCGGGTAGCGGCGGGAGAGGGGGAGAGGGGGAGAGG